>DASQHP010000020.1:0-8173 GCA_035632035.1 Thermoplasmata archaeon | reverse complement strand
CCTCTCGCTGCTGAGCCTCATCGGTGGGGCGGGGTTCTTCATCGGCCTTATTCTCGGGGTTGTCGGCGGCATCCTGGCCCTGGTGTTCCATCCGACGGAGGACATGGACGACCTGTTTCCCGGCACGACCTCGGGCGGGGTATGCCGGAACTGCGGCGCCCGGGTCCCCCAGGGTCCGCGGGGCTACTGTCCGAGCTGCGGCCACCCGTTCGGGTGAGTTCGCCCCCCGGCCCTCCCTGTCGGGCTCGGACCGGCGACTAGATGAGCGACAGCTCGCGGCCGGCCTTCTCGAACGCGGTGATGGCGAAGGTGACGTCATCGTCGCTGAGCGCCGCGTTCATGATCGTGCGGATCCGAGCCTTGTCCTTGGCGACCATGGGAAAGACGATCGGGAGCGCGAAGACCCCGAGCTCGAAGAGCCGTGCGCTGAGGCGCTTAGCCTTCGAGCTGTCGCCGACCATCACGGGGGTGATGGGGGTGAGGCTGTGGCCGATGTCGAACCCGAGATCTCCCATCGACTTCTTGAACCGCCGGGTGTGGCTCCACAGACGTTCCACGTGCTCGGGCTCGCGTTCGAGCACGTCGACCGCCGCGAGGCAGGCCGCGGCGACCGCCGGAGGGTGGGAGCCGCTCAGCAGCCAGGTCCTCGATTTGTTGTAGGCGAAGTTGACCAGGTCCCGCGAGCCCGAGATATGCCCGCCTACGACCCCGAACGCCTTCGAGAAGGTACCCATCTCGACTTGGACCTGGTCCCGGCGGAGGTGGAAGTGGGAGACGATCCCGCGCCCACCCTCCCCGAGCACGCCTTCGCCGTGGGCGTCGTCGACGTAGACCATCGCCCCGTGCTCGCCGCCGGCCTTCGCGATCTGGTCGAGGGGGGCGATGTCCCCGTCCATGGAGAAGACTCCATCGGTGATGATGAGGATGCGACGGTACGCGGGGGCGTGCCGTTCGATCTCCTCCAGGACCCGACGGAGGTCCGCGACGTCGGCATGGCGGTAGACGGACTTGTCCGCCTTCGACAGGCGGACCCCGTCGATGATGCTACCGTGGTTCAGCTCGTCGCTCACGATGACATCCCCGTCGCCCGCGAGCTGGGGGATGAGACCGGCGTTCGTCGCGAACCCCGTCTGGTAGACGAGCGACGCCTCCGCCCGCTTGAACTGGGCGAGGCGGCGCTCGAGCTCCATGTGGATATCCATCGTGCCGGCGATCGGGCGCACGGACCCCGACCCGACTCCGTGGGTGCGGACCGCCTCGAGGGCCGCCTCCTTGAGGCGCGGATGATTGCTGAGGCCGAGATAGTTGTTGGAGCAGAACATCAGCACCTTCTTCCCGTCGATGTCGCACCACGGGGCGCTCGGGCCATGGAGGACCCGGAGCTTCCAGTCGAGGTCGGCCTGCACGAGTTGGTCGTACTCCTCGCGGAGGAAACCGGTCGGGTCGCGCATTCCCGTCACCACTTCGCCTCCAGCGAGACCTTGGCCGCCTGGCCGGACTCGATCAATTGCATCGCGCGCCCGAGCTCCGGGATCGGGACCCGGTGGGTGACGATCTGGGCCATCTTCTCCCGGAACGCCGGACGGGCTAGCAGGCTCTTCACCTGGTACCACGTCTCGAACATGCGGCGACCAAAGATCCCGTGGACCCGGGCGGCGCGGAAGATGAGCGCGTTGTCGACGTCGAGCGAGGCTTCCCCGTCGAACAGGCCCAGCAAGGAGACCCGTCCGCCGGGGGTTAACGCGTCGAACGCCAGCCGAAGCGAGCTCGGGTGCCCCGACATCTCGACGGAGACATCCGCGCCGCGGCCGTCCGTGGCGTCCCGAACGCGCTGAGCCGTCCCGTCGCCGGATTCCTTGGGGTTGACCACCAGGTCCGCGCCCATCTTGCGCGCGAGGTCGATGCGGATGGGGTTGACCTCGGTCGCGATCACGCGCTCGGCGCCCAGCGTCTTCGCAACCAGGATGGCGAGAAGCCCTATCGGCCCACAGCCGGTCACGAGGACGTTCTTCCCGGCGAGGTCCTCGATGTTGTCCTCGGGGAGCAAGGAGTGAACGGCGTTCCCCAACGGCTCCTGGATCGATGCGAGAACCGGATCGAGCGCCGGATCGTTCTTCCACGCGTTCACCGCCGGCAGGACCGCCTGCTCCGCGAAGATCCCGTCCCGGTCAACGCCCAAGACCTGGACGTTCGCGCAGATGTGCATCTTGCCCGTCCGGCACTGGTAGCAGGTCCCGTCCGCGATGTGCGTCTCGGCCGACACGTGGTCGCCGACGGCGAGGCTCGTCACCTCCCGGCCCACCTCGACCACCTCGCCGCTCAGCTCGTGACCGAAGATCATGGGAACCGTACGGACGCGGGACTGGGCCCACGCGTTCCACTCCCAAATGTGCACATCCGTCCCGCAGATCGAGGACGCCCGAACGCGGACGCGCACCTCGTCGGCCCGCGGCTTCGGCTCCGGTACTCGGGTCAGTTCTCCGCCGGGAGCCCGTCGGGTCTTGACGAACGCCTGCACGCCGTTCCCCGTCGCTCGCAGGGAGTTCCGGGCTTAACGGTTGGGGCCCGCGCGGGGTTCGCCCTTGGCGCGGCTCGGGTCAAATGCCCTCCACCTCGACCTTAATCGGCCTATCCAGGTCGATTCGGACGAACTCATGGAAGCTCCTCCCTGGATGTCCTCCACCCTCCCCTCGGGAGAGCGTCGATGGCTCCATGACAAGTACGAGAAGCTGGCCGAGCACGAGGCGCAGCTCGCAGACTACCGGACGTCGTACTTCGCGGTCCTGAACTCCGCCCTGGTGGCGGGGATGGTGCTGGTCGTCATCAATCTCCTGAGGAACCCCCCCGTCTTCGCGACCACGTCCACGCTGCTCGCCGGCTTTGGAATCCTCATGGCCTCGGTCTGGGCCGTCGTGCTGCATCGGACGATCGCCGCGCAGAACCTGTGGCGGGACGCCGCTCTCGCCCTCGAGACCGACTTCCCTCCCGTGACGGCGCCGCTCATTCGGCGCGTCCCGGGCGGCCGCGCGGGCGAAGAGATCTCGGTCGACCTCGCGCGGCCGTACCACGCCCACCGGCTCCGGTTCTCCCGGGATTCCGGGGCGGGGTATCTCGACACCGTGCGCCCCGCGGAGCTCTGGAGCAACGTGCCCGTGCTGCTCACCGGCGCCTGGGTCGGAGTGATCGTGGTGGTCTGGGCGTGGTACTGGTTCTACGCCTTCGCCTGAGCCGAGTCGAACGCTCCTCGGCGTTCCCGTCCCCATGCGCGGGACCGAGAGCGCCCGGCGCCGGCAGGGGAGACGGGATCGAAGCCCGCGCTCGGCCGAACGTCGCTCCCTTAGAGATGCCACGTGGGGCCGCCGTACCCGCTGGGAGCAGCGGGCCGGGTGGCTCCTCCGAACGGGTCGGGGCGGGGAGTCGGCTGCCGGCCCGCCTTCTGGGCGAGGTAGGCATCGATCGCCTCGGCGGTTCGCGTCCCCGCGGCCATGGCGTAGACGACGGACCGACCACCCGAGGCGAACACGCCCTCCACGTCCGTCATCCAGTCGGGGCGCTTTCCCTGCGGCCAGGTGTGCCCCGCGGTGTCGAGATGGAGCTCGGCCGGAAGTCCCTCGAGGTTCGCGGTCTCGCCGGCCGCGATGATGATGGTATCGCACGGGATCGTCTCCTCTGGACCCACCAGTGTGACGGTCGGGCGTCCCCGGGGATCGGGAGGTCCGGCGGCGGTCTGCTGGACGATGAGACGCTCGACGTGACCCGTCCCCTCGATCCGAACGGGGGCTCGCTCATAGACGAAGTTCAGCCCCTCCTCCTCCCCGCCCTCGAGCTCCTCCGACCCCGCGGGCATCTCCTCGCGCTTCTTTCGATAGACGAGGGTCACGTGGCCGTCCTGAGCGATGCGCAGACACGAGCGGGCCGCATCGAGGGCCACGTCGCCCCCTCCCACTACCACGATCTGGCGGTCCTTTCGCCCGATCAACCCTTCCGGGCCCTTGTTGATCGCGAGCAGGAACGGCAGCGCGTAGAAGACGCCAGGCAGATGCTCACCCGGAACCCCGAGCGCGCGAGGGTCGGAGGCGCCGATGGCAACGTACACGGCGAGGTACCCCTCGGCGAGAAGACTTTCGGGCGTGAAGTCCACGCCGGCTCGTTTGCCCGTGACGAAGGTGCACCCCAGCTTCTGGAACCGGGCGACGTCGGTGTCGAGCTCATCGCCGGCAAGATGGTACTTGGGGATCGTGTCCACCTGGCCTCCCAGGAACGGCTCGGCCTCGTAGACCGTGGTCGGATAGCCCCGGAGCCCGAGCTCCCAGGCCGCCATCAGCCCCGCCGGACCCCCGCCGACGATCGCGACCCTTTCCGTCCTCGGGGCGCTCGGAACGTACTGGAGGTCCGAGCGACCGTTCTCGAGCGCCGCTCGCTTCAGGTGGCGGATCGCGATCGGCACCCCCTTTCCCCCCATCACGCAGTCCTCCTCGCAGTAGTGGTAGCAGGTCTTGCAGAGGACCGTGGCGAGCGGGTTGTCCTGCAGCGTGAGCCGCGCCGCATCGTCGAACCGGTTCTGGGCGATGAGGGCGATGTACCCCCGGCAGTCCTGGGTGATCGGGCACGCCTGGACGCAGAACGGCATGGCGCACTGCAGGCACCGCTGGGCCTCCACGACGGCTTCCTCGGGGGTGTAGCTGCGGAGAATCTCCCCGAACCCCTCGGTCCGTTCGGGCTTCGTCTCCTCGGGTATCGGCGTCCGGGTGTATCGAAACGCGCACATGCTGAACGGGAACGGCGCTCAGGAGGACGGACGACGAACGCCCACCCCCGTATAGGCTCGTCGCGCCCGGGCCCGGAGCCGACGCCGGAACCCGAGGGACGCACGTTCCGTCGACACTGTGATCACGATGGGCGGGAGCGTGCGGGCCCGGTGCCAGAGGTATCGTTCGGTGCGGCGCCGGTCCTGCTTCCAGCACTCGCGGAGCCAGGTGCCCACGGCCCGCTGGACCCAGGAGTCCGGGTCTGAGCGGAGAGCGTCGATCAATCGGAACGGCCCGGCCAGGTCGCCGCTGCGAACTCGACGCGCCTGTGCGTAGAGAGCCGCGCGCCGGCGCCATGGATTCCTCGACCGGGACCACGCGAGCGTCTCGTTCCATTTTCGCGGGTCGGATTGGACGAGGTGCGCGATCGGCCCGCTCGCGAGGGCATCGCTGAGGGCCCACCCGGTCGCCGAGTCGACCCAGGAATCCATGAGCCGCCACTCCGCCGAGCCAACCGCCCGGGCCCGGCGATCCAGGATAGCGATGGCCAGCGCTCGCTCTTCGAAGGTCGTTCCCCCCCACAGCTCCCGGAGCAGCTGCCGCGACCGAAGCTTCGACCATGCATCGAGTTCGTGGGCGACTCGTCTCGCGAGGGCGGCGATCCCTTCCGCCCTCACTCCGAGCGCCGGGAGCGGTGACCCGAGGTACGACTGCAGGTTCGGGTGGGCCGGGGACGGCGCGCACGCCCCCAACGCCCGTCGGAGGCTTCGCGCAGCCCGGAGCGGGTCCGGCGGGAGCCGGAACTTTGTGACCCCTAGCGAGCTCTTCTGGTTCGACACGGCTCTCGTTCCGGAGCTCAAGCTGGCCGCGATCGACACCGCGAGTCGCCTCTTAGCCCCCGCCGGGGTCGTCGCGCTTTACCTCCACCTTCCGGCGTCCTTGAACGGCGAGTCGGACCGAACTCGACGTCACGCCCGTGGAGCGCGCCGAGCTCCGAGGATGTACTCCCGAACCATCGGATCCGGGATCTGGTATCTCCCATCCAACTCCGTCACCAGATTGGCGTATCCCAGCGTGCGGAGTAGATTGCGTATCGTGTTGTCGTTCACCGGCGATCCCCGGCGCGCCGAGAGCCCCTCCCGAAGCTCCGTCCACGACGCGCCACCGGCCAAAAGGCGCAGCGTGGGCCAGTAGGTGCCGGTCTCTCGCCCCTCGAGGAAGTGGGCGAGCTCGGACCGGACGACGTTGCGGGCCTCCCGGACCGTCGCCGCGGCCGCGGCCTCCAGGCCCAACCGGTCCACCGTGAGATGGGTGCCGAAGAGGGAGAGCCATCCCGGGATCCCGTCCAGCGTGCGATCCACGATCGACGCGAGGCGTTCCGTCGGCACTTTGAGCCCGTACTCCCGGACCCCGCGCTCCAGGAACGCGATCGAGGTCGCCCGGTCGAACGGGCCCAACTGGACCGTGGCGGGCGGACGGCCGAAGAGGGGAGAGTCTCCGGGAGGGTCCAGGAGCGCGCGGTTGACGCCGAAGCGCGAGCCGGTGAACACGAAGACGACGTCCCGATGCGTGTTGAAGACGTTCCCGAGCATCCGCAGGATGCTGCCCGACGCGGGGGCGACCTCCTGGATCTCGTCGAACTCGATCACGCTGTGCTCCCACTCGTGACCGATGGCATCGAGGAGGTCCCAGACCGTGCGCAGCGGGCGGTGCGGGGCCGTGACCGAGATCCCGCCGGGGCCGAGGGAGATCCCCTCGACCCGGCGCAGCGCGGCACGGAGCCGCGGGAGGAGCGAACGATTCGAGTTGAGGCCGTGGACGAAGGCGTTCACAAACCCCAGCGTCCCGCGAGCCCCCCAGAGGTTCACGTAGACCGCCGGGCGGTCGAACTGCTGGTTCGCGGCTTTGAGGAGGCTCGTCTTGCCGACCATCCGCGGCCCGAGCACCACGACCCACCGACCCGCGCGCACCAGCCGGACCAGCTCCGCGAGCTCGCGCTGGCGACCGAAGAGGGTCTTCATCGAGTCCTTCGGTGCGAGGTCGAAGAGGGGCATGACTTAACCCCCCTAAGCACTTAACTCCCTTAAGTAACTTCAGCCGGTTTGGGAGGGTTCCGGGACCCCCCGGATCCCGCGGTCTCAGCGCGCTGAACCGACGAGGCGCGCGAGATAGTCGTTGCATGCCGAGGCGAGCTGGGCGGCCCGGGCCGCGAGGAAGTCCCGGTACCGGTCGGGATCCCAGAGGTCATGGTCGAGGGGGACCAGCTGCTGGGTCAACTGCTCGTCCGTCACGCGCGCGGTCTCGAGATACTTGGAGGGAGGGGTACTCGACCACCTCCGATCCTTGGCGCGGTCGTTGAGCGCGACCAGATTGGCCACCGCGCCGACCTCGTCCGGCGTGTAGTCGTATCGGGGAGAGCGGAGCACGGCCCGGCTGCGGGGGAAGAGACTGTGCCAGTGCGGGGCGAATCCGTACTCGACCGCGCCCTCCGCACGGGGCTGCCCGAGCGGGAGCCCGGTGGCCCAGTCCGTGGCCTTCCGGGAGGCGAGAGTGAGGTAGACGATCAGCAGGAGAGGTCGGCTCCACGTCGACCGGGCGAGGAACTCGTCCGGCGTGAGGCGGAACTCGACCTCGAGGGCCCCGCGGAGCGCCTGGATGGCCTCGGCGAAGTCGGTGGCCTCCCGGACGATGCGGACGTCCTCCGAGAGGGTGGAGGAGGATGACCCCGAGTATCGGGAGTCCCGGCAGGCCATGAGATACCAGTGGAGCGCGCGGGGGAACAGGAACCCCCGGGCTCCGTGCTTCATGTGCAACAGCGCGAACGGGACGAGCGCCGTCTGGGACGGGAGAAGCGCCGAGGAGAGCACCCCGGAGCCGACCAGTCCGCTCACGATCGCCGAGAGAGATTCTCGGGTGTTCTCCCACGCGGCCCCGAAGCCTTCCGAGCTCCAGAACTCGCGCGGGACCTCCCCCAGCCGGACATGCCCCTCCCCGCCCCCGGTTAGGACACGGATCGCGACTCCGGGGTCGACCTCATAGCCGGACTCCTCCAGGTTCCGGAGGAACGGCAGGAACTCTTCCCGGACCCACCCGCCGTGTTGGGTCGCGGCGACCGCGAGGCTCACATCGGCCTCGGTCACCCCGGTCCCCTGCTGGTTGAGCCGCGTGAAGATCTCGGCGACGTCCTCCACGTCGTGGTGGACATCGGCCACCGCGACGGGCCGGTTCGCGATGTCGAGGACCGTGCGCAACCGGCCCGCGACGGCCTCCTTGGGATACTTCGTCGCGAGCTTTCCGGGAAGGCGTCGGGCCACGCTGTCCGCGAGCTCGGCCAGCGCGGCGTCGCCAGCCGGACCGGTCGGATTCCCGCTCAGGGCGAGGACGTTCCGAACCGACACCCACTTCGGGTCCTGGGAGCGGATCGG
>DASQHP010000019.1:0-14067 GCA_035632035.1 Thermoplasmata archaeon | reverse complement strand
CCAGCCGAGGCGCGACGCGCGTCCGAGCGTCGCGCGGCGGGAATAGAGGCCGATGGCCCGGGCGTCGGGAGCGTGGACGGCGAGGTAGCTCGCCTGGCCCCCGTCGCCGAGGGTCAGCTGGACCGACGAGCCCACGCGCCGCTGGTGGTCCGGCTCACTGGTCGAGTAGCATTCCTCGCTGAAGAGGAGCCGGCTTCCCGCGCCGACCGACACGGATCGGTGCACCGACAGCCCCTCATGGGGCGCGCTCAGCACCGTGATGTCCTGGACACGAACCGGAGCTTCGAGGTGCTCAGGAATGGTGAGCCGGTACCCCCGGTTGATCACCGCGAGGGCGAGGGCGCTCAATCGGTCTTCGGCGGTGCGGTCGACGCGAAAGAACTCCTCTGCGGTCGAGTCACCGGCGGCCCAAACGTCGGGCAGGAGTTCCGCCGCGACCCCGCGGCTGGCGAGCTCCGGCGGCAACGCCACCCGGGTACCGGCGGCGTCGTGGACGATCTGCACCGTTCCGGGTTGGGCCGGCGGTGGAGGTGTCGGGGGACCCCGCGCCGAGGGGTTCAGGTGAGCGAGGTCGACACCGGCGAAGTACCCGTACTTCCGGTACAGGGGATTCGGCTCGAGCGGAAGCTCCCGGAACGCGCGGAGGGCCTCGGTGCGGGCGGATCGCACGGACGCGGGATCCCCGAGCGAGTGGCCGAGCGCCTCGACCGTCGATTCGTCCAGCCATTCGTCGTACTGCGGCACCGACGAGGCCATCGAATTTACACACGAGGACGTGGTTATAAGATGTGCGGGCCTGGGGGTTTCAAGGATGTCACTATCGAGGGAAACGTCGGCGGCGCGCGTCCTTTATTATGCTCGCATCGGTCCGTCCCACGGTCCCGCGATCCCGCGAGGTAGCTGATGGCCTACGACATGTATCAGGAGATCATCCTGCAGCACTACCGGGCTCCGCGGAACTTTGGGCCGCTCGAAGGGGCGGACCGGTCCGGGGAAGAGAGCAACCCCCTGTGCGGGGACCACATCCGGCTCCAGCTGAAGCTCGATCCCGGGCACGCGAAGATCGAGGAGGTTCGTTTCTCGGGCGACGGCTGCGCCATCAGCATGGCGAGCGCGTCCATGCTGACGGAGAAGCTGAAGGGACTCTCCCTGGAGGACGCCGGCCACCTCTCCCGGGACGACGTCCTGAAGCTCCTCGGGATCCCGCTCTCCCCGGTACGGGTGAAGTGCGCGCTCACCGGCTTCGCGGCGCTGGGGCGTGCGCTCGGGTCCGCGGCCCCGGCCGACGTGGAGCCCTCGGCAGCGGGGGCGACGGATTCGTGATCCAGGTCGACCCCGATACGTGCGTCCTCTGCGGTCTCTGCACCGGGGTCTGCCCACCCAACGCGCTCGACCTGACTCCGACGCGTCTCGAGGTTCTCCCGCACTGTTCGGAATGCGGGTGGTGCATCCCGTACTGTCCCGTGGGGGCGATCTCCATGCCTCCGGGGAAGGTCGCCCGCGCCCGGAGCCGTCGATGACCGGGACCACCCCGCGCGTGCTGCTGGTCGACCCGTACGTGGCCCGCGAGGACCCGATGGAGCGGAAGTTCGTCGAGCTCTACCCTTCTCTGGGTCTCCTGACCCTGGGGGCCTACCTGCGCGCCCACGCCGTCGACGTCGCGATGCTCGACCTCACCTTCCATCGGGATGCACAACCGGTTTCCAATCACCTTCGACGTGAGCCCGTGCACGTCGTCGGGGTCCACACCAAGACGCTCACGCTGAATCGGTCGCTGGACGTGGCCCGGCGCGCGCGGGCCGCCCGCACGTTCAGCGTCGCCGGTGGGCCGGACGCCGCCACGCGGCCGGAGACCTACCTCGACGGCGGGTTCGACGCGGTCGTCGGGGGCGAGGGGGAAGCCACCCTCGACGAGCTCGCCCGAGTCGTGGCCAGTGGGGGTTCTCCGCGGGGATTGCCCGGGGTGTGGATGCGCGAGGGTGCCAAGGTCGTCCGAGGGCCCCCGCGTCCCTTCCTGAGGAACCTCGACGAGCTGCCGCTCCCGGCGTGGGATCTCGTGGACATGGAGGGGTACCTCCGCCGCTGGGAAGAGCGGACCGGGGAGCGTCGCACGGCCGTGCTCACCTCCCGCGGGTGTCCGTTCGACTGCTCCTGGTGCTCCAAACCGACGTTCGGCCGCAGCTTCCGCCAGCAGTCGACGGGTCGAGTTCTCACCGAGCTCAGGGCGCTGAAGGAGAGGTTCGGGGTCGACTACGTCCGGTTCTGCGACGATGTGTTCGGGATCCACCGGGGGTGGCTGGAAGAGCTCCTGGACGGGATGATCCGCGCCGAGCTCGGGCTCAAGTTCGAGTGCCTCGCCCGCGTCGACCTGCTGAAGCCGGACCTTCTCCACCGCATGCGAGAGGCCGGTCTCGCCCGGGTCTATGTGGGGGTGGAATCCGGCAGCCAGAAGATGCTCGACCTCATGAACCGGGGAACCCGGCTCGCCCAGGTGGAGCGGGCGGCCGAGAGCCTGCGCGCGGCCCAGGTCCGGCAGTTCTGGTTCCTTATGCTGGGCTACCCCGGCGAAACGCTCGAGGACATCGAAGCGACGCTCGAGCTGTTCCGGAAGTTCAGCCCGGAAGAGTACTCCGTGTCGATCGCGGTCCCGATCCCCGGAACCCGGTTCTACGACAGCGTGCGGGAGCGACTCGCCGGTGCCCGTGGACGGCCGAAAGTGGGCGGCCGGAGCCTCCTCTACGAGGCGGCGTACCCCGAGGCGCTCTACCGATGGCAACAGTCCCGATTCGAGTGGGCGGCACGGCTCGACCGGGCGCGGGGGAAGCTCTCGCCCCGATTCCTCAACCAGCTCCGGGATGCCGCGGACCGATTTCATCGCGAGATCGCGACCCCGCTTCTCCTGGGAGGACGGCCTCCTCGCCGGCGCGGCCCGCCCAGCCGGGGCCCGCGGACCCTCCCCTTCCTGGGGACCTCGCCGCCCGCCCGGCGCGCGGGACCCTAGCTGTTCAGCGCTCGGTGCGCGGGTGGATCGGGCAGGGACGATGCAGTCGACAGCAGCGACAGCGCTCCTTGGGGACGGGGGCGATCGGCTTCCGCAAGCGTCCGTACTTCCGGCGAGGCGTGAGTACCGACCCGGCCGGTCCAGCCCGCGACCCTTCATCTGTCTTGTGCGAACTCGCGACCGCGACTTCGCCGGTCCGGGGGCCGCCCCCTGACGCGGCTCGCCGGGGCCGCCACCCCCGACGCGACAGAGCAGTTCGCGCAACGGAGCGCCGGCAAGGTGGCCGCGGGGCACTTCCGTCGGGGGGTCGACGGACTCACCCTCTCCTCGGTCGGACTTGGTACGTATCTGGGACGCCCCGACGGGGCGACGGATGGGCTGGTGGAAACGGCCGTACAGGTGGGCCTTCGATCGGGTCGCGTCAACGTGGTCGACACCGCCATCAACTACCGGTTCCAGCGCGCCGAACGCAGCGTCGGGCGTGCGCTCGCGCGTGCCGTTGCCGCGAAGCACGTCGGCCGCGAGGCCGTGTTCATCTCCACGAAGGCTGGCTACCTCGCTCCCGACATCGAGAGCGACGTCCCGCCTGAGGAATGGGTGGAGAGGACCCTGGTCCGAACGGGAGTACTCCGACCCGACGATATCGTCGAGGGCTGCCACTCGATGGCTCCCGACTACCTGGTGGACCAGATCGAGCGTTCGCGGAACAACCTCGGGCTCGAGACGCTCGACCTGGTCTACCTGCACAACGCGCCCGACACACAGCTTCCGGTCGTCGGCCCGATCGAGTTCGGTCGACGCTTGCGCCAGGCGTTCACCACGCTCGAAGAGCTACGCCGACGGGGAACGATCGGCTCGTATGGGCTCGCCACATGGGACTCGCTCCGGGTGGCCCCGGACGATCCGTCCTACCTCTCCCTGGAGCTCGCGGTTAACATGGCGCGGGATGCTGGGGGCTCGAGCCATGGGTTTCGCTCCATCCAGTTCCCTTTCAATCTCGCGATGCCCGAGGCGGCGTCCTCCGCGAATCAACCCGTCGGCGGTCGAACGGTCCCGCTGTTCGAGGCGGCGAGCGCCCTGGGAATCGCCTGTTTCACGAGCATACCGCTGGTCCAGGGGCAGCTCGCGCGCTCGGGGCCGACGGACCGCACCCTGAGCCGGGCCCAGACCGCCCTCCAGTTCGCCCGGTCCGCCCCGGGAAGCCGGGCGGCGCTCGTCGGGGCCAAGGGTCCCGAGCACCTTTCGGAGGACCTCCAGCTGGCGGAAGTGGCACCCTGGTCACCAGAGACGTTCCAGCAGCGACTCAGGGAGTGGGGACGCGGGCCGACGCATCCTCGACGGTGATCCGTCGGCGTCGCGGTCGCGGGGGCGGAGTCTGCGTCGCGGCCGGGATCGGTGGGCCCGATCCGGTCCGGGTCTCGTCCTCCGTGGTCAGGGTCGAGGCGCCCCCTTCCTTGCGAACCCGGACAACGCGGTCGGCCACGGCGCCCAATCCCCCCTCGTGAGAGACGAGGATGACCTGGGGGAGGCCGAGCTCGTCCAGCAGCTCCCCCATCCGAGAGACCTGCTCGGCCGAGAACCCGTCCGTTGGCTCGTCCAGGATGAGGGTCTCGAGCGTAAGTTGGCCGAACGCGCGGACGACGTGACCGAGGGCGAGCCGGTAGGCGAGGGCCAGCGCCGTGCGCTCTCCGCCGCTGAGCGCCTCCGCCGGGGTCCATTCGCCATTGATCTCGACGGCCGGGCTGAAGGCACTGTCGCACCGGGCGACCAGCGCCGGGTCGTCCACGAGAGAGTGGAAGTAGCGGGAGTACGCCCGCTCGAACTCCGACTGCGCGCGGGTGAGGACCCGCTGCTCGAGGGACTCCATCGCCTCTCGGAAGGGCCGGGTGAGCCACGTGGCCAGCCGGTCCAAGCGATCGGCGTCGGTCTCGAGCTCGCGGCCCCGGCGGGCCCCGTCCTCAGCGCGCTCGAGCTGTTCGCTCGCGTGGACCGAGCTGCGCGTCGCCGCCCCGATGCGAGCATGCAACTGGTCGAGGAGCGCCGCGCTCCCGGCTCGGGCGGCGCGAGCCGTCTCCAGAGACCCCTCCAGGGCCGAGGTATCCGAGAGGGCCGAGTCGAGCTGCTTCAGCCGGTCCGTGGTCTCCGTAAGCTCGTGATGACGCTCGGAGATCTCGCTATCGAGGCGGGCAAGCTCGGAACGGAGCCGGTCGACATCCGCCTCGAACACGCGGAGCCGCTCGACCTCCTGGGAGAGACGGCCGCAGGATTCGGAGAGGGCATCGACGTTGCGGACGGTGTCGGCCAGGCGGCGGGCCGCTTCGTCCCGCTGATGGATGATCCTCGCCTGTTCCGACGCCCGTTCCTCCGAACGCTCCAGCTCGAGCTTCACCGCCGTGACCTGCGACTCGAGCTCCTCTACGCGCTTTCGCGCCGCGTCGAGCTCACGCCGAAGGTCCCGACGGCGGGCCTCCGCGTGCTCCCAGTTCTGGTGGGCCCGGTCGAACCTCTCCCGCGCCCGTCGTTCCTCCTCGAGGTGGGTGCGCCGGTCCGCGGCGGCTCGGACATTAAGCCGGGCTTGTTCCACCCGAGCGTCGGCTTCGGCGCGGTGAACATCGAACTCTTCCGGTCGAACCGTTTGGTGGCATCGGGGGCATCGCCCTTCCTGCAGGAGCTCCACCAGGTCGCGGGAGACCAGCTCGGCCCTCGCCAGCTCCCCCGCGAACCCTTCCGCCCGCGACTGCATTTCCCGAATCTCCTCGCCGATCTCGGCCGAGGTCCTCGGGGTCGGCGCGGGGGGTTCGCGGGTGGGGGCCGTGGACTCCGATGCCCGTAGCTCGGTCTCTCGCTCGACGAGCTCCCTTCGACTCCGGTCGAGGCGTGCACCGAGCTCGCCGAGAGAATCCCGCGCCTTCCGAGAAACGGACTGCTGGGCCTCCACGACTGCGCGCTCGCCCTCGAGCCGCTCGAGGTCCTGTCTCGACGCGTCCCGGAGGCGGCGAGCGTCTTCGAGACGGTTTGACTCGACCGCGAGGCGGGCGACAACGTCGGGGCGTCGCGCCGACTCTCGGCTGCGCGCGGATACGAGCGTGGCCAGGTCTCCCCGCCGATGCACGTTCTCTTCGAGGGCGCGCGTCAACTGCGCGAGGCGTCGGGCGGCCGATTCCCGTTCCTGCCGGTGGGCCGTCGCCTGCTGGATCTCGAGCTCGAATCGACGCACTTCCGCGTCGTGGGCGGCGAGCCGGGGTCGGACTTGCGCCTCCTCCCGTTCCGCCGCCGTCCGTTCCGCCGCAGCCTCGGCGCCGATCCGGCGCCACCGGTCCACCTCCTCGATGTATCCGCGGAGCCCCGCGGCCTCGGCCCGGCGATGTTTGGCGCGCTGGCCCAGCTCGTGGGCGACCAATCCGGCATTCTCGGCGGCGACCCGGTACTGCTCAAGGCCGAGCGCCTTGCGGACCGTTTCCAGGCGGACCGAAGGATTCTGTTCGAGGATCTCGCGCATCCGCTCCTGGGGGATGTAGACCGCCCACCGCCAGAGGTCCGAATGGGCCCGGGGATTCGGGTTGTCCGGAAAGCCCAGCAGCTCGATCGTCCGCTGCCGGAGCTCCGTCGTGGAGTACGTCTTGGTGACCCCATCTTCGGAGTAGCTGCTCGACTCGAGCTGGAACGTCTCCCGGCCCCGGCTCACCTTGCGCCGGAATCGCCGACGAAGCTCGTAGCGGTGGCCGGCGTCCTCCAGCGTCAACGCCACCTGCGCGTCAGCCGCCTGGTGACGGACGAGGAACGCGGGGTCCACTTCGGCGAAGCCGAACAACGCCATCTCGATCGCGTAGAGGAGCGACGTCTTGCCCGCTCCCACATCTCCCATGAGGAGGGTAGTTCCGCCGGGGAGTTCGAGCTCCGCGTGCTCGTAGCTCCGGATGTTCTCCACCCGCAGGGTCCGAAGCTGCACGGCTAGCCTCGAGGCTCCGGCCGCACGCCGAGGATCCGAAAGGCTCCGTCGATCCGCGCGGTCTCGTAGTCCTGCCGACCCTCCCCCTCCGAAATCGGCTGGGAGAGCTCCTTCAGAAGCTCGCGAATCCCGGCTTCCGCGCGGCCGGCCCAGAGGTCCCCCAGCGCCCCGGGATCGGCGGCCGCGAGGGTCGAGATCGCCTGGTCGACGAGAGCGTACTCCGTCTCGGTCGACGATTCGGCTGTCGCCGCCGTGGGGGCGGTGTCCCGAAGGTCCCAGTGGATCGCCTCGACGTCGGAAGAACCCGGGCCGCGCTCCGTCCGGCCGAGTCCGAGACCACCCAAGGTCCCCGAGCTCAGGGTCCCGTGAAGGCGTGGCAACAGGATCAATCCGGGACCCGCCTCCCCTTCGATGGCCTTCTGGACGGATGACCGCGCTTCGTCGGCGCTCTTCCCCGAGATGTCGACGTCGAACACGCGGAGGCGCTCGCGCGGAGCGGTGTCGACGAACTCAACCGAGGGGACGCCGTTCTCGACCGTTACGATGGCGAGCCCTTGGTGGGTCCGCCCTCGAATCCCGTTCTCGAGGTCGGTGAGGCTGGTGCCGAAGACGGCCCCCGGATTGACGAGAAGGCCGCCCTCCGGGCCGGAACCCACGTACGTGTAGTGGATGTGGCCGCCCGCGTAGTAGTCGCACCCCCGGGGCAGGTCGTCCCGGTGGATCCCGTGGATGTGTTCCCGCAGGCCTTCGGGGAGGAACTCGTCGACCGCGGCATGGAACTGAAAGATCCGAAAGCCCGGCTGTTGCCGGAATGATTCGGAATCCACGGCGGCGAAATAGCTCCGGTCGAGCCCGTGAGAGCGGCCGGAGATCCCGGCGATGACCGCACCGGTCGGCTCGTCGATCTGGAACGGAAGCGTCCAGCGCGTCCCCTCCGCCCGAACCGCTTCCGGCGCGGCCCTCAGGAAGATCCCGGTCTCCGCCAGCACGTCGAGCCAGCTCGTCCGGTGAGCGACGTAGTCGTGCGAGCCGTAGATGACGTAGACCCGTCGCCCCCGCTCGGTGAACGCCCGGAGGGCCGCGGCGACGGGGGCAACCTCCGTCGGGTCGGGAACGGGCGTGTGAAACAGGTCCCCCGAGATCAGCAGGAACTCGGCTCCTCGCTCCTCGGCGACCGCGATCGACCGTAGAAGGCTCTGCCGGAGGGCGAGCCGGATCGCGGGGTCCCGAGCCCACGCGCCGACGTGGGCGTCGGCCAAGTGCGCGAAGACGAACGATGCCTTGTCCATGGCGCCGCTACCGCCCGGAGGAGGGAGCTGACCCGCGGCCCGCGGACGCGTCGCCCGCGGGCCCGTCCCTCGCCCGCTTCAGCACGGCTGCGAGGAGACCCGCGCCCGCGCCGGCGGCGAGGAGGCCCATCCAGAAGGCGTCGTCCGGCAGCGTCCCCAAGCTCGGAGGCGGGGCGGCGGCCGGCTCCGCGGCAGTGCCGGCCGCGGGGGAGGGGGGAGGAGGCGGAGCGGACCGCGCCCGCGCGAGCGCGCTCGCGAGCGTGGTCTGCTGCATCTCGAACAGCTCGGTCGCCTCGTTCATGGTGATCTGCCGGTTCCTCAGCCGGGCAACGAGGTAGGCGTATCGGGTCGATGGGGACGCGGGCGGGGGCGGCGGCGGAGACGTGTCCGCGTCCGAGTCCATCACGGCTGCTCCGAAACGCCCGAGGGTATTGAAGGGTTCCTTTTGCGGCGGTGGCGCCGCGAGGTGTTATAGACCGGCCGGGGAATCCGCCGCCGTGAGCGCCGAGTCCTCGCCCGCGCCTTCCGACGCGGAGCACAAGCACCTGCACGTCCGTCTCGCCGACTCCCGGACCTCGGTCTACGACCTCATCACGGAGTACCTCCAGGCCGCCGGGAAGGCGCCCGACTGGTACTGGCGGACCGCCGGTCGGCTCGAGGGCAGCGAGGCCGACGACTTCGAGGAGCTCCTCGCGTCAGCGTTCGAGGCCGGCGCGTACATCGTCCACGACCACCCCGAGGACGTCCGGTTCCAGTGGGTCAGCGAGGAGGAGTGCGAGCGGGAGCGCCGTGCCGAAGAGCGGGGCGATCAGCGGGAGGATTCCCGCCGCGAGCGATCCTCGCTGAGCCACTACGCGTAAGGACCCCTAGCTCGGGCGCTGGGGTCAGCCGTCCACTCCATCCAGGGGCCAGCGCAGGCCGGCTCCCCCGTCGACCTCGAGGGTGGCCCCGGTGATGAACCGGGCGCCGTCGGAGACGAGGAACGCGACCGCGCCCGCCACGTCCGACGGAGAACCCGCCCGGCCGCTCAGGGCCGCCCGTCCCCCGCTAGTTCGGCCGAATCGAACCAGGTTGAGCCGGACTCCCGGGCCGAACGCGCGGGCCCGAGACCGGACGAAGTCGGCCAGCGACGCCCGCGCCGTGGGGAGCGGCGCGGCCCCTTCTGAGGGGAGATCGACGAGTACGAGGACTATCGAGGCGGGGACGGAGAGAAGCGAGCGAGACTCATTCACCCAGCGCCCGAGCGCGGGGAGGTCGGACGAGGCATTCAGCAGGACGATGGCGCCGGAGACAGCCTCGGAGAGCCCGGGGCCGGTGGAGGGTGGGAAGGTACCCGACGGCCCATAGGCAGGCTCGACGACCGTTCCGCCCGCCAGGGTGAGTGCCTCCCGAATGGCCTCGCGGACCGAATCCTCGGCGGCGCCCACCAACAACACGCGCGGGCGGTCCCCGTCTCCCGCGATCACGGCAACGGGAGGCCTCCGTCCACGGGCAGCACGAGGCCGGTCAGCCAGCCGGCCTCCTCGCTCAGGAGGAACCGTACCGCGGGGGCGATGTCCTCGGGCTCCCCCCAGCGCCCGAGCGGGGTGGCCTCCGATACCCGGCGAGCGAACTCGGGATCGGTGTGACCGTCCCGGTTCATGTCCGTCCGGATGAACCCCGGCGCGACGCAGTTGACCCGGATCCGAGGAGCGAGCTCGATGGCGAGGCCGCGGGTCATCTGCTCGATGGCGGCCTTCGCGGCCTGATAGGGAACGCCGCCCGCGGCGGGGTGCTGTCCGAGGATGCTGGAGACGGTCACGACGCTCGCCCCACTCTCGTTCTCGAGGTACGGAGCCGCAGCCTGGATCGTACGGAACGTCCCTTCCAGGTCCGTCGCCATGACGGCCTGCCACTCGGGTTGGCCGACGGCCGAGAGGGCGTCGCCGCGGTAGACGCCCGCGTTCGCGACGACACCATGCAGCGCCCCCTTCCACCGGTGGCCCTCGGCCACGAGCCGGTCGATGTCGAGCGCGACGCGCACGTCGACCGGGACCGCGAGGGCGTCTCCCCCCACGTCCAATACCCGTCGCACCGTGTCGGCGGCCGACTCGACATCCGTCCGGTACCCGACGACCACGGACGCGCCGGCCCGACCGAGCTCGATGGCGACGGCCCGCCCGATCCCGCGGGAACCTCCGGTCACGACGACGACCCGATCCGTGAGGTCAAACATGGGGGACCCGGATACGATGGAGGCCGGCTCTTGTAAGGATTCCTGAGAGCCCCCGGGGGCGACCGAACGCCCCCGGAGACACGACCCGAAAAGGGGTGCCAAAACGGTTCCACGGGACCGAGGGTCGGTCCCGGCACCGCAGGTCCAGAACGGACCTACGGCTTCTTCTTGTTCTTACAGCCGCACGTGTCGCACATCGGCGACGGCGCCTCCGGGCTTGTTCAGCCGTCGATGGAATATGAAGCTGGTGTCGATGCGCCGCTCGCCCAGTGCGCCGCGCCGGATCAGGGGATCGGGATCACCGAATGCGCGACGATCAGCGCGATGAACAGGATCGAGATGGTGTTCACGACCTTGATGAGCGGGTTGATGGCCGGACCGGCCGTGTCCTTGGTCGCGTCGCCCACGGTATCGCCCACGACCGCCGCCTTGTGGGCGTCCGAGTGCTTCCCGCCGTAGTGACCCGTTTCGATGTACTTCTTCGCGTTGTCCCACGCCCCGCCCCCCGTCGTCATCATGAGGGCGAGCGGGAATCCCGACAGGATCACCCCGAGGAGGAGCCCCGCCAAAGCCACCGGGCCGAGGAGGAATCCCACCGTCAAGGGGGTGACGACCGCGATCGCCGCGGGGACCGCCAGCTGGCGCAATGCGGTCACCGTGACGATGTCGACGCACCTGCCGTACTCGGGTTTCGCCGTCCCGAGGAGGATCCCGGGGATCTCGCGGAACTGGCGGCGGACCTCGAAGACGATCGACTGGGCGGCCACGCCCACCGCGTTCATCAGGAACGACGTGAAGAAGAACGGCAGGATCGCCCCCACGATGAGGCCCGCGACGACGAGGGGGTTCGAGATGTACAGCTGGGCCGTGAACAGCGACCAGGCCACTTCGGGGGACAGGTTCGGCCGCCAGTCGGCCGCCGCGGCGAAGGTGTACGCCGCGAACAGCGCGAGCGCCGCCAGGACCGCCGACCCGATCGCGTAGCCCTTCGTGATCGCCTTGGTGGTGTTCCCGACCGCGTCCAGCGGGTCCGTGACCGCGCGAGCCTCCGGCGGCAGCTTCGCCATCTCGGCGATGCCGCCCGCGTTGTCGGTGATCGGACCGAACGCATCGATGGAGATGATCATCCCGGTCACGGCGAGCATGCTGGCCGCGGCGAGGCCCACGCCGTAGAGCCCCAACTCGCTGTTGAGGGTGTAGTTGCCCCAGCTCCCGGTGAGCCCGACCGCGGCGAACGCCGAGAGCGTCCCGGCCACGATGACGAGGCCGGGCACCCACGCCGACTCGAGCCCGACCGATAGGCCGGTGATGACCGCCGGTCCCGCGCCCGCCTGGGCCGAGTCGGCGATGCGAGCGACGGGGCGGTACTTGGCCGAAGTGTAGTAATCCGTAGTGACGACGATGAGGACCATCACGAGCAGGCCGACCGCGGTGGCGACGAAGATGCCGAGGCTGTTGCCCATGAGCCAGTAGTCGAGGAGGTACAGCCCGACGAGCCCGACGCCGGTCGTGACCGCGAGCCCTTGGTAGAGGGCCCCCATGATGGAGCCGCCCGGGCGCATTCGGACGAAGGCCGCCCCGACCAGGGTCGCCACGATCGCCCAGGCGCAGACGATGAGCGGGTAGAGCACCGCATGAACCCACGCGGCGGTGACCGGCGCGATGAGGTACGCGAGCAGCATGGCGCTCACCGCCGTCACGACGTAGGTTTCGAAGAGGTCGGCCGCCATGCCCGCGCAGTCGCCGACGTTGTCGCCCACGTTGTCGGCGATGACGGCCGGGTTGCGCGGGTCATCCTCGGGGATCCCCGCTTCGACCTTCCCGACCAGGTCCGCCCCGACGTCGGCGCCTTTCGTGTAGATGCCGCCCCCGACGCGGGCGAACAGGCTCATGAGCGAGGCTCCGAACAGGACCCCCGTCATGGAGAGCACATTGCCCCCGAACACGGCGTAGAATCCGATGAGCTCGAGGAGAGCGAGCCCCGCGACGCTGAGACCCGTGACGCTGCCGCCCCGGAAGGCATAGCGCATCGTCGCGTCGAGGCGACCGCCTCGGGCATGCGCCGCGGTCCGGACGTTCGCCCGGACCGAGACGAGCATCCCGACGGCACCCGCGAGCGCGCTCCCCGCCGCTCCCAGGATGAAGCCGACGGCGAGGTCGATGCCCGTGGTGACCGAGGTCAGCGCGGCGAACGCCACGCCGATGACCACGGTGACGACGGCGCCGACGACGAATACGACAACGTACTCCCGGCGGAGGAAGGCGACCGCCCCCTCCCGGATCGCGAGCGAGATGGCCCGCATGTTCTCGTCGCCCTCGTCCTCCCGGAGCAGAAGGGCGGTCTGGATCCCCGCATAGGCGAGGGCCAACAGGGCGGCCAGCACGACGACGATCTCCAGTTGAGAGGTCGAGAGGTCCATCGGTCTGCCTCGAGCGGAACGGGTGTCGCTCACCGGGTCGACTATTAAAGAATTTCCGGGTTTCCGGCCCGCGTCACAGGGCCGAATCTCCGCCGAGAGCGGCCCGAACGGGCCTCCCCGAGTCGAACGTAACCCTCTTTACCCCACCGGGCACCTCCACCGACCGAATGCTGTCGGGCGCGTCGCGCGAGGCGGCCGGGGGGCGCCGCGCGCGAGTCCCCTGTCGGTACTGCGGCCAGCCGATCGAGATCGCCCGGATGCGCGCCCATCTTCGCGACGCGCACCAGTTGGGGAGCGCCGAGCTCGAGACGTCGTTCCTCGAGGCCCGGAAGGTCGCGCGGAGAAGCGCTCGGGCGACCCCGCGCCGTTGACCCCTACGGGTCGTACGAGCGCCCGGCGGTCTTCTCGGCGATCATCTCGGCCACCGCCGCCCCGGCAAGCGTACGCTGACCCTTCTGTCCGTGCACCCGGAGGGCGACCGTCCCGTCGCTGACCTCCTTGTCGCCGATCACGAGCACGTAGGGGACTCGGTCCAGCTCCGCGTCGCGGACCCGCTTGGAGAGCGTCTCCTCCGAGCCCACGATCTCGCAGCGGACCCGCCGCTCGCGGAGCGTCTGGCGCAGCGCGGCCGCCGCCTCCGCGTGACGGTCGGCGAGCGGCAGGATCCGGGCCTGCACCGGGCACAGCCACGGCGGAAGGCGCCCTGCCGTGTGCTCGAGCAGGATCCCGAGGAAACGCTCCCAGGTCCCGAGGATGGTCCGGTGGATCACCACCGGGGTGTGGAGCGTCCCGTCCGGACCCTGGTACTGGAGGCCGAACCGCAGGGGGAGCTGGTAGTCCAGCTGGATGGTCCCGGTCTGCCAGGGACGACCCAGGCTGTCCCGGACGTGGATGTCGATCTTCGGCCCGTAGAACGCCCCCTCGCCGGGCGAGATCCGATAGCTCACGCCCGAACGCTTCAGGGCGGTCTCCAGCGTCGCCTCGGCCCGGTCCCAGGTGGACGCCTCCCCCATGAATTTCGCGGGGCGCGTCGAGAGTTCGTAGGTGAAGTCGAGCCGGAACGTGGTGAACGCCTCCCGGACCCAATCGAGGAGCACCCGCACTTCGTCGGCGATCTGCTCCTCCGTGACGAACAGGTGCGCGTCGTCCTGCACGAACTCCCGGACGCGGGTCATGCCGTGGATCGTGCCGCT
>DASQHP010000018.1:0-6227 GCA_035632035.1 Thermoplasmata archaeon | reverse complement strand
CCAATCTCGCGATCAATCCAACCACCATCACCTTGCCCGATGGCGAGGTCATGGTCGCCTATATTTCCGGGATCTCCGAGGCCTACAACCCGTACTACCACCACTACGGCATCATGGTCCTCGCATCGTCTACGGACAACGGGACTATCTGGAACTACACGTTCCCGAACAACAATACGGGCCTCTCCTCCCCTAACTGCTGTACGGAAGGCACGCTCTGGGACCCGGTGCCGTCGATGGCGTTCGGCGGCCCCTATGACCAGCTGTTCCTCGGGTACGCCGACGCGATCCTCGGCACGTTCTGCATGAACTACGGGAACTTCAACGACTGCTACACGCAGTACGCGAGCGCAGTGATGGTCCAAAACTCGTCGAACGAGGGCGTCACGTGGTCCCAACCGCACAACGCCTTCCCGGCGCTGGTGACCAACACGTCAACGTCGTTCGTGCCATGGAACAACCTCTACGAGGCGTCGCTCGCGGTCGATGTCCAGGGGACGCTCCACGTGCAGGCGGCGCTGGTCAACGACTCGATGTGCTACACGCTCCCGTACGCCGGGTACAACTACTCGTTCTGCAACGGCCACGCGCAGGAGTACACGAACTCCACCGACAACGGCACGAGCTACGTGGACCCGATCCAGGTCTACTACGCGATCGGGGTCTTCTTCGCGTACGGCCCGTACCGGGACAACGAATGGATGGGGTCGTTCTCGACGATGGTGGCCGCCGGCACCCAGGCGTTCCTCGCCTGGACCACGGAGCAGTGCCCGAACTGGGCCACGGGTACCTTCTGCTATTGGGGTGGCGCCAACGGGTACTCGGAGGTGATGGTCTCCCAGAAGTTCGAGGGGGCCGGCCTCACGCTCACCTTCAAGCCGGCCGGTCTACCGGCGGGGGACATGTTCACCGCGAACATCATGGGAGCGATCCGAACGACCGCCGCCCCGGGCACCGTCAGCGTGTCGGGGGTCCCGTCGGGCCAGATCATCTCCTACTTCTCGCCGTGGACCAACCAGAGCTGGGGGATCGCCTACTACCCCACCACGACCCCGGCATCTCCGGCGTCGTTCACGAAGGACTCGACGGTGTACGACAACTACACGGAGCTCGTGAAGTTCACCGTCCAAACAACGCCGGTCATTAGCCAGAACGACTGGCAGTACGGCTACGTGAACTACCAGATGAATCCGTTGCCGGGCACCAACTGGGTCCCGATCAACTCCACGGAGACGATCACCCTCACCAATCGGCCCGCGACGTACTGCTACCCGTGCACGAACCTGTCGTTCGTCTCCTGGTCGGGCGTGGGGAAGGGCAACGTGACCACGCTGAGCCCCAACATCACGCTCACCGTGGCCGGACCGGTCAACGAGACGGCGAACTTCCACCTGATCGGGTGGTGCTACACCTCGTTCTTCACGGCCACGCTGACCTGCATGAACAACACC
Organism: Thermoplasmata archaeon; assembly: GCA_035632035.1. GTDB lineage: Archaea > Thermoplasmatota > Thermoplasmata > Lutacidiplasmatales > UBA184 > Lutacidiplasma. Next base: position 4,776 of record DASQHP010000018.1, on the reverse strand, counting down.
TACTACCCGATGCAGTTCGAGGAGTCGGGGCTCCCGTCCAACGTTGATTGGAAGGTGACGATCGTCGACCCGAACGGCAGCACCTACGAGAACGATACTACGGGCACCGTGAACGGGTTCCTGGTCCCAGACGGGCTCATCTCGTTCTTTGTGTGGACCATCCCGGCCGACTCCAGCGGGAACTTCTGGGTCCCGACCACGGACGTCCAGTCGCCCGGCAGCATGCCCCAGATCTCGGTGATCCACGTCCGGTTCACCAAGGAGGCATCCTCGGCGGCATCGTTCCCGACCCGGTTCTTCGTGACGGGGCTCCCGTCGGGGACCGCATGGACCCTCGAGCTGAACGGCAATTCGTACGGGGTTCAGGCCAACAACACCAGCATCGCCCTCGCGGGCGGGGGTCCGTACTCTGTCAACGGGTCGGTCATCTACCTCACTGACGGGTTCGGCTACTACGCGAGCCAGGTGACGACCCAGGAGTACGTGCTCAACTCCTCGGCTGGGACGTTCTCGGTCCCGGCGGCGGTCTACCTCAACGGGACGACGGTGGTGACGATCCACTACAAGCCGCTCTATCTCGTGACGACGGCCGCGACCGTCGGAGGGAGCGTAACACCCGCGTCGGGATGGATCGTGGCCGGCGTCTCCGTGGCGCTCAACGAATCCGCCTGGACCGGCTACCACTTCGTGAGCTGGACGGGTACGGGCTCGGGCTCGACCACGACGGCGCAGGCGAACCTCCCCAACCCCACGATCACGCCTACGGGGCCCGTGACCGAGTTCGCGACGTTCCGTCCGAACCCCGCGCTCACCTGGAACCTGACCATCAGCGCCTCGGGTCTCCCGGCGGGAACGAACTACACGGTCAGCCTGGGATCGGTCGCCTACAGCGGGTCCTCGACCTTCGTGGTCGGTGAGATCGTGAACGGCAGCTACGCGCTCCAGGTGCCGTACGTCTACCTCAACTCGACGGACACCACGCGATTCATCCCCTCACACGTGGCGAGCTCGCTCACGGTGGCGTCGGGCGGTCTCCTCGAGGTGGACGAGAACGGCACGCTCACCATCACCTACACCACCCAGTTCCTGGTGCAGGTGGCAGTGACACCCGCGGCGGGCGGGACCATATCCCCGTCGGCCGGGGCGTACTGGGAGAACGCGAGCACGGCGCTCGCGCTCAGCGCCACCCCGGCGGCGGGCTACCGGTTCTTGGGCTGGAACGAATCGACCTCGAACGGAGTGGTCAGCACGTCGGGCTCCGTGACGCTGAACGTCCTGGGCCCGGTCGTGGAGACGGCGCAGTTCCAACTGCGGCCGCCGCAGCCGCCCCAGACGTTCTGGGTCACGGTCTCCGAGCAGGGCCTGCCGAGCGGCGTGACGTGGAACATCTCGTTCAACGCCGTCGGCGCATCCGGCAGCAACGGGACGCTGACGCTCAACGGCCTCAACGGGTCGTACGTCGTCAACGCGCCCACCATCTACATCGGGCCCGGCACCCGGTACGTGTCCAACGTGACGAACGTGACCGTCCACGTGAACGCGAACTCGACCGGCCTCGTGGCGGTCGGCTACCACGCCCAGTTCCTCGTGTCCGTGAGCGCCTCCACGGGCGGAAGCGTGACGCCGGGGGCGAGCTGGATCGATTCCCAGACATCGGTCACCCTGACCGCGACGCCCTCGACCGGCTACCAGTTCGCCAACTGGACCGGAACCGGGGCGCACGCGGTGACGGGAACCCAGGCCACGATCACCATCAACGTGACCGGGCCGGTCTCGGAGGTCGCAACGTTCACTCCGGTCTACAAGCAGACGACGACCAACCAGAACAGCAACGAAGGCATGCCCCTCGCGCTGGGCCTCCTGGTCGCGCTGCTGGTCGTGGGGCTCGTGGTCGGTCTCCTGGTCGGACGGATGCGCCGCGGTGGCCGCGCGCCCGAACCCGCTTCGGCTCCAGCCGAGGCGACGTACGGGGAGCCGGCTCCGGAGGAGAACCCGCCGTAGCGCTTGGCCGCGGCGGAGCCAGGCTCGAACCCTTTCCTTTCCCCTTTATCCTCGAGCGATCTTCGAGATCTGGGCCCTTCGACACCGGGGGGCGGGTCGATCCGCCGAGGACGCTATCCCGTAGCCGGGGCCGCCGACCGTGCGGTGTCACCCGAAGAGGAGGCCACGAGCGGCCGGTACATCCAGGCGTGGATGGCCAGGATCTCGGCGCTCGCGGCGCGGGCTTGCCGGGCACCGGCCTCCGTCGCGGCGCCGTCGAACTCGGAGCGAGGGAGGCCGCGCACCGAAGCGATCCCGAGGACCGCGAGCTCGGGGTCGGTGGGAGCCACGCGCCGGAGACGTACAAACCCGATCGCCTGCTCGACCCAGTTGGAGATCTCAGGAGGGTCGAGCCACTCGATGGAACTGAGAAGCGCGGCGGCCGTCGGGATCTCAGGAAGCCGGCCGCGCATCGACTCGCCGAGCTGGCGCACCCGCTCGACATGGCGCGACGGATCGGCGCCGAAGGCCGCCAGCAGCGAACCCGCGTGGCCGGCTTGAGCCGGCGTCGAGCCCGTGGCTGCGGCCACGAGGGTCGCGGTTTGCTGACGCTGGGCCATGATCGCTGCCGGAGCATCGGGTAGGCCCGCGAGCAGCGCGGCCTCCTCGAATCCCAATCCGCCGGCACGCAGGGAATGGAAGGCCTCCAACGAGGGTTCCCCGCTCGGGCCCGGGTGGATATGCAGTAGGGCGGCGGAAGCGACCGCGGGAGTGCCGGCGCCGTACTTCTCGCGGAGCGCGGTCGTCGTCGACATCAACCCCGAGTACATCGTCTCCATCTTGGCGTCGGAGGCGGTCAGAAGCTCCGCGGCGAGAAGTCGGTCGCGGGAGCTGCCTCCCATGACCTCGACGCTTCCCCAGACATTCCGAAACTCGGCCGCCAGCTCTTCGGGGGTCTCCCGTCGGTTCGCGAGCCCCAACGCGACGGGCCTCAACAGGGGGAGCACATCGGGAGGCGCCACCGGGCCCAGTTCCGCCAGGAAGTACTCCGCCGTCCGCGCGACCTGGTCCAGGTCTCCGGCGACCCGGGCCAGCTGGTTGGCGACCGCGTCGAGCGTGAGGCCGTCCGTCCGGGGAGACCGCACTTCGAGCTCGGCGAGGACGTGCCGTCCGACCGCGGTGATCTGCGGGGCTGAGGCGGATCCGGCCAGGGCACCGTGGGCTTCGAGGACCCCCCACGTCGGGTCGTCCGGGGTCAGGGACCGGCCCGAGGCCACGTCCGACAAAACGGCGCGGACGCGGCCGCAGGTAACCCCGGGCACAGGGTCCAGAACAGGCTCCCGTTACTTAGAACCGACCGCTAGGAGAACCGCGGAGGTCTACGCGCCGACGCCCTGCTTCGGCTTGTTCTCGCTGGAGGCCGAGCTGGAGCTCGTCCCGCCGGACGCCTGCCGAAGGTCCTTGGCGAAGAACGCGCCGACCAGGAGGAAGATGATCGCAAGCACGGCCGCAATGACCAGGAACGACCCGAACGGGATCGTCGCCGTGGAGTAGGTGAGGCCGCTCTGGCCGCTCGCGGGGAGGAAGGGGATCGGGTTCTTCGGAGCGAGGAAGGTGAAGATCCCCCAGGTCACCCCGATGAAGATGACCGTGATCATCGTGTCGCCGAAGCCGTGCGGGTAGTTCTCGGGAAGCTTGCCGTGCCGCAGGGCGAGATAGACGAACATGATGACGAGCGTGATCACGAGCGTGTAGCCCAGAAACACGCCAATCCCGAGGTACAGCACCGCGAAGACCACTAGCGCGATGGCGTACAGCGGAACGTCCATCCGAACCCGTCCGAGCGGCGCTCAGGGGGGCCGCCTTCATAAACCTCATCCCGCCCCCCGTGCCCGAATCCGGCCGTGCCGGGAGGTCGCCTTTTCCCCTGCCTCGTCGCGGCTCGTCCGAGAAAGAGCCTCGTAAAGGTTTAAGTGAAGATGCCTCATCGACCGCGTTTGGGATGGGCTTCTTTGCCGGGTCAGTCTCCAGCCGACCCCCGTTAGGGGGTCACCTCGGCCTATCCTTCAGGAGCAGAGCGTGAGCGCGAGCAAGGTGTGGGCGTCGGATCGGGTCGAAGCGGCAGCACCGAGGGTCACCTGGAAGGGCTCCCGTCTGGCCCTGGGGGTGGGTTTCTGGGTCGTCCTCCTGACGATGGTCATCCCGTCGACCGCACTCGGAAGCCAGGTTCCGGCCCCCACCGTGACACTTCCCGGGCCCTCCATGGTCCCGACGGTCCATTACGTGGCCCCGGGGGCGCTTCAGGCGTCCGGTGCCCCGTCCGTTCCTTCTACTTCCGGCCTCGCTGGCGCGGACCCGCGGACCACGACCCCGATCGACGGGCCTGGACTGGCGGCCCAATCCATTCACGCGTTCGAATCCGTGGGAGCGAACCCAGTCGGATGGGCGCCCGGCGCTCAACCCCCCGCTCCGCTGCCGACCACCGCGGCCAAGCTCAAGGAGATGGCACCCCCCGCGTCCCCGGTTCCTCGCGCCAGCAACATCGTCACGGGCAACGTGACGGGGTTCGTCTTCCTGGAAGGAACGTCAACCCCGGTCGTCGGGGCCTCCGGCACCGTCTACAGCAACTCGGGCTCGATCTGCCCCCAGGTGAACTGCACCACCGTCTACACGACGCTAAACGGGTCGTTCGGGATGGCCACCCGTCTCCAGGGACCCGTGGGTGCGGACTACATCGAAGTCGATTACTCTCGAAACCTCACGAACTACTCGTACATCACCGTCTACCCGCACTCC
>DASQHP010000017.1:0-6356 GCA_035632035.1 Thermoplasmata archaeon | reverse complement strand
GTGCCCGTCGGCGTCGGGACGCTCGGCGCCAGCACGACGAGCGAGGTCGTCGCGTTCACCTCGTTTCCCAGCTGGTCGGTGGCGGTGACCACCACGGAGAATGTTCCGGCTTGCGAGGGCGTGCAGCTCAACGCCGTCGCGTTCGAGCTCGAGCATCCCGCCGGGAGCCCGGTCCACAAGTACGAGTACGCCGGGAACCCCCCACTGATGTGGGCGGTGAACCCGACCGCGGTCCCCGTGAACACGCTCGACGCGTTCGCCGATACCGTCCCGGCCATGCGGCCACCGGCCTGGACGACGGCCGTCGTGCGGACGTGGGCGCCACCGGCGTCGGAGACCGTGAGGCTCGTCGTGAACGTTCCGGCCTCGGTGAAGGTGTGGGTGACCGGCCCCGCCGTGGTCGAGGTTGACCCATCTCCGAAGCTCCACAGGTAGCTCAACGGCAGCACGCCGCCCGCCGCCGTGGGGGTGAACGTGACCGCGAACGGGGCGATCCCCCGGCCCGGGAGTGCCGCGAGAACCACGGCGAGCGGGGCGGCCACCTGGATGTGGTAGGCGCGGGTGAGGGTGTCGTTGTAGGCGTCGGTCACGGTCACGTTGGCGGTGTAGTTCCCGACGGTCGAGTACGTGTGGGAGACCGACGCGAGCGTCGACTCGCCTCCGTCCCCGAAGGTCCAGAGGATCGTGTAGGGCGCTTCGCCCCCGCTGGGCGCGGCCGCGAACTGGACCGTCAGGGGAGCCTCTCCGGAGCTCGCGCTCTCGGAGGACCCCGCGATGAGCGGGTTGACCACTACGATGACCGAGCGGGCGCCGTGCGTCGTACGGAGCGCGTCGGTCACGTTGCAGACCGCCACGAACGCCCCGGCCCGGTCGTAGACGTGCGACGTCGTGGCCGCGTCCGTTCCGAACGACCCGTCCCCGAAGCTCCAGTTGTAGGTGAACGGCCCTTCCCCGCCCGTGAGAGTGGAGTTGAACTGCACGGTCAGCGGGTACTCGCCCGGCCCGCCCTGGCTCTTCACCGAGACGACGAGGGTCGGGACGACGGTGATCGTCCCAGACGAGTTCATCGTGTTGCCGCGGGAGTCGGTCATGGTCACGTTCCAGGTGAACGTCCCGCTCCGGGTGTAGGTGTGGCTCGCGATCCGGGCCGCGCTGGAGTTGCCGTCCCCGAACCCCCATCGGTACGACACCGGCGGGACCCCGCCCGTCCCGTTGGCCGTGAACGAGACGGGGAGCGGCGCCTCCCCCGTGGACGGCGTGACGGTGGGGCTTACCGCGAGGGTGGGGTAGACGTTGATCGTGATGTCGGCGACGCCGAACCGGCCCGCGGAATCGTTGACCAGGACCGTGGCGAGGAACGCGCCGGTCGTCGAGTAAGTGTGGGTGGGGCCCGCGGCGGTGGAGTTCAGGGTTCCGTCACCAAAGGTCCAGTTGTAGAAGTAGGGGGACGAACCCCCCGAGACGGTCGGCGACCGGAATGCGACGCTCAACGGGACCAGTCCGACCGTCCGATTGGAGCTGGCGGAGACGTTGAGCCCGTCGTGGTACTCCCAGGTGTCGGTGAGGAAGTAGTTCGATCCTCCAGTGTACTGCTCGTTCCCTCCGAAGACCAGGTCACCGCCGAGCAGAGGGTCGAACGCCATCCGGGCTTCCCAGCGACCGGGGGGATTGGGGCCGCCCGTGGTGTTGGTGATGTCCGTCCACGCGCTGTTGCGGAAGACCCAGGTCTGGTTGACCACGTCGCAGTAGTTGTCGTAGCCTCCGGTGAAGATCACCCCTTTCTCGATGGGGTCGTACGTGATGGCCCCGGCCCCGGCGGCCGCCGTGGGGGACCCCGCCGTGGTCGTGATGTCCGTCCAGTTTCCGGCCCGGTAGGTCCACGTCACGGAGGGACCCGTGCAGGAACCGGCGCCGCCGTAGAACACGACAACTCCCGCGGCCGGGTCGTACACACCCCTCCCGATGTACGCAGGAGGAGAGCCGGTGACCTTCGAAGTGATGTTGGTCCACTTCCCGCTCTCGAACTTCCAGGTGTCGGTGAAGGAGCCGACGTTGATGTTCGCTCCTCCGGCGAGGAGATCGTAGCCGTCCCCGGCGTCGTACACGAGCTTACTGTTCACGTTGCGGGGAGACGGCGAGGCGCCCGTGGGGGTGATGTTCGTCCAGCCGGCGGACGAGTAGAGCCAGGTGTCGTTGAAGTAGTTGAAATACTGGTCGCGGCCGCCGAACAGAACGAGCCCCTTCTCGCTGGGGTCGTAGACCATCGCCGCCCCCCATCGGGCCGAGGGCGACGAGGCCGGGGTGAGGCTGGTCCACGCTCCGCCAGAGTACGCCCACGTGTCCCCGATGGCGTTCCCGTTGGTGTCCTGGCCCCCGAACAGGATGACCTGACCCAGCAGGGGGTCGTACTCCATCACGAACGCCTGTCGCCCGGTGGGAGTCGTGGCCGTGCTCGAGCTGGAGATCACATTGAGCCAAACCCCCTTGGGCCCCGTCGTCACGAAGATCGTGATGAGGGCCCTCAGGGCGCGGCCCGAGGCGTCGCGGACGGTGAGGCCCGCGTGGTAGGTACCGGTGCTTCCGTAGACGTGCGCGGCGACCAACGTCGTGGCGTTGGGAGATCCATCGCCGAACGACCAATTGACCGAGAGCGGTAGGTGAGCGACATGGGAGACGGGGGAGGTCGTGAAGGTGACGTTGAGAGGGCTGCGACCGGTCAGCGGCTGGACGGAGACGGTGGCCGGAGCGACCCGGCTCGCCACGAACTCCCAGGTGTCGTTGACGAAGCTGTTCGACCCTCCGATCGCCGCGCCGTTCCCGCCGACCAGGATGTCCGCATTGGCGGCCGCATCCCAGACCAGGCGGGCATCCCACACCCCGGGCGGGGTCGGGGGCGGCGTCGGCAGCGCCATCCACTTGCCGCCCAGGAACGTCCAGGTCTCGTTGATCACCGCGCAGCTGGCCGTGTATCCCCCGAACATCACGACGGCGCTCAGGTTCTCGTCGTAGACGATCGCGCCGCTCCCCATCGCGGCGGTCGGGCTCCCCGCGGTCGAGGTGATGTTGGTCCAGGTGTTCGCGGCGTACTTCCAGGTCAGCCCGGCGCCGGAGCAGCCGGCCCGGTCCCCTCCGTAGTAGACCATGTAGCCGTCGGCCGCATCGTAGATGGGGATGAACCCGAGAGCGGGCAAGGTACCGGTCTGGAGCGACGTGATGTTCGACCAGCTGCCGTTCTCGAACTTCCAGGTCTCCTGATAGGAAGTACCGTGGGGGTTTCCGTGGATGAGCGCGTACCCGTCATGACCGTCATAGGCGAGAGAAGGGGCTCCGGGGGCCCAAGGCGGGGGAGCGGTCGACAGGTTGAGCTGGTGCCAGCCCGTCGCGTTGAACATCCACGTGTCGTTGTACCACGTTCCTCCCGAGGTCCGGCCGCCGAACAGGAGGACGGATTGGTTCTGGGGCTCGTAGACCATCCCGAGGCCATAGCGGGCCGAGGGGGCGGTGCTCAGCGTGGAAGTGAGGTCGGTCCAGCTCCCGTTGGAGAACTCCCAGGTATCACCCAGTTCGGAGCCGCCGGAATTTTGGCCCCCGAATAGGACGACCGCGGAGAGCGCCGGGTCGTAGGCCATCCCGAACGCCTGACGGGGAGTCGGGATCGCGGTGAGATTCGGCGTCAGGTCGACCCACGGGCCGGTCGCGTTCAGGATGGATACACCCGAACCCCAGCCCGAGCCGCCTCCCGTTCCGTTGCCCCCGGAGCCGTTGCCGCCGGTACCGTTGCTCGGGCGGACCACGAGAGGGGCCGCCGGGAGGCTGGAAGCGGGGGGTGTACTGGAATGGGCCGTCCTGGGGGAGCCGGCCGCCGCACCGTGGAACACAGTGAGGGACGAGCCGGGAAGGAGCATGAGGCCGGCAATGACGATCAGCATCACGAGCGTCGCCACCGCGGGTCCGGGGGTTCGGCGGGTCATGGAGGGCAGGCGAGCATACTAGGAGCCATAGAAAACCGTTCTGAATCTGAGTATCCCGCACCCGCCGCGACTGAGACGCCGATGACCCAGACTCCTCGGATGTGCCCGGGCGGGTCCGTAGGGAGCCGGTCGGCCCGCTGGGAGGAACCGAGGTCGGGTTTCGGCGACGCCCTGTGCCTCTCCCATTCTGGAACGAAGCGGGTCGGACCGCGGGCACCGAGTTCCGGCGCCGCTACTCGCTCAGCCCGTGCGGGTGGCCCCGTAGCCGGCGAACCAGTTCGGCCATGAGCGCGCGCAGGACCTCGGGGGCCTCGCTCAGCTCTCCCCAGAACTCGTGACGGGCGAGAACGAGACATCGGCTGGGGACCACCGCGACCACGTCCGCGGTACGGGGCTGCTCGTCGAAGAGGGCCATCTCCCCGAAGAAGGCCCCCGGGGATAGGCTGGCGATCGGCTTTCCGTCGGCCCGGACCTCCACCTTGCCGTCCAGGACGAGATAGAATCCGATCTCCATCTCCCCCTTGGCCACGATGCGAGCTCCGGCGGCGTAGCTGCGGATTGCGCCGGTCCGCGCCACGGACCTGCGGGACTTCTCCGAAAGGGACGAGAAGAGCGGGACGGCACCCAGCCGTTGGACGACCTCGGCATCGACGTCGCCCGGCATCGGTCCGCGGACGCGGGTTCGGGAGATAAATCCATCGCGGTTGTGAGGGGCAGGGTCGAGCGGGCGGGTGCTACCGGCCGGCGCTGGTGCTAAGTTCGAATCCTATCAAGATAGGGGAAACCGAAGACTTCGAGAAACCGGTGGTAGGATTCGAACTGAGGTTGGAACTTAGCTCCAGGACTACGAGAGAGCCCGAGAGCTGGAGGAGGGCGCGTCTCCTCGTTCGGGTTGGTGGTTAGAGGAGACGCTTCGACCGCTGTTCCGAGTCCTCGAGCACGAAGGCGTCTTTCTCGCGGACCACTCCGAGGATCCTCCGTGCGTCGTCCACGACGGGGATGGCGCGGAAGCGGTACTTTCGAAAGAGCTCGAGCACGCGGGTCCGCATCGTTTGAGGTGAGACGGAGACGAGTGCTTGCGTCATGATCTCCTCAAGGCGCTGAGCGGGGTCGGCTTGGAGCAGCTCGTTGATGTCGATCACCCCTCGGACGTGAAGGTCGTCGTCCACGACATAGACGTACATCGTGACCAGGCATTTCGGAGCCTCACTGCGGAACCGCGCAAACGCCTCCTCGACCGTGATATTCCCGGGGAATTCAAGGAACCCCCGGACCGCCAGCGTGAGGGCCGGCACTTCGTGCTCCTCGACGATCGAACGTACCTTGGTCGCGACGTCCCCCTTCAACATCCCCAGTAGCTCGCGGGCGTCGTCGTCGGGGAGGATAGTGATGATGTCGGCGATCTCCACCGGGGAAAGGTGGGCGATGATCTCCCCCAGCCGCGGGGCATCCGTCTGGGCGATGATTTCGCGCTGAACGCGCGGTTCGGTCGCTTCGAGCGCGTGGGCTGCCGTCTTCGAATCGAGCGCGTTGAACAGGGTGAGCCGCTCCCCGCGGCTCAGCTCCTCAAGAATGTCGGCCGCGTCCTCGGGATGGATCTCCTTGAGGGCGTCCTGGGTGACGGTCAGCCTCACGTCGCCCGCTGTGCTCGTGAGATCGGGACCTACGGGCTGAACGTACTTCCATGGGATCCGATCCTCGGAAGAACGGCCCTCCGAGACCGACGCGGCGACCCTCCCCCAGAAGCCCATCCGGCGCCGACGAGCTTCCTGACCGATCACGGCCGCCACCACGAAGAGCTGGCCTCCGGCGCTCAGCAACTGGATATCGTAGACCACGTCGATTCCGAGGCCGCGAGTATCGAGCACGCGTTTGTCGAGGATTCGGTCCCGAAGTAGGAGGAGTTCGTCCGGGTCCTCGACGACCTCGTACCCCGTCGGACCGAGGGGGTTCGTGACGACGGTTTCCGTAGGGGCCATGTGGACGACCTGAGACCAGGGGACCTTCAAGGGTGGGCGACCGAAAGGGCGGCGAACGAGCAGGTGAGTCACCTCGGCGTACTTCGGGTCATCTACGAAGACGAAGTCCTCGAGCCTTCCGAGCGCGACCCCCGTCTGCGTCCGGACCTTCCGGTCCACGAGTTCGCTGACGCGGAGGTACTGCGCTTGTTCAATCCGGTGGATGGGATCGGCCGGGCTTCCGTCCTTTTCCCCGTTCGCTCCACCCTGGGCCACCACGATCGACTCGAGATTCCGGGACAGGATCGAACTCCTCGTACCAAACGGGACCCTATCTGGTCTCCCTTTCCTAGTGCCCCAGCCGGACGACCAACGAGTAAAGGAGCAGACCCACCAGGGTGAGCAGATAGACGCGGAGGAGGACGAG
>DASQHP010000016.1:0-10673 GCA_035632035.1 Thermoplasmata archaeon | reverse complement strand
CCAGCCCCATCGTCATGTTGTTGAGGATCCGCGAGTAGAGGAGGCCCTGAAACGTCGGCGTGGACGAGTTCACGTTGTAGAGATTGTTGGAATTGTAGAGCGTGATCGCCGAGAGGTTGGCCTGGATCGCCTGGATGACGCTTGCCGCGTACCAGGGGGCCCCCGCATAGGTGTTGATGAACGGGCTGAAGGCGGAGAACGGTCCGGCCTGGTACTCGCCCAGCTCGACGGGAAGCGCCTTGCAGCTGGGGCAGCCGCCGAGGATGGCGGCCCGGTATCGACCCGACGACGAGTTGATGGACGCGGACGAGTTGAGAAGGCTGTAGAATCCCGTGAGTTGGGAACTCGAGATCGACGAGCTCGGGTAGCTGTGGTAGGCCATTCCCACGATCTTCGAGCCGTCCACCTGGGCGACGGTGGACGCCATGAGCTTGTTGCACGCGCACGCGGCCTCGAGTCCGATGAACTTGTCGTTGGGGTACACCGCGGTGATGGCCGCGATGTAGTTCTTCACCATCGTGGCGTAGGCGATCGCAGACGGCTGGAGGGTATCGGTCGTGGACCACTTCGACATATTGAGCCCGAAATGCTTCCACTGGGTCGGCTCATTTCCGAACTCCCAGTAGGTGGGGGCGAGCCCGAGCACCTTGTGGTACCAGTTCGCATAGTGGAGCGCCGCCTTGGTGTCGTTCTCCTCGCCGGGGAGGTAGCTGAGCCAGGCGCAGCGGGGCGTCTGCGAAGCACACCAGGACTTGAACCAGGTGAGGTTCCACAGCTGCTGGTGGGTCCCGACGAACGTCCCCGAACCCGAGCTGGGCGGCTGGTAATTCACCTGCGTGGTGGGATTGTACCCGTCACCCGTGCCGCCGAACCGGACGATGCCGATCGGCGTGGAGTTGAGGAAGCTTCCGAGGCTCCGAAGGACGCTGGTCGGGGTGAGCACGTCGCTGAGAACGACCTCGAAGAAGCGGTTCCCGGAATGATTTCCCAGGAGCGAGCCCGCCTGCAAGGTGCCGTTCATGTAGACGGTAATGTTCGACCCAAGACCCGGGCCCTGGACGAGCGGGCCGATCACGGGCCCGAATGTCCCGGTAATGCCGACCGGAAGAAGAATGACGGCGAAGACGACGGCCGGGTGGACGGCCGGTCGGGCGGATTTTAAGGTGTGAGATCGAGGCGACACGAGCCGATGAATACCGTTCGGCGTATGCGTGTATATACGTATTCACTCAACTTCGCTCCACTCGGCTTCGGTGAGACTTCCGCAGCATCCTTTATGAGGGTTTGTCCAACGAATGTCGGACGCACGATTCTCGGCGGAGAACTCGACCAAACGGACCTCCGACCACCGCTCGAGGGAGCGAACGAATCGGACCCGCCTGGGCGGTTGGGAGAGGCCACGCCAGACCCCTTCCGGGTCTCAAACCACCATGCGCGTACGAGACTGATAATCTATAAAGGGGGGAAGAGTCCGCTCGCCGCGGGAATCGGAGACCTACCGAGCAGGGGCCGCCGAACCGCTCAGCCGATGATGTACCGAAACGACCAGGTGTCTGCGATAGCGCTCGCCGTCGTCGCGTTGATCTCCGTGAGCTCAGCTTGGGCGGGCCCGTCCCTGGGAACCCCGTCCTTGCACTCGACCTCGGCGCAGACTCCGGCCGCGTCGCCGCTTCCCTCGGCCGCAGCGGGACCGCACCCGTCGGCCGGACCCATCGCGAGCTGGGTCAACATCACCGGTTCCAGTGTCTCCGCTTCCCCCAGCGCACGGATGTACGCCTCCCTCGCGTATGACCCCGCCCGCGACGGGATCATCCTGTTCGGCGGGATCAACAACAGCTCCCGCTTCGCCCCGACGCCCGCGTACAATGATACCTGGCTCTACTCGAACGGGGCCTGGACGAACATCACGTCCTCCGTCGGGACGGCTCCCGCGGCCCGGTGGGCCGCGAGCATGGCCTGGGACACCTCGGACAACTACATGGTTGTCTTCGGGGGGCGGACGGGGGGATCGGCCACGCAGGTTCCCCGTTTCCTGAACGACACGTGGGCGCTCACTTCCACGGGCTGGCAGCTCATCGCGTCGAGTTCAGCGCCCATTCCCCGGGGCTTCGCTCCGTTCACCTTCGACCCCGCGATCAGCAAGATGCTCTTGTTCTCGGGCGGAGACATCGACTTCTCCAACGGCACCATAGTGCCGTTCCACGACACGTGGACGTATTCGGCCGGCACGTGGTCCAATATCACCGCTACGGCGGGATCGGGGGCGGGACAGGCATCCTCGATGGCCTACGACCCCGCCGCCGGCGGGGTCATCGCCACCGGGATCATGAGGCCCGACTCGCTCTGCGCGCCCCTCAACCAGACGTGGCTGTTCTCCGGAGGGGTCTGGACGAAGCTCCTCAACACGAGCAGCCCACTTCCCGGCGGGAACCTCGTCTACGATTCCGCCACATCCAAGCTGCTGTACGTGGGCGGGTGCATCCCGGCCAACCACACCCCCCTCGCGCTTACCTGGGAGTACGCGAGCGGCACATGGACCAACGATACGAGCAGCCTGGGGACCGTTCAGGGAACGCTTTGCTGCGCCGCGCTCGCCTACGACCCCGTGCAGAACATCACCCTCCAGTTCGGTGGGAACCGGGTCCACCCGAGCACGCGGACCGGTTTCGTCAACTGGGCCTACACCTATCCCGTGGCGGCGCTTTCGGCCCCCATCCACGCGGACCGGACCCGAGGGGCGACCCCCTTCACGGTCCACCTCACGGGCCTTCGGTCGGGGGGCGTCGCGCCCTACACCTTTAGCTGGCTCTTCGGGGACGGGTCCCCGTTGGTCACGACCCAGAACACCACCCACACGTTCACCACCCCCGGGACGTACACGGTCTACCTCGCGGTGACGGACGCCGCCGGGCGGTTCGTCAATGATTCGGTCGCCCTGGGCGTCGGGTCGTCGTACTCCCTGACCGCCTCCGCGGGACCCCTGACGGGCGAAGCGCCGTTCACGGTCAACTACACGGCGCTCGCGACCGGGGGCTTTGGGCCGTACACGTATTCGTGGAACTTCTCGGACGGAACGAGCGTGCAGCAAGCCAACGGAACCCACGTCTACACCGCCGGTGGGACGTTCAACGCCTCGCTGAACGCGACCGACGCCGCCGGAGACTGGCTCACCTACAACGCCACCGTTTCGGTCACCAGCGCCGTCAGCGCGATTGTCGATCGGAGCCCGACCGTCGGCGCCTACCCTCTCCTGGTCGCTTTCACAGCGACGCCGACGGGAGGTCGGTCGCCGTACACGTACAACTGGACGTACGGGGACGGCGCCACCGGCACCGGGGCGGCGGTCTCGCACGCCTACGCCTCGGCCGGCAGCTACACGGCCGAGCTCACGATCTCGGACGGCTGGGGTCGCTCGGCGGTCATTTCGACTCTCGTGACCGTGGTCGTTCCCCTGACCGCCTCCGCCACCGCGAGTTCCGGCATCGGGGTCTCCCCGCTGACGACGTCATTCGCCGCGACCCCGCACGGCGGCCTGGGGCCGTTCACGTACTCGTGGACGTTCGGCGATGGCGGCTCGGGCTCCGGTGCGGCTCCCAGCCACACCTACTCGGCCGCGGGCAACTACACCGCCACCGTCAGCGTTTCCGACGCCGTCAACGAGTCAACCTCGGCGACGGTCAGCGTCGTGGTCGTGAGTCCCCTCACCGTCACGACCAATGCGACCGCCGTGGGGGTCGCTCCTGCGACGATCTCGTTCTCGGCCGGACTGGCCGGAGGGGACGCCCCGTTCAGCTACGCGTGGACGTTCGGCGACGGGGCCAGCGGGAGCGGCAACCCCGCGACGCATTCCTACGCGAGCGCCGGGACGTACTCCGCGACGGTTCGAGTGACGGACGGGCTCGGCGAGATCGTTTCCAACACGACGGCCGTCACGATCGTCAAGCCGCTGACCGTCACGGTCCTCTCCGACTTCACCTCCGTCGACGTCGGCGGTTCCATCACGTTCACCGCCATCGCCAGCGATGGGTACGGCACGATCGGGTACACCTGGACGGGACTTCCGACCGGCTGCTCCGGGTCGACCGGCAGCGCAGTCACCTGCGTTACCACGGCCGGCGGCACCTTCAACGTGACCGTCCACGCTACCGACGCCCTCGGAGAGGCGGCAAGCGCCACGACCACCGTGGTCGTCATCTCCCCCAGCACCAGCTCGCCGGGGCTGTTCTCGGGAGGGCTACTGTGGATCATCGTCGGGATCGCGGCGGTCCTGGTCGTCATCGCCGCGCTGGCCGTGATCCTCATGCGTCGGCCTCCCGCCCGGCCTCCCCCGCCGGAGCCGGACGGACCCGTGGAGCGCGACCTGAACGCCCCCTCGGAGTTCGACCCGCCGGCCACGGGTGGGGACAGCTCCGCGTAGGCCATCCGACTCGCGGCCGGCCGTCGACCCGCCTCGGGCGAGTTCCAGCGTCTCCGCTCGCCGGTCGCCCTGACACCGGGAGAAAGCATTATGACGGGGCCCGGTCCCCCCGCGCTGCCGGCGGGCGGCCCGTCCTACGGGGCGCCGCGGGTTCCCGATAGGAAGCAGCATGGCGACTGAACGCAAGGTGTTCTGGTCCGTTCCCGACATCGGCGCCGACGAGAAGAAGGCCGTGACCGAGGTGCTCGACTCGGGATGGCTCGGCATGGGCCCCAAGACGAAGCAGTTCGAAAAGGAGCTCACGGCGTACACGGGCGCGAAGCATTCCGTGGTCGTGAACAACGGGACGAGCGCGCTCACCACGGCGCTCATGACCCTCGGGCTCGCGCCCGGCGACGAGGTCCTGGTCCCGACCTACACGTTCGTCGCGACCGCTTCCAGCGTCATCGCGCTCGGGGGAAAGCCGGTCCTGGTCGACTGCGAGCCCGACACGTTCAACGTGGGGCCCGCCCAGATCGAGGCCGCCCTCAAGGCCCACCCGAAGGCGAAGGGCCTCATCTTCGTCGACGTCGCGGGGCTTCCCTGCGACATCGAGGCGATCCGAGCGATCGCGGCGAAGCATCACCTCTGGCTCCTCGAGGACGCCGCCGAGGCGTTCGCCGGCGCCTACAAGACGACGAGGCTCGGCAACTTCGACCACGTCACGATCTTCAGCTTCCACATCGCGAAGCAGGTGACGACCGTCGAGGGTGGGGCGATCCAGACGAACCGGGACGACCTGGTCGACAAGCTTCGGCTGGTGCGTAGCCACGGCGAGGGGAAGGAGAAGTACGTCCACGTCGAGCTGGGCCTCAACTTCCGGCCGACCGACATCCAGTCCGCCATCGGAAGCGCCCAGCTACGGAAGGCCGACCACTACATCGCGCTCCGGGACAAGATCGCGAAGATGTACATGTCCGAGCTCGGGAAGTGGCTCACCTTCCAGAAGGTGCCGGCGTTCGCCACCCGCCCGACCTGGATGATCTTCATGGTCCTCGCGAAGAACAAGGACGAGCGCGACCGGCTCAACCAGCATCTCAACTCCCACGGCGTCGACACACGGATCCCGTGGCCCCCGATCAACCGGCAGCCGTACTTCCGCAACCGATTCGGGGACGTCCCCTGCCCGGTCGCGGATGCCACGTTCGACCGGGCTCTGTCGCTCCCCATCGGCAACGCGATGACCGAGGACGACGTCCGCTACGTCATCCAGACGGTGCGCAGCTTCTACGCGAAGTAGCGCCGTCCTTCGGCGAGCGCCCGCAACCGCCCGCGAGCACCGGGACGCAGTCCGTTATCCGCTCCCGCCCTTGGAGGGTCCAGCGTGAGCAGCCGAACCGTCGGGGACCGGCCGCGGGGCGCGCGACTGGTCCTGTTCGACCTGGACGACACCCTGGTCGACCACACCCGGGCCCTGCGGAGCGCGCTCGCGGCCGTCCGATTCCTTGATGCCGCCCTTCGACGCCGGACCGTCTCGGACCTCGCCGAACTCTACCAGCGCCACCTCACCGCGGCGCACGACTCGATCGTTCGGGGCCGTGTTTCCGCCGATGCTTCGCGCCGGGAGCGATTTCGACTGATCTTCGAAGCCTGCGGGGCTCCTCCGACCGCGCGCCTCCTCGAACGGGCCATCGCGACCTACCGGAGCGAGTACCGGACGAGCCGCCGACTTGTGCCGGGGGCGGACGGCGTACTGCGCGCGCTGCACCGTTCATGCGTGATCGGCGTGCTCAGCAACAACCGGAAGGACGAACAGGCGGAGAAGATCTCTGAGTTCGGACTCGCCCCCCACGTCGACTTCGTCCTAACGAGCGAGGAGCTCCCCTGGGCAAAGCCGGACCCGCGCGTCTTCCGGGCGGCCGTGGAGCGGGCGGGGACAGAGCCGGTCCGAGCGACGATGGTCGGCGACTCCTGGTCCTCCGACGTGGAGGGCGCGCTCCGGGCCGGACTCGCCGCGGTCTGGCTCAACCGGTTCGGGGAGACCGCCGCTCCGGACCGTTCCGTCACTGAGCTCCGGTCATTTCGACCCGTGGACGCCGCCGTCCGCCGGATCCTCCGCGCTCGCCCCCGCGGTCGCGGGGCAACCCCTTATTGAGGCCCTAGAGTTCCTGCGGCCCCATGACGTCCCTCCGCTCCGCCGAGGACGACCTCGCCCGCGCTCTCCAACGGATCGAATCGAAGAGCCCGTACGCGGAGGCGATGGCGCAGGCGACGGACGGACACTCGCTCCGGCACGACCGCTCCTCGACGACCCCCGAGCCGGCGCCTCAGGTCGACGGGACCGTCTTCCGAGCCTGGGCCGGGGACGGCTGGCGCGAGGTGGCCGTGACCGGCTACAATCGGCGGGCCCTGGATGATGCCGCGGAGTCGCTGCTTCGGCGCCTGGGAGGAGCCACGATTACGGGGAATCCGCCCGGCGACTCCCCATCGGGGTCGCTCGCCAAGGAGACGACGGAGAAGCGACCGATCCGGGAGTTCACCCTCGAGCGCCGGCTCGAGCTCGCCCGCACGTTCTTCGGCTGGGCGACCTCCGTGGAGGGGATCGGCAACGCCGTGATCTCGATCGGCCACAGCGTCGACGAGCGCCTGCTCGTCACCACGAGCGGGGCCCGCCGCTACCAGCGGGTCGTTCGCGCCCGAGCCAGCGTCGCGCCGCTCGCGATCGAGAACGGGAAGGTGGAGTACGACTTCGTGGGAGAGGGGGAGTCCGGCGGCGCCGAGGTGTTCGACCGGTTCACCCAGGAGCGCATCCTCGAGACCGCACGCGAGGCGAAGGCGCTGCTGCACGCCGGCAAGGCCCCCACGGGCCGGATGGCGGTGGTGCTCGACCCGAGCACCGCCGGAACGTTCGCCCACGAGTCGTTCGGCCATGGCACGGAGGCCGACCAGCTCCTGCGGGACCGCTCCTATCTTAAGCCCATTCTGGGCCAGCATGTTGGGCCCGAGAGCCTCACGCTCGTCGACGACGGGTCGTTCCCGAACGGATGGGGCACGATCTACTTCGACGACGAGGGCCACGTGTCGCAGCGAACGGTGCTCGTGGACCACGGCCGGTTCGTCGAGGTGCTCCACGACCGGGAGTCGGCAGCCGTGATGGGACGTCGGCCCACCGGCAACACCCGACGCGCCGACTTCCTGAGCCGTCCGTTCGTCCGGATGACGAACACCTTCGTCGAGCCCGGCGACTGGACGCATGCGGAGATGATCCGCGAAGCGAAGGAGGGCATCCTGCTCGAGCACTGCACGAGCGGCATCGAGGACCCGCTGGGAGGCAACATGCAGATCAAGGTGAAGAAAGCGCACCGGATCGAGCACGGAGAGGTGGGCGAGCTCCTTCCGTCGATGGCCCTCTCCGGGAAGGTGCTGGAGTTCCTGAAGGCGATCCGGGGCGTGAGCCGGAAGGAGGACTTCGAAATGAGCCCCGGGTATTGCGGCAAGGGCCACACCGACCTCCTGCCCGCCGGCACCGGCGGCCCCTACCTCCTCAGCGAAGCCGTGGTGGGGCCGGCATGAGCGCGGAGACCGCGTTCACCGCCTTCCGCGTCGGGGAGCGGCTCAAGACCCGGGTCGAACCGCCGTGGGACGTCTTCGGGGAGAAGATCCAGCGATTCGAGGTCCACCTCTCAGGGTCCCGGGTCGAGATGGAACGCGGACCGATCGAGCTCGAGGGGTACGGGCTGCGCCTGTTCCGCCCTCGCGGCGACGTCACCGGAACGGGGTTCGCCTCCGGGACGGACCTCTCCGACGCCCGGATCGACCAGCGCGTCCAGGACGCCGAGGCCACGGCCCGATTCTCCTCCTTCCCGGCCCGTCGGGTGGAACTGCCCTCGACCGCGATCGCCGGCCCCGGCCCCAAGGTCGACACGGTCGACCGCGTCCTCTGGGAGCATCCGGTCGAGACGATGGAGCAGTTCGTCCATGCCCTCCTGACCGCCTTCGAAGGGCGGGCGAGCGAGGTCCCCAGTTTTGGCTCCGTGCGTACGACGCTCACGGAAGCGACGCTCACGAACTCCGAGGGGGTCCACCACCACTGGAGACACTCGCTGGTCGACTTCGAGCTCGCGGTGAAGTCGTCCGGAGGACCGGAGGGCGCGCCCCCCGGGGAGTACTGGCTGAACCGCCGTACCCGCTCGCTGACGACCCGCGGGCTCGCGACCGATGTCGAGAGCTGGTGCACGCGGGCGCGGGACGTCCGCAGCGCGAAGCCGACTCCCAGCACCGTTACGAAGGTGGTCCTCCCTCCGACGGTCCTTTCGGATGTGCTTCCCCAGATCCTCGGATTCCGACTGAGCGGCACCGCCGAGCTGCGGAAGATGGCGCCGAGCCCCGGCACCGAGATCGGCACCTCGCTGGTCAACCTGTTCGACGACGGTCTCCTCCCACTGGGACTGGGTTCTGCGCCGTTCGACGACGAAGGGGTTCCTCAGGTCCGCCGCCCTCTGATCGAGAAGGGGGTCGTCACGGCCGGCCTCTACGACGTTCTGACCGCGGCCGCGTTCGGGAAGACCGCGACCGGGAACGGCCGGAGGGACAGCGCCCAGTTCCAGCCGTGGTTCCACTTCGAGATAGCGCCCCAGCCCGCGCCCACCAACCTGGTCGTGGCGCCCGGGGATGGCGGCTCGGAGGAGGAGCTCATGGAGGCTGTCGGGGAGGGACTCTACCTCGACCAGCTGGGGTACGCGTTCCCGGACGCGTTCTCGGGGGCGTTCGGGGGGGAGGTTCGGATGGCCTACCGGATCCACCGGGGCAAGCGGGCGGAGCCTCTGCGTGGGGGGACCGTCGGAGGTGTGGTGCTCGGCCCGAAAGGAGAGCCATCCCTCCTCGCCTCGGTCCGCGGGGTCGGCTCGAGGGCCGCCCGCTCGGGTAGCCTCGAATCGCCGACGCTCTGGGTCGACGGTCTCGGGGTCGCCGGCGCCGAGTAGGGCTACTTCCCGATCTTCAGTGTGATGGTGCCGCAGGCGCGGCACCGCTGGGCGGCGGCGTTCGCCGAGTAGGTCCCCATGAACCCCGTGGGCACGAGGACCTCGAGTCCCTTGGGCCGGAGCCTCGACTCGGTCGACTCGTGGGCCCAGAAGAGACCCGAGCCGTTGGTCGTAGTCACGAATCCGGTCTCGAGGGGCCCCCCGCAGGTGGTGCACTTGACGTCCGCCATCGATTCGAACCGCGGCCGGCCGACCCCTGAAGGAGTATCTGTGGTTTGCGGCGCGCTGGACGATGAACTCGCGCTCGTCAGATGAATGGGGAAAACACTGCCCCCGCGGACCTCCGGGTAAAGCCCGCGGGGGCGTCAGGCATCGTGATGTGAGTTCGTTTAGAGACCGACCAGCGACATGGTGATTCAGAGACTCCTGCGGGTGACCGCTCCGCCGCGCGGATGCGCGGGCTTCCAGCCGCCCCCGATCGGGGCGAGCCACGAAGGCCACTGGTTTTCCAGGGCCGGGATCATGGGGGAGGCGATGCCGAACAGGATCCCGCCGGCAGGGGTTCCGGGGGGAACCGGTCGCCGGGAACGGGGCGCGGCGTCCAGGGTGGAGGCTTCGGTGAGCATCACAGGTAGTCCTCCAGGTGGGACGGCATGGGCCAGGGGACGGTGAGGCCCGCCGGCTTGCGCTGGGCCATCGCCGTGGGCTGGGGGAGCGGCGGCGCCACGGAGGCGCTCTCGGCCAGGATCTCGACGGAGAGCGGACGCGGGCCGCCGCGTTCCTTCCTCGGTTCGGTCATGGTCGGCATCGAACCGAAAACGACCAGCGGGCACTCCTTCGACTTCGGAAGGAGGGTGCCCAGGCGCGAGTCGGGGTGGATCCGCCCGCAGGCGAGGCAGACATCGACCTGGGCGAGCATCGTGCTGATGCCTCCCAGATACGCCCCGCTCTCGGCCGACCGCGCCATAACTAAGGGAGAATGGGGCGATGAGCGTACTTATACCTCCCTTGATATTTTGTACAAAATAAGTCTATGTAGTGGAACCTCCCATCTTCCCGTGCCGTGCCCGTCGTAAGCTACCTCCCCGCCGAAATCCTCGACTACGTGGAGACGCACGCCCCCACCGAGGAGAGCGGCTTCGGGATCAGCCAGCGGGAGCTTGCGAAGGCGCTCGGCTACCACGCCTGCTCCATGTCCCGCCCGCTCGCGGACCTCGTCTCCAAGGGGATGCTCCGGGCCCGCCGCGGGAACGTGCGCGGAGGCCTGCGGAAGCAGCTCGTCTACTGGCTCACCG
>DASQHP010000015.1:0-18429 GCA_035632035.1 Thermoplasmata archaeon | reverse complement strand
CTGAACGGGGACGTGGGCGAGGACGTCGCGCAGTCGGCGGCACGGTCGTACGTGACCCAGTTGCAGACCGAGGCGGCCCACAAGAAGCACATGATGGTGAGCCAGCTCAACTGCCAGGTCCAGGTCAGCGAGGCCGAGCTGCTCCACGCCCCGATCTACTCATACGTGCTGGAGCGCAAGGGAGTTCGGACCACCGTCCTGGTGGACGCGCACGCGGCGCAGATCATCCGGACGATCTGACCGGCTCCCGACGGCCGCGGAGCAGCCGGACCGAGTAGCGGATCGGAACCCTCCGGCGCAGGTGGGTCCAGTAGGCGCACCGCGAGCAGGCGTAGCCGAGCACGACCCGATCCCCCTCGAGCGTCCGGTTCACGACACGCCGCAGCGAGTCGCCACAGACCGGGCACCGTTCGAGCGGCCGGCGGTCCTGGCGCTCCGAGTAGTCGACCCGGAGCCGGGCCAGCCCCGAATCGAGGAGCAACCGGCGCAGCCGCCGGGGACCGATGCGCAGAGCCGGGTCGCTCCGGACGAGCTCGCGCCGCACGGCGGTGAGGAGCGCTTGCTGCGTCGGGAACTCGTCGCGCCCCCGGTCGGTGAGCCGGTGGACGGCTTCGGCGACCGACTCGGGCGCAGCCCGACGATACCGAGCGTCCGCGGGTTCAGCTGGCGGCCCGGCGCCGGCCCTCGCGGGCACGGATCTCCTCCTCGTAGAAACGGCGGCCGAAGTCACCCTCCTCCCGTCCGATCCCGAGCGGGCCGCCGGCATCGTCGGCAAAGTACCGCAAGAGCGCGGCGGCGGCCGAGAGCTTCACGGCGCGGGACTTGAGACGGGGGGAGAACTTCGGGTGCGGGGTCCGGGCCAAGGCCGCCTCCGAGACGGCCCGCAGGGAGGCGTACAGCTCGGCGTGCAACCGGACCGGCTTCACGGGGAACCGGTGCGCCACGAGCGGGTGCCGGGTCTCGACCGCGTGGACCAGGACCAGGTGATCGTGGATCTGGGAGGCGAGAGCGAAGTCGATCTGGCCCAGCTCGAGCCGCTCGGCGCTCCGCTCCACGGCGCGGAACCGCTCTCGGGTCATCGGGTGGAACCGGAGGAGCATTCGGTCCTCGAGCGCCGCGAAGTTCGGGTCGGCGATCGTGGTCCAGTAGTCCTGGGCCCCGGCGGTGCGGACGTTGTAGTTCACGGAGAAGAACGAGTGGAACGTGTACGGGCCAACGGTGCCGAGCGTGGTCTCCCACTTGACCTCGCGCTGCTCCATGACGAGCTTGAGCGGCTCGACCATCCCGCGGTACTTGAACCAGTCATTGAACTCGGGAACGATGAAGTTGAACGTGCGGCCCGTGTACGATGACCCGACCCGGAGGAACTGCGCCGGCGTGATCCCGCCGCAGTAGCGATTTCGACCCGGGAGACCGTGCGCGGGCACCCCCGAGCGGGAGTTGCCCCGAACCAGGTCGTCGATCGAGAACGTCTTCCCGGTCCCCGGCGGCCCGAACAGGGCGAGATGGAACCCGGTCGACCCCGTGGGCCGGCCCGTGGGCGCGAGAAGCGGCACGTCCGCGAGCGCGTACTGTTGGAGGATCGAGATGAGCGAGTCGAGGTAGAGCTCCTCGCCGAACAGTTCGCGCAGATAGTCCGCGAGCCGGTTCACCGAGAAGGCCCGTCCGAACTCGAGCGTCTCCTCCAATCGGTCGTCCAAGACGTCCCGGAGATGGGTAAGGAACTCCGAGTCCATCGACCGGATCTCCGCGTGCTCATCGGGGACCGGCTGCAGGGCCTCGGGTTCCGGCGACTCGATCCGGGCGACTTCGCCCAACAGAAGCCCGCGCAGCGCGTCCGGGTTCGGGAGCCGGTAGACGCGATCCCCGCGTCCCTCGGGAGTCTCGTCGATCAGCCCTCGACGCTTCAAGCGGCTCAGCAGCCGGCTCGGGTCCCCGAAGACCCGTTCCTTCAGCAGCCGGCCCCGCAGCTCGGAGAGGCGGAACCGGGCCATGGCCGGCGGCCCGGCGCGGGTCTCCCGACGACGGTCCGCGTCGAACACGATCGAAACTAGGACGCGGGCCACCGCGACCTCCTCGTCCAGGAGGTCGAGGCCGCCGGAGACTGCCACGAAGTCGGTGGAGAGGTCACTCGTCCTATAGGCCCATCGATGGAGCGCGGCGCCGTCGGCACGCCGGTCGAGAATGAAGTATATCTACCGTCAGCCCGACTCGGGGCCGTGAGCCGGAGCTCCTCCGCGTATGAGCGGGAGCTGAAGGGTCTCCTCCAGGGGGAGCGCGAGGCCGTCGACCGGTACTCGAGGTCCTTGGAGCCGGCGGACCGCGAGACCCTCCGGCGGGCGTCCCGCAGCCCGTTCCTCGTCGTGCGCGCCGCGGGTTCCCTCGGCTTCGACCTCGTGGCGCTGCGGAACGAGTTCGCCTTTCCCGTAGAGGTGAAGGCGTCCAGCCACGACACGATCCATTTCACCGCCGCGAGCGGTCGCGCGGCGGAACAGCTCGAGGAGCATCGGAAGTCGGTCGAGCGCGTCGGCCTCATCGTGCTCTACGCCTACCGCATGGTCGGGTACCGCGCCGGGGACCCCTGGCGGATCTTCGCGGCCCCGACGCAAGCACCCTCGGGCCGGCTCGGCGTCCTGCAGCAGCGGCTCCCTCAGGTCGACCAGACCCGGCAGGGGAACGCGGTGCTGCGCTGGAACGACGGGATGCCGCTCGTCCGATTCCTCGAGCGGATCTCGTTTCTGACGGAACGCCCGGCGGCGGGAGCCGGGCCGTGACGGTCCGGGTCAGCGCGACGGGACTGATCCAGTTCGGAAAACGGCCGGAGCCGCTCGATGAACTTCTCGCGGCGGCGGGCGCCGGCGCACTCGAGTCGCTCGGCCGCAAACCCGTGGACCACCTGTTCGTGGGCACGATGGCGGGGGGTTCGCTCGCCGGGCTCGAGAGCCTCACCGCCCGGGTCGCCGACCGATTGGGGTTGGTCGAATCCGCCGCGGGCTACCGGGTCGAGGCGGCGTCGGCCACGGGTGCGGCGGTCTTCCACGCGGCGGTCGCCGCGGTCGCGGCCGGTCACTCGGACCGATCGCTGGTCGTGGCGGGCGAGCGGATGACCGGGCTCTCGACGGCGGACGTGACCGCGGTTCTTGCCCGGTCGCTCGCCACGAGCGAAGAGCGGGCCGGTGCCACGATGCCCGCCCTAGCGGCGCTGATCGCCCAGCGATACCTCGACCGTTTCTCCGTCGACCCGGGCGCCCTGGACGCGGTGACGGTCCAGTTCCGGGAGTCCGCGAGCCGGAATCCCTACGCGCAGTTCCGTGCACCGGTGACCGCCGAGGAGGTGGCGACCAGCCGGCCCGTCGCCCCACCGCTTAGGCTCCTCCACTGCGCCGCCATCAGCGACGGCGCCGCCGCCGCCGTCGTCGAGCGCGCGAGCGGCCCCGCCGAGGTACGCGGGATCGGGGAAGGGTTCGATTCCCTCGCCGTGGTCGATCGCTCCGAGCTCACTTCCTTCCGCGCCACCCGGGTGGCCGCGCAGCGGGCGTATGAGATGGGCCATTTGACCCGCAAGGAGATCGACCTCGCGGAGGTCCACGATGCCTTCGCTCCATTCGCCCTGATCGACCTCGAGGATCTCGGGTTCTGCGGCCCCGGGGAGGCGCCGGGGTGGTTCACCCGGGGCTGGACGGGGCGCGACGGCCGGCTGCCGGTGAACCCATCCGGCGGCATCCTCGGCCGCGGTCATCCCGTCGGTGCCTCGGGGTTGGCGGCGATCATCTCCGGCGTCGACCAGCTCGCGGGCACCGCGGGTCCCCTCGAGGTGGCTCGGCGACCCCGGGTCGTCCTGGCGCAGTCGATCGGGGGAATGGCCTCGCACAACTTCGTCACCATCCTGGGACGACCGGAGGCTGCGTGAGCGACGAACCCGAGATCCGCGTCCAAGAGTGCGGCGATTGTCACGGCGTCTTCCTGCCCCGTCCCGGTTCCTGTCCCCGGTGCGGGTCCCGGAAGACCGTAGAGGCCCGGCGCCCCGCACGAGGTCACGTGATCGCGTTCACCGAACTCGCCTACCCTCCGCCGGGGTTTCCCTCCCCGCATCGTCTCTCGCTGATCGAGCTCGCCGATTCGATCCGCGTGCTCGGGACGTGGGAAGGCCCGGCGATCAGCCTGGGCGACGAGGTCGTGGTTCGGCCGACGCCGACGGGGTATCGGGCCGAGCCGGCCCGGCCGAAGTAAGCCGGCGGGGAACGCGGGGAGGGGGAGCTTCCGGGCGTCGGTCGTCTCCGAGGCCCCTTTGAACCCCCGAGGTGAAACCACCACTGGATTAGCAATCCAGCGCCTTACCGGGCTGGGCCATCCCCGCGCGGAGCCACCGAGCCTCGTCGGCGCCTTAAAGCTGATGTCGAAACGGGCGCAGCACCGTCGGCTATCTATCCCGCCTGCGGTGGGGTCGAGCGGTGGGCCATGCGGGTCGCGAGGGCCGGGGTCGTGGGGGCGGGGACGATGGGAGCGGCGATCGCGGAGCTGCTGGCCTTCAACGGCGTCGATGTGGTGCTGAAGGACCAGGACCAGGCCCTGGTCGACCGCGGACTCGCCCGCGTCCGCGCGGTCGTCGACGAGCTCGTGGGATTCCACGAGGGCCGGGCGGCCAGGGAGATCGCCCGGGTCACCGACCTCGGTATCACCCTGACGGAAGCCCAGCTTCAGACGGTCCGGCAGCGGCTCGCTCCCAAGGTCTCTCGCGAGCGGGGAGAGGAGATCGTCGGTCGCGTCCGAGGAACCCTCGACTACAGGGACTTTGGGGACGTGGACCTCGTTGTAGAGGCCGTGTTCGAGAACGCCGCGGCGAAACGACCGGTCCTCGAGGCGCTGGACACAGTGGTTCCCGATGGGGCCGTGATCGCCTCGAACACGTCGTCCCTTTCCATCACCCGGCTGGCCCACGGCCTACGGCACGTGCGGGAGACCCTGGTCCTGCACTTCTTCAATCCCCCCTACACCCTGCCGTTGGTCGAGGTCGCGGGCGGCGTCGAAACGCGCGAGGATGTCGTCAGCGACGCGATCGATTATCTCCAGACGCTGCGCAACCACCGGTACCCGATGGTGCCGGTCCGCGTCAAAGAGTCCCCGGCGTTCGTCGTGAATCGCCTCTTGATCCCCGTCCTCAACGAGGCGTGCTTTGCGCTCGAAGAGGGCCTCGCCAACTCCCGCGACATCGACACGGCCATGAAGGCCGGAGCGGGGATGCCGATGGGTCCGTTCGAGCTCGCGGACCTGATCGGCCTCGACGTGGCACTCGAAGTGGCCGAGACGCTACGCCGGGAGACCGGCGACCCGAAGTACCGACCGGCGCTCACCCTAAAGCGCCTGGTGGACGCGGGCCGCCTGGGAAAGAAGACCGGCCACGGGTTCTACGAGTACGTCTGATGCCGGTTCCCGGGCCGGCGGATCCCGCCGATCCCGAGGAGCCCGGCGGAGGGCATCGGCGAGACGTAGCCGAACGCTCAACTACCTGAACCCGGTGGCCCGCTCCCATGCGGTTCCCCTCGTCGGAGTGGGCGACGGCGTTCCAGGCGGCGCTCAACGCGAGCGCCGAGTACCGGGAGGCCGCCTCCGCCTGGGAGGGGGACCTCCTGCTCCGCGTGCTCCCCGAAACCGCGGGCGGCCCCGCGCCCGGCATCCATCTGGACCTGTTCCATGGAGAGTGCCGGTCGGCCCGATACGTCGAGGACAGCTCGCGCGTGGAGAGCGAGTTCGTCTACGAGGGGCCCGTCCAGAACTGGGGCCGCCTCGTCCGGGGGCAGCTCGATCCGGTGAAGGCGATCCTGGATGGGACGTTCAAGATCCGGGGCAACCTCGCGAAGGCGATGCGGTTCACCCGAGCCGCCAAGGAGCTGGTCGAGGTCGCGGCGCGGATCCCCGTCGACGGCTGAGCGGATTCCCTAGGCCGGGGCGGCGGGACGCGGCGCCCCCGCCGAGGGGGCCGGGGTCCCGGAAACGGGAGGGAGCGACGTTTGCGTCTTCGGAGGCGCCGGAGGTTTGGGCGGTGGAGGCAACAGCCTCGACCGCATGAACCGGATCATGCCGGCCCACGCCGCCTCGGCGGAGCGGACGTCGTAACTCGAAAGGTCCCGGGCCAGGAAGCCGTGCCGCGCTCCCTCGAGGTCCAAGAAGGAGACCTGGATCTCTCCCCGCTGGCCGGCGTCCGCGAACTGAGCCCTTCCGGCGACGCCACGACGATCCGCCGTGCCGCTGACGACGAAAACGGGGCAGGTGAGGAGCTTCAGGAACTCGACGGGCTTCACGGGAACGGGGTAGGCGAGCACGAGGGCGGTCGTCGACCGGTCCTCCGCAGCGACCGCCGTCGCGAGCGCCGCCCCGAAGGACGCACCGAAGATGGCGCCCTTGGTCGCGTCGACGATCTCGCGGCCGCGGACGAAACGGAGGGCATCCCGGTAGAGCGCGGTCAAATGACGGACGCGCGGCGACTCGATCCCGACGCCGCCCCCGAACATCACCCCCGACCGCAGACTGAGGTGGTCCGCGGGTCCCACGCCCGCGGTCTTTCCGACGTCGGGAAGGAGAACCTCGAACCCTTCGCGCGCGAACCGGATGCCCGCGTCGAGGAGGGTCGTGGTGAGCCCGTAGATGTCCGGGGCGACGAGGATCGCGGGGCGCTTCACCGGCTTCGTGGGGGAAAGGAGGATGGCGGGCGCCTTGCCGCCGGGCACCGCGTCGGTCTCGTACCAAACCCGCTCGCTGCGGTACGGCGGGAGCGGCCGTCCGGGCTTCTCGTGACTGTCGATGAACGTCTTGTTGAGGAAGTCGATGACGCACAACTGGTAGCGCTCCTTCTCGAGGATGATGACCGCCTGCCGCTTGTGGCAGATGTCACAAACCCCCACCACGCCGCTCCCGAACTCGAGTCCGGGGGTCGCGAGGATCTCATCGTCGTCGCGCATGAGCTCCCCTCACCGGTCGGCGGCCGTGAGCGAGCCGAGGGCGGTTCTTAACCGTTGCCGCGCCGGCGCGGCGCCGGTGCGCGGTGAGCCGGACGCGGTCCCGGGGTTCGAGCACCCGGAGACCCAGCTCGCTGAGACGATCGCGGAGCGCGCGGTCCGCGGTGATGACGATCGCCCCCGTGGTCCGGGCGAGCGCCACGATCGCCTCGTCCCCGTGGCCCGTCGTCGGGACCACGGGCAGGCGCTGCGCCCACTCGCGCGCCGGCCGAGCCCCCGCCACCGAGCGCGACTCGAGTGTCTCCAGTTCGCGGAGTACCGAGGCCGGGACCGCGAGCTGGGCGCCGGGGGCGAGGCGGCCGACCTCGCTCGCGAGGTTCAACCCCTCGCGAAAGGCCAGGACCACGACGTTCGCGTCCAGGAGGGCGAGAGGTCGCCTACGGTCGCTTGAGTTCAAGGCCCATCTGCTCCCGGTCGACTTCGCCCGGGCTCCGGCGGCCCTTGAGCAGGTAGCGCTGGGCCTTCTGGTTCGCGGTCTTCGGGATCTCGCTCACGAACTCGAGGTACCGGGGGACCATGAAGAACGGAAGCTCGCGCGCGAGGAACTCGAACAGCTCGCGGGGAGCCGGGGCCGCGCCGGGCCGCAGTTGTACGAACGCCTTGATGTCCTCCTCGCCCAGCGGCGACGGGACCCCCACGACCACGGACTCGAAGACGGCGGGGTGCCGATTGAGCGCGGACTCGACGTCGTAGGGTGCGACGTTCTCCCCGCGCCTTCGGATGACGTCCTTCTTCCGGTCCACGAAGTAGTAGTAGCCGTCGGCATCGCGCGTGACGTAATCCCCCGTGTGGAACCAGAGGTTCCGAGCCGCTTCCACCGTCTTGTCGTGCTTGTTCAGGTACCCCAGGAACATGGTGAACGGCGCCCGAGGGCGCACGACGAGCTCACCCCGGGTCCCGGCGGGCACGGGATGGTCATCGTCGTCGACGACGTCGGCCTCCACGAAGCCGAGCGGGGTCCCGACGGAGCCGACCCGGACCGCGTCCGGTGGATTCATGAGGGTGGTGCAGCCGCATTCGGTCATGCCGTAGAGCTCGAGGATCGAGACGCCGAATCTCGCTTCGAATCGGGGCCAGACCTCGCGCGTCGCGCCGGCGGTGAGCGCGACGGAGACACCGTGACCGCGGTCCGTGGGCCGCTCCGGCTGCTTGAACAGCACGTTCACCATCGAGATCAGGAGCGACACGTGCGTCGCCCGGTGTCGGGCGGCGGTCTCCCAGTACGTGGAGGCATGGAACCGCTCGTCGTAGGCGGCCGTGAGGTCGTTCAGCATGGACGTCAGGGTCGTCATCTCCTGCGCGTTGCAGTGGAACAAGGGAAGGGCGGTGAACAGGACCGAGGACGGCGTCAACCGGCTGCGGAGACCGATCTCCCGGGGCGTAGTGAGGAGCTTCTCGTGGGGGATGATCGCGCCCTTCGGAGGGCCGGTCGTGCCGCTCGTGTAGAGGATCGACGCCGGCTCCCACGGCGCGGGGACGTGTGGGAGTTCAACGGGGGCCGAGTCGGATAGGTCGTGGAAGCCGCGCAGCTCCGGCACGGGGACCGCCTCCCCGCCGAGGTCGACGAGCCATTCTCGCGGGATGGGTCGCTCTCCCCGCACCTCCGCGTACTCCGACCAGAGGCGCCGGTCGATGACGAGACCTGCCGGCGAGGCGTCGTCGAGCTCGTAGCGCAGAATGCTCCCCTTGAGGGCAGTGTTGAGGGGGACGAGCACCACACCGGCCTTCGCGGCCCCGAACCAGAGTTCGATGAACGCTCGGCAGTTGTACAGCATCGCCGCGATGCGGTCCCCGCGGACCAGTCCGGCCCGGAGCAGTCCGGCCGCCACGCGGTCGGAGCGTTCGTTTACCTCAGAGTAGGTGAGATTCCCATCCGGGAACCGCACCGCTTCCCGATGGCCGTTCTTCGCGGCCTTCCGGCGGACGAGGGTGACCAGATCGTGGTACTCCTCCTCCGGGCCGAGCACGTCGCGTTCGAGTTCTTCCCGCGCATAAGGGTTGGGGGTTTCGGGCCGCAGCCGTCTTGGCCTCGAGGGGGGTAGCGCGGCGATGCGCCGGAAGACGGGGCCGTACTTGCCCGGTCGGATCTCCGTGTCCGAGTCAGCCGCCGGGGCCGTCCTCCTCCATTCCGCCACCGGCCGCACCCTTCTTCTCCATCACGTCGGCGAGGACCGGTGGTGCTTTCCCAAGGGTCACGTGGAGCGCGGGGAAACGCTGCTCGAGGCGGCTCGCCGAGAGGTCCAGGAGGAGACCGGGATCGGCCCGGTGCGATTTGGACCTCAGGTGCATTCGGTTCGGTACTGTTTCCACGACCCACGCCGATTCGTCAACGTGTTCAAGTCGACCGCGTACTTCCTGGCGTGGACGGATCGTGACCCCCCGCAGCTCGAGGAGATCTTCGACCGGGCCGAGTGGGTGACACTCGAAGAGGCCCGCGAGCGGGTCCCGTTCGACACCGACCGGGCCGTGATCGATGCCGTCGTGCGAGAGCTCGCACCATCCGTACAGGATCGACCATGACCTGCGTCGCCCCCACCCGGTTCGAGGGAAAGTAGAAGGAAAGGGTTGGCCACGAGACCGGTCGCGCCTAGTGTGGCGGCGGGGACTCCGGCCCGGGGCTCGCCCCGAGGGCACCCGCAGGAGGGGCCAGCGTCGGTGCGGCCGGCGACGGGCCACGCCCGCCGCGGCGGCCGCGCAGGACCAAGACCAGCGCGACGATCCCGACGATCACCGCGGCGATGACCGCGATCGCCACGACGCCGCCCACGTTCGTGTGGGACGTCGCCGAGGCGGCGCAGGCACCGGTCAGGCACGCGGAGTTCTGTTGCGCCTGGGGCACCGACTCCGGTTGCGCCTGCACGACGGTCGGGCTCGAGGAGCTCGCCATCGGCGAGGGACCGGTCGGACCGGAGGTCGCAACAGGGTAGTTCGTCGCCGCCGACCCGAAGGCCGTCGCGGCCGCCACGACCGCGAGGTGGTGGGAGTGATCGAACCGGAGGTCGAGGTCGCTCGTTCCCACACTCTCGGTCGCGAGGCCGTCGTGGTCCCAGGCGTGGCTCCCGCCCCCGAAGAAGTCGAAGTCGTGGGGGATCAGGATGACCCCGTCGACGTCGTCGAACGGACCGCTCCAGACCAGCACGATCTCGGGCACGCTGAGCCCGTTGGCGAGGGTGACGTTCCCGACGTCCTCGCCCCAGAGCGCCACGCTGCCGTTCGCCGAGACGCCTCCCGTGGCGTTGAACGAGAACGACGCCGGCGACCCGTTGAACGGTGTGTGGAACACGCTGTACTTCGCGCTCCACCCGCCGGCCGCGAGGAACGCGGCCGAGCTGTTCCAGTGGCTGCCGCTCGTGACGTTGAGCGGCACTAGACCGAGCGCAGGCGTGAACTGGACGGACCCGTGCGCGGCCCCCGCGATGCTGAGGCCGGCGCTCATGGTCCCGGTGAACGGACCGTGGGTCACGTTGAACGCCATCCGCTCACTCAAGTTGGCGGCGTTCTCGAACGACGCGTTCAGGAGACCGACCGCGGGCACGCTCGAGCCGTTCTCGGTCACCGACGCGGCGGTGGTGAGATTGGCGAACCCCGTGTCCGTCTCCCATCCTCGGACGCCCAGGCTCCCCGCCGAGTTGGTGGCGCTGTAGTTGAGGTAGTAGTATCCGGCCATCGACCGCTGGGCCTCCCACGCCTGGGTGGTGGCCGAGGTGTTGGTCGCCGTGAAAACGACATCCCAGCCGAAAAAGGCGCGTTCGGTGAGCGTGGCGTTCGGGAGGAGGATCGTGACGTTGACCCACTTCTCTCCCCCGTACGCCCACTGCTGGCTGTTTCCCGTTCCCAGCGGCGCTGGGGACGCCGGGACCGGCGCGGCGAGCGCCGGCGCAACGAGGAGCGCCATCAGCGCCAACCCCGCCACTCCCAGGGTCCCCCCTGTCCGCCCCATTCGACTCATGTTCTCCCTTTCTCGAGCGGAGCGTGCCCCGCTCGAGAGAATTGACCCGACGCAGGGGATATGAACGGTTGTTCCGCGCCGTTCGCCGCGTGCTGGACCCCGTGTCACGGTGTCGCAACGTGCGCCCGTCGCATCACGGCGGCTCCGAGCGGATGCCGGGGATGCGGAACTTGGCCCGTCGCGCGATCTCCTTCGATTCAGCGTAGCCGGCATCGGCGTGCCGGGCGACCCCGAGGCCCGGGTCGTTGTTGAGGACTCGGGAGATCCGACGGTCGGCGTCGGCGCTCCCGTCCGCGACGATGACCAAGCCGGCGTGGATCGAGTTGCCGATCCCGACGCCGCCGCCGTGGTGGACCGACACCCAGGACGCGCCGCTCGCGACGTTCAGCAACGCATTGAGAATCGGCCAATCGGCGATCGCGTCGGACCCGTCCGGCATCTGCTCGGTCTCCCGGTAGGGGCTCGCGACGCTCCCGGTGTCATGATGGTCCCGCCCGATCGCGATGGGCGCGACCAGTTCTCCGTCCTTCACCATCTCGTTCACACGGTGACCGAATCGCTCCCGATCGCCATAGCCCATGTAGCAGATCCGCGCGGGCAAGCCCTGGAACCGGACCTTCTCGCCGGCGAGCCGGATCCATCGGCACAGATGCTCGTTGGCGGCGAAGTCGGCGAGGACCATCCGGTCGATCGCCCGGATGTCATCGGGCTCGCCGCTGAGCGCGACCCACCGGAACGGGCCGCTGCCGATCGCGAAGAGCGGACGGATGTAGCGGGGGACATAACCGGGGATATCGAACGCGTTGGCCACTCCGGCCTCCTTCGCCTGCGCCCGGAAGCTGTTCCCGTAGTCGAAGGCCTTCGCGCCGCGTCCCATGAGCTCCAAGATCGCGCGGGCTTCGTCGGCGATCGACGCCCGTACCTTCGCGAGATACGTCGCGAGGTCCCGGGATCGGAGCGCCGCCGCCTCCTCGACCGTGAACCCGCGGGGGATGTAGCCGACGCGGATGTCGTGCGCCGCCGTCTGGTCGGAGACGATGTCGGGCGTCACGTTCCGGCGAACCAGTTCCGGGTACACGTCGGCGGCGTTGGCCCGAAGCCCGACCGACACGGGTCGTCGCTCGCTCACGGCGCTCTGGACTCGGTGGAGCGCGTCGTCCAGGGTCGTCGCCTCCTCGCCGAGGTACTCCTTCTCTAGCCGCCGCTCGAGCGCCCTCGGGTCGACGTCGACGATGAGCGCCACGCCGCCCATCATCGTGATGGCCAAGGGCTGCGCGCCACCCATCTCTCCCAGTCCGGACGAGAGCATCCAGCGTCCCGCGAGGTCGGCGGCCCCGAACTCACGGCGGGCGAGCGCGGCGAGAGTCTCGTAGGTTCCCTGCAGGATCCCCTGGGTCCCGATGTAGATCCAGCTCCCGGCGGTCATCTGGCCGTACATCGTGAGCCCGCGCGCTTCGAGGTCCCAGAACACGGCATCCGTCGCCCACCGGGGGACGATCATCGCGTTCGAGATCAGCACGCGGGGGGCCTCCGGGTGCGTGGGGAACACTCCGACCGGCTTTCCGGACTGGACCAGCAGGGTTTCGGAATCTCCGAGCTCCCGCAGTGTCTCCACGATCGCGTGGTAGGCGGGCCAGTTCCGGGCCGCCTTGCCCCGACCTCCGTAGACGATCAGATGGGCGGGATCCCGGGCGACCTCGGGGTCCAAGTTGTTCATGAGGAGGCGCATGGCCGCCTCCTGGGCCCAGCCGCGACAGCTCTTCGCGGGCCCCCGGGGCGCATGGATCGGAGTGGGTTGAACGGAGGCGAGGCTCATCTCCTGACGGGAGGCCGAGGCTCGTAAGAAGGATTCGGGCTCCGCCGACTCGACGGTCTCAGCTCAACGGGACGAGCTCGAAGGGGGACGAATCCTTCCGGGACTCGTCGGGGGGAAGCAGGACGCGGTTCTCCGTCCACGGGCGAAGCCCCTGGACGAAGTAGCGGCCGTGCCGGGAGACGAGACGGAGGTGGGTGGTCGCGAGGCCGTAGAGCTCTCGAACGAGCGGCTCCTCCTCCCACGCCACCACGAACACGTGGAGAGGTGTCGCGTTGAGGTCCCGTTGAATGATCGCGGCGAGGGCTTCGGGCGTGTAACCGGATTCGAGCTCGCGCGCCGCGGCGACGAGTCCTCCGATGAAGAGGAGCTCCAAGTTGGGCCGGCCGTCCGGCGACTCGTGCGCGAACGCCGCGAGACCCGGGAACCGGGGGAGCGGGGAATCGGCGGACGGGCCGGACCCGAACTCCCGATTCGTTTCCTGGACCGTGGACAGGATACCGGGTCCCGGATCGGAATGGTGGAGGGGGAACAGCACGCTTCGGAAGGCGGGGTCGGTCGTTTCCGGAGGCACGTGCGAGAGGATGCGCACCTTCTCCCGAAGCTGGGGGGCGAGCCGGGCCATCAATTCGGGCGGAATGAAGCTCTGGGCCTGTGCCCATATCTCATCGGGGAACAGCGTGGGCGGGGGTACGAACACGACCCGGCCGCCGTTAACGACTCCGCTGAAGACGAGGGCACTCACCAGCGACAATTGCACGTCGACCGACGACCTCCGGTCGCATTCGAGCAAGGTCAGCGTGCCCCGCACGAGCCGGCCGAAGAGCCGGGCGTAGTCGGCGCTTCCGGGCCAAAGCCCCCGGGCCGACGGGTCCGGGTCGGGGTCGAGCCGGAAGTAGCTCTGCGAAGCGGGGGCCGTCGGGTAGATGGGGAAGGCCCGGAATCGGCCGCCGGTCAGGGTGAACGGGTAGCTCGAGCCGGCGAGCTCCACGTCCCGGAGCTTTACGAACCGGAGCCATCGCTCGGTCCGGTCGTCTTCGTGGGTCTGGACGGTCTCGATGATGCCGTCGACCAAGTACTCGATGGAGGTGGTACGTCCGATACCCGCGACCGCGACCAATCGGTCGGCCGACCGGGCCAGGTGGGCGAACAACGAACGCTCGGAGTCCGGCCCGGACATCGAGCCGCGCCGTCGTTGGCCCGATGCGCTGTCGACCAGCGAATCCCAGGTATCCACGACCAGCCCGGTCCAACGGTCGCTCGTCGTGGAGTCCGGTGGTCCGAGTCGAAGTCGTCCGTCCGGCCCGAACCCCGCGGCTCCGTTCTCGAACAGCGAGCGACCGGGGGCGGCCTGCCAGCTGGCCGGCGCCGCTCGGGCCAGGTTGCGGGTGCCTTCGCTGGCTTCGTCCGTCAGGACCAGGCAGTGTCCGTCGATGGCCTCGAGGATCGCCCGGGCGAGGAGCGAACGGCCGGTCCCGGGCGCCCCGCGCACCAGAAGCGAAACGGGACGTGGGAGCCGCAGGAAGCGTACGAGCTCGTCGGGGAGTCGACGGAGGATCGCAGACCCGTCCTCGGGGCCGGGAGGGTAGGCCCCGGGAGGGGCCGCATCGCCGACCATGAGTGGGAAGTGCCGGTCATCCCCCAAAAAGCTGTCGTGAACGGCTCCCGAGCTCGGAAGGCCCCGGCACCCCGTCACGCGAAGGGTTGAAGTCTGGGGCGCTCCCCTCCACGGTCGGGGGGCATCGACCGGCCACACGACCTACGCCAGCGCCGCCATAGCTCAGTCGGTAGAGCGGCTGATTTGTAATCAGCAGGTCGGGGGTTCGATTCCCTCTGGCGGCTCCCCCGTCCTCGCCTGCGCACGGTCCCCGGTGGGCGTCCCACCGACCCGCCGGACAACGTCGCACGGCTTTGGGCCGCGGGAGAGGATTCATTCGGATGGAGCGCCTCCCCTGGACGAGGTCGCCATGGTCCAGAAAGTGAGCGAGGTAGTCGGGACATCGAAGGAGTCGTTCGCCCATGCCGCCCAGAACGCGGTGGAGACGGCCGCGAAGACGGTTCGGAATCTGCGCTGGTTCCGGGTCACGGAGCTCGAAGGCGCGATCAAGGACCAGCGGATCGCCGAGTACCACGTGACCGTGAAGCTGTACTTCGACCTCGACTAGTCGGGGGGTCGGCCGTCGCCCGAGCGGGCGCCGAAATGTCGGGCCGCCTCCCGGACGTGCGGACCCGGGAGGATCGACTCCACGATCCGGTCGATGCGCCCCTCCGGCGAGAGGATGAACGTCACGCGTCGCGCGCGGCCGAACGCCCCCAACACGCCGAAGCGGCGGCTGATCTCGCGGTCCGCGTCCGCGACGAGCGGGAACGGCAACCGGCACTGCTCGGAGAACCGGGCTTGGGCGCTCTGATCGTCCACGCTGATCCCGATGACCTCGGCTCCGCTCTTCTGCAGGGTGGGGTACTCATGCGCGAACTCGATCGATTCCCGGGTGCATCCCAGTGTGTTCGCCTTGGGATAGAAGTAGACGACCACGGGCTTTCCCCGGAAGCTCGATAGGCGGATCGTTTCGCCCGTCGATGTCCGCCCCTCGAAATCCGGGGCCACGTCCCCCTCGGCGAGCACGAAATCTAGAGGTCCCCCCGGGGTATATCAACCGCGGGCTGGCTCCTAACCTAAGCCTCCGGCCGCGCCGGGCGTCGCTTCCTCGAGCCGACGGAGTTCCTCGACGCTGAGCGCGGGCACGCCGGGGCCGTTCAACCATTCGGGAAGGACGGTCGGTTCATCGACGGTGAGCAGGGCGCAGCGAACGGCGGGGAGGTCGAGGGCGTACCGGATCGCGGCCTGCGCGAGGGTGCGGCCGGTGCGTTGGGTGAGGTATCCCAAGCGGGTAACAGGCTGGAGCCGGGTGCGAACGAGGGACCACTCCTCGGGTCGAGATTCGTGGAACGCCGCGCCCAATGGCCCCCTTCGAAGCACCGCTCCGTTGAGCCGTCCCCCGGCGTGAGGGTCGAGATCGACGACCGTCGCCCCCAGCTGGTGCAGGGCTTCCAGCCAGGACCGGCCGAGCCCCGCGTTCAGCAGGTGGAGCTCGAGACCGAAGAAGGGTATGCCCAGCCCGGCGAGTTCGACCAGCATCGCGGGATCGGGAGGGGCGCCATCAAACCGGATCCCCCAGCTGCCCAGTCGAGGCTCCTCGTCCAGTCGCCGCCGCACCTGGGCGTCGCGGCTCGCGGGTAGGGCGCCCGCGTCCAGCCATCCGATCGATATCTGGTCCCGCTGGAGTCGGTGGAGGGCACGAGTGATCGCCGCAGAAAGGTCGTCGCCCCATCGGGCCGGGTCGGGCCCCAGCACCCCGTCCCTCGGAATCAGCGAACGGGCGTCCGCCGCGTGCCCTCCCGGCGGCCGATCGGAACCCACCTCACCGCACAACGTGACGTTGACCTGAACCGGCGAACTCCGCCCGTGGAGCCCCAGCGCGATCAGTCCCTCGGTCGCGGGAGAGACCTCCGCGGGCCCGGCGTCGAGAAGCGACAGGCCCGCGTCCAGGGCCCGGCGGACCAACGCGACGGCCAGCGGGTCGGCGGCCGGAGGACCCCCCGCCCGGACCGCATCCCATACCCGGGCGCCGAGCGCGGGGAGGGTGAACCCCTTCTTCGCCACCCGCCTTCGATCGATCGGATGCCCCGAAGACGACCCGCCGGCGTTGGTCACGTTGTCCCGACCGGGAAGATGGCGCTCGGGCTTAAGCAGACCCGTCGGTACCCACCGGCGTGGCCGCGACTGCCCCGGATCGCCGTCCGCTGGTCGAGCGGATCCGCCCTTCCGGACTCTCGGAGCTGATCGGCAATCCCCACGCGGTATCGGAACTGCGGAAGTGGGCCGATTCCTGGGACCGGCCGACCGGATTCCCCGGGCGGAGGTCGGCCATTCTCGAAGGCCCGCCGGGAGTCGGGAAGACGACCGCCGCCCACGCCCTCGCGCTCGAGCACGGGTGGACCGTGGTCGAGATGAACGCCTCCGACGCCCGCAACCAATCTGCCCTCGAGGCGGTGGCGGGCCGCGCGTCCGTCACGAACACCCTGGGAAGTTTCGGGACGTACCGGGGAACTCGCAAGGGTGGACGAACCCTCATCCTCCTCGACGAGGCCGACTCGCTGAGCGGCCGATCGACGGAGGCTCGACCTCGGAGTCCGTCGACGGTCTCCTTTCGCGACTTTTTGCGCGGTCGGTACGCCACGGTCGAGGCGCTCGCCGCCGCGTGGGGGCTGGGTCGGCCCGGTGCGCCCCGCGCCTTCGATTCGTGGGACGAGGTCCCCGCCACGTCGGGCCGGGGCGCGTGGACGAAGCTGGCCGCCGCCCAGCGGGACGTCGCGGACTGGAAAGGCGGGCAGGTGGTACGCGATGAATCGGACCGCGGTGGTCTCGGCACCATCGCGCGACTGGTCCGCGAGACCCGGCAGCCGCTCATCCTCACCGTGAATGACCCCGAACCACTCCGCCGGTACTCCCCGATCTTCCGAACGCATGCGGTTCACATTCGATTCGAGCGCCCGCGCCCGACGGAGCTCAAATCGCTCCTACGGCGCGTCGCGGTCCGGGAGGGGTTCGCACTTCCCGTCAGCGTCATCGATCGCGTGGTCGAGCGGAGCGAGGGCGACGTCCGAGCCGCTCTGAACGACCTGGAGGCGATCGCACCCCTCCCACCGGGGACGGACCTGTCGGCCCTGTTGGGGGGCCGAGATGCCCCGTCCGACTACTTCCAGGTCGTGGAGGATGTGCTCACCCATCCGCGCTTCTACCACTCCGTCGAGATCTCGAACCGGCTGGATGCAACACCGGACGACCTCTTGCCCTACTTCGAGGAGGCCCTCGTCCGATGGCCCGCGAGCGCCACCACCCGGATCGAAGCGTTCGAGCGCCTGGCCCGGGCGGACCAGTTCCTGTTCCGGGCGCGACGGCAGCGGGTGTTCTCGCTCTGGAGCTATGCCACGGAGACCCTCGCGGGCGGACTAAGCCTCGACCTCGCGGACGGGTCGCCGGCGCCGCGCTGGATCCCGACGGGGTTCCCCCAGTTCATCGGAGCCATGGGACGAACTCGGGCTCTCCGGGCGGTCCGTCAATCCCTCCTCACGAAGGCGGGTCGCCACTACCACGAATCCCGTCGCAAGGCCTGGGAGTTCACGTTGCCGTTCCTGGATAGGCTCCTGCGACGCCCGACGGGTCGGGCGCCGGAGCCGCCCTCCCTCGCAGGACTGCGCCGGGCGGCCGTCCGAAGCCTCGAGCTCACCGCTGAAGAACTCGGGGCGCTCACGGGCCTCGACCCGACCGATCCCACGCTCGCAGCCATGCTGGCTCCAGAGGAGTCGGGGGGCGACGCGCCCCCCGAGGAATCCGGCGCGGACGCGCCGGTTCAGCCCGAGTCGGCGACGGACCGGTCGAGGCCCACAGCCCCTCCCTCGAAAAAGAAGGTCCAGCGCCGCCTCGCTGAGTTCTAGGCGGCCTTCCCTACTCGAACCGGCCGACGCCCGGCGGGCTCTGCCCGCCCGACTGCGCCGCCTCGAACTTCGACGTCACGTTCTTCCCGCTCAGCGCGGCCATCTTCATGGCGATGGGCCGATTCTTGAGGCTCACCCGCATGAACCCCGCGCCC
>DASQHP010000014.1:0-22329 GCA_035632035.1 Thermoplasmata archaeon | reverse complement strand
AGGGCTCTTCGAGGTCGACGAAGCTGCGGCCAGCCGGGCTCTCGAGAAGCTCTGGCCCGGGCATGCGGAGGCGATTGTCGCCGCAATCGTGCCCGATGCCCGCCGGGCCCAGCAGCTCGTGCGGGAAGCGAGGGCCAATCCCGGTCGCGTCTCGGACCTGCTGCGCCGAGCTTCCCGCGAGACGCGGGACCAGGCGGTCCTGGACGCGCTCCCCCAGTATGTCGAGCTGACGCGCGAGGCGGCGTTCGTGGACGGGGTCGCCCGCGCGTTCCGGACGCAGGGGTCGGCGGAAGCGGTGAAGCGGCTCCTTCAATCGCTGCCGGCCGAAGGGAAGGAGCGCGGTCTCGCCTTCGGCCTTCTAACGGCTCTCGGACAAGCTCCGTCCCACCGCTGGCAGTTCACCGATACCGAGCGTCAGTTCGGAGAATCGCTCGCCCGCGCCGCCGAGCATCTGCTCCAGGTCGAGCCCGATGGGTACCACGCGGCCCTGGACGCTCTCCTCGGCCGGGCCGGCGTCGCCGACTGGGGTCGACGCAGCGTGGCACGCTAGTCGATATATCCGGGAAGTGTCCCGATTCGTAGTCATTTCCGGGTGGCATCCGTGAGCTTCTCCCCACCGAACCAAGCGCAGAGCGCCATGGTGGTGGCGGGGGATGAGGAGACCCGCGTCCTCCTGCGCGGGCTGCTCCGATTGCACCGATTTCGGATCGTGGGCGAGGCGGACGGGGTCTCGTCCGCGCTCGATCGGCTGCGAGAAGCGACCCCGGATACGCTGGTTGCGGATAGCCACCTGGCCGAGGGTACCGTGGAGCAGCTCCTTCGCGAGGTTCGGGCGCGTCACCGCAGTCTGCATTTCGTGCTGGTCGTGCACGACGCCACGCCCCCGTCGTTCGCTCCCACCGAGGCACCGTCCGTGATCCTCCATCGGCCGTTCCGCATCCAGGAGTTCGCGACCGCTATCCGGCCGGCGGGCGCCTAGTCGCGGCCGCTACAGAACCCGGTACCGCTCGACCGCGGCCTCCTCCTCGAAATGTAGAGTCGGAGCGGGAACGATCACGGCGTGGAGGGGGGGTCCGAAATCGACTCGCCGCAGCACTTCGGGGACCCCCCACCACGCTTGCGCGGAGTCGGTTCCCACGCGGGCGACGACCCCAAGCGGGCGGTCGGGCGCGAGCACCCGGCGGTCGGCGTCCAGCGCGAAGAGGTACTCCAGCGCCTCGCTCGCGGCAAGAAAGCGATGCTCGGACGGGCGGAGGTCCAGCAGCACCAGGGTATGGAGGTCCATCGAGCGGTTCCGCTCGATCAGGAGGAGCGGCGAGGTGGGAGCGAACCCGGGCGACGTGAACGGCACCGAGACGACCCGACCGAACCGGTACTGCATCAGCCCGAGGAATCCGGCCGCGGCGGTCACGATGCTCGCGGCGGGCAGGTACTTCCAGGTGTGCCCGGCCTTCTCGCAGGCCAGCCGCAGGGCGACGTGGGTCGTGGCCGCGAACGGGTCGCCGGCCGTGAGCAGGGCGATGGGTCCGCCCTGCGTGAGCGCCTCCAGTACGGGCACTCCGGATTCGAGCGAAGCCCGGTCGAGGCAAACGATCGGTGCCCCGAGCGCGTCCGCGAGTCGGTCAAGGGAACCCGGCGCGAGCACCGACGTGTACTCCTCGGCAAAGACGGTGCGGGTGGTCCGAAGGACTTCGAGCGCCCGGGCGCTCAAGCCGCGCTCGTCGTCCAGGCCGGCTCCGATGAACCAGAGTACCGCCATGCGTCCGGTCAGCCGCGCACGGCGACCACGGGGCACGGCGCCCCGCGGAACAGCTCCTCCAGGAACCGGCGCGTGATGAGCGGGCCCCCCTCGGAGGGGCTCTCCTCCCCGACCAGGAGAATGCCGTAGCGCTCGCGGGCGGCCTGGGCGAGCACGAGCTCGGCGAGCCGACGGCGACCGCCCAGGAACGCGCCCGGGGAGAAGATCGGGTGGTGGTGGATGGGCACCCCCCGGGGCGAGCGCGTCGGGGGCGGAGCGGCGAGGTCGGTCCGCTCGGAGGAGAGCTGCAGCGTGATGATGGGGATTCCGTGGCTGTGCACCGCGAGCTCCTCGGCGATGCGCAGGGTCTTGGGGGGTGCGGCCGCCTGGAAGGTGGGGATCAGGATCCGCTGGGCCTTCTCCTCCACCAGGGTGAGGCGGTTCACGACCAGGACGTCGCACGGCGCGTGGTGCAGGAGCGCGCTCGCCGTGTGGCCGACGAACGGGTTGCGGCTGCGTCGGTCGCCCCGCAGCGTCATGAGGATCGCGTCCACCGCGTGCGTGTCCGCGCTCTCGAGGATCTCCCCGGTCACGTCCGTCGAGGCCCGGACCTCCGGGTCGACCCGCACGTCGAGGGCAGCGCCCGCCTCGTGGGCGGGGATGACGATGTTGACCGACGCGCGCCACTCGCGCGTCACCTCGGGGAGCGTGGTGGTCGGGATGACGTGAAGGACGCGGATCTCCCCGTCGGCGTCCAGGAGGAGGGAGGCGAAGCGGATCATCGGCTCCACTTCGGGCGGCTCGTCGACCGGTATGAGGATGCGGCGGTACACGGCTATCGTCCCTCGACGTGGAGGAGGTCGATGTCGAGCTGGACGACGTTCACGTACGACGGCCCGAGGAAGCCCAGGATCGGGCCCTCAATGTGGCTCTCGACGAACTCGAGGAGGAACGTCGGCGAGAGGTGGGAATAGAACGCCACGCGGGGAATCTGCACGAGGACGCCTTCGGGGGTAAGGTCGGGGTCGAGGCCGCTCTCGGAGGGCGCGACCAGCACGAGGGGCACCGTCGTGTTCGTGAGGGAGTACTGGCCGATGTAGTACTGGGTCAGGTTGACGAGGTTCGGGTCCGTCGGGCCATAGGGAGTCTCTCCGCTCCCCAGCGTTGCGCTGAAGTCCTGGAACGACGGCCGCAGCCAGAACAGCGAATCATTGGTGATGTTCTGTCCGATGAGCTGCGACCCGATCACGGTCCCGTTCGCCGCGTAGAGGAGGCTCCCGTTCGCGGCGGAGGGATTGAGCGCCTGGGCGAAACCGGTCACCGCCGCTGGGTAGGCGAGGCCGCCCAAGAGGACGGTGATGGCCAGGAGCCCGACGACCGAGCGCCACGACGGCCCCCGATAGCGAGGCTCCGGCGAGAGTCCGCCCGAATCGTCTGGAGCCGGCTCGGCCGGGCTCGTTCGGGCGCGCGCCGTCGTAGGGATGGAGCTCACAGCGCCCCCAGGAGCTGGTGAAGGCTTCCGCCCACTTGCACGAAGAACGGGATACCGTTGAGGTACGTGAGGAGGAGGTAGAGGAGCTTGATGCCGACGAAGGCGCTCACGAGCCCGCCCACGCCGTAGATGAGGAGGTTGCGCCGCAACAGGTCGACCGCGGACATGGGTCGGAAGGAGACGCCCTGCAGGGCGAGCGGGATCAGGAGGGGGATCATGAGGGCATTGAAGATCAACGTCGCCAGGACGGCCATCGCGGGGTTCCCGAGCTGCAATACGTTGAGGGCCGCGACGCCGCCCAGCGCCGAGAACACCCCGGGGAGGATGGCGAAGTACTTCGCCACATCATTCGTGATGGAGAACGTCGTGAGGGCGCCCCGCGTGATGAGGAGCTGCTTTCCGATCGAGACGATCTCGATGAGCTTCGTGGGGTCGCTGTCGAGGTCGACCATGTTGCCGGCCTCCTTCGCGGCCGACGTTCCGCTGTTCATGGCGAGCCCGACGTCGGCTCGGGCCAGGGCAGGGGCGTCGTTCGTTCCGTCCCCGGTCATCGCGACCAGCCGCCCGTAGCGCTTCTCGCGGTTGATGAGCGAGAGCTTCGTCTCGGGCTTCGCCTCCGCGACGTACTCGTCCACGCCGCTTTCCCGGGCGATCGCCTCGGCGGTGAGGCGGTTGTCGCCGGTGCACATGACCGTGCGGATCCCCATCAGCTTGAGGTCGTGGAGCCGGTCGCGGATCCCGGGCTTCACAACGTCCTTGAGAATGACGAGCCCCACGACCTTCCGGCGGAGGCTGATGGCGAGCGGCGTCATGCCCTGGCGGGACGCCTCCTCGGCGGCCTTGCGGACCTCGGGAGGCAGGCGACCCACCGCCTGCTCCACGGCGGTGAGCGACCCCTTCAGGGCTTCGGAGCCATCGGGGAACTTGATCCCCGACATCCGGCGCTCCGCCGAGAATGGGATCACCTGGACGTTCTCCATCGGGACCTTCTCCGGCTGAACTCCCCGAAGGCCGGCGAGGCGGACGATGGAACGCCCCTCGGGGGTCTCGTCGAACGCGGAGGCGAGGAGCGCCGCCTGCATGACCGACTGGGCGTCCTCGC
Source organism: Thermoplasmata archaeon (assembly GCA_035632035.1). Classification (GTDB taxonomy): domain Archaea; phylum Thermoplasmatota; class Thermoplasmata; order Lutacidiplasmatales; family UBA184; genus Lutacidiplasma. The sequence continues at coordinate 17,997 of DASQHP010000014.1, read as the reverse complement.
CGGGAGCGTGGACGAACTGGACGGCGAGCCGGTTGCCGACCGTGATCGTGCCGGTCTTGTCGAGGATCAGCACGTCGAGGTCCCCGGCCGCTTCGACGGCCCGGCCGGATTTCGCGACGACATTGGCCCGGGCCACGCGGTTGACGCCGGAGATCCCGACCGCGGAGAGCAGCCCGCCGATCGTGGTGGGGATGAGGCAGACGATGAGCGCGATGAGCGTGGCGATGTTGAACGCCCCCAGATGCGTGCCGAGGATCAGGTAGCCGAAGGACACGACCACGAGAAGGAGCGCCGTGGAGAGCGCCGCCAGGAGGATCGTGAGGGCGACCTCGTTGGGGCTCTTGTCACGTCGGGTCTTCTCGACGAGCTGGATCATCTTGTCGAGGAAGCTCGCCCCCGGCTCCGAGGTGACGCGGACCGTGACGGTCCCCTGGAGCACCCGGCTACCGGCAATGACGCTCGTATGGTCGCCGCCGCTCTCCCGGACCACGGGGGCGGACTCTCCGGTCATCATCGACTCGTCGATGACGGCGGCCCCTGCCACCACATCGCCGTCCACGGCGATCACCTCGTTCGGCCGCACCTCGAGCCGGTCACCCACATGGAGCCGGCCGCTCGGCACCCAGGCCCGCTGCTGGTCGGGCAGGATCTGGCGGGCCTGGAGGCCCGAGCGCGCCTCTCGCAACGAATCCGCCTGGGCCTTCGCCTGGGCTTCCGCGATCGCCTCGGCCAAGTTGGAGAACCACACCGTCGCGAACAGCGTGAGCGTGATCAGAAGGTAGTACACGGGGTCGAACCCGGGGCCCGTGAGGTCGGGGAACAGCCCCGGAACGAGCGTGACGACCAGAGCCAGAAGGAAGTACCCGTAGACGACGAACATCACCGGGTTCCGGATCTGGTCGGAGGGCCGGAACTTGGAGAATGACATCGTGAGCACCCGGCTCAGGCTGGTGTGGGGACGGCGCTGCACGCTTACTTGGGGAGCCGTCGCCGGGGCCGCCATGGGGGGTTACAGGCCTCCCTGACCGAACGGCCCGAGGGCGAGAACAGGGAGGAACAGGAGACCGGTCACGATCAGGATGAAGGCGATGAGGTAGAGCGTGAACGTCGCCGACTCGGTCTTGATAGTCCCGGGTCCCGGCGGAAGCGGTGTCTGCCGGGCGAGGGACCCTCCGATCGCCAGCATGGCGATCATCGGGAGGTAGCGGGAGAACAGCATCACGATCGCGCCGGCGAGATTGAAGAAGGGCGTGGCGTCGTTGATCGGGCCCATGCCGCTACCGTTGTTGGCCGACTCGCTGGTGAACTCGTAGAGCACGATCGTGAACCCATGGGGGCCGGGGGAGACCGCCAGGCTCGCGAGCCCCGCCACGTAGGCGACGGCGACCGGGATCAGGATCGCGAACGGGTGCGACAGGACGGTGACCGCGGCCCACTTCACCTCGCCTCGACCGATCTTCTTGCCCAGGTACTCGGGAGTTCGGCCGACCATGAGGCCCCCGACGAAGATCGCGAGGAGCGCGTTGATCAGGAGCGTTCCGAAGCCGGTCCCGTCCCCGCCGGGTGCCGACTGGAGGAACATGCCCCACAGCAGCACCATCTGGGCACCGGGCGTGAGGGACCCCAGCGACATGGTGTTCGCTCCGACGTTCCCGTAGATGCTGGCGACCTGGAACAGGGCGCTCTCGGGCAGGGAGAACCGGGCCTCCGCCCCAACCAGGTATCCCGAATCCTGAGAGAGCGGAAGCGTGCCCTGCAGGAACGGGTTCGCGGACTCGAAGAAGGTGAAGAGGACCAGGGCGAGAAGGAAGATCACGACCGCCGTGACCAGGAGCGGGGCCGCCTCGCCCGGTCGGCGAACCATGTTCCCGAACATGAAGATCGCCCCGAACGGGATGAGCATCATCAGCACGACCGCGAGGAAGTTGGTCGCCGCCGTGGGGTTCTGGAACGGGTGGCCCATGTTGGCGCCGAAGAACCCTCCCCCGTTCGTCCCGATCAGCTCGATCGCGTCCCAGGAGCTCAGCGGGCCGAGTGGGAGGACCTGGGTTCCTCCGCCGAGCGGGTGGATGATCGCCGACTGGGCGAACGTTTGGGGGACGTCGAGGAGGACGAAGAGCCCGGCCGCGACCAGCGAGACGGGCAGGAGGATCCGGACCAGGGACCGGGTCATGTCCCACCAGAAGTTGCCCACGGTCGCGTCCCTCCGGACGAATCCCCGGATGAACGCGGCCCCGACCGCGAGTCCGCTCGCGGCCGAGGTGAACATCTCGACCTGAAGCCCGAAGAGGCTGGCAAAGAGCGATACCTGCGGCTCGCCCGTGTAGTGCTGGAAGTCCGTGTTGGTGTTGAACGAGGACGCGGTGTGAGTGGCGAGCGTCCATTCCATCCCCGGGGCCCCCAGCGCATTCCACGGGAGCGCCCCCTGGAACAGCAAGAGGAGGAACACCATCGCCGTGGTCACGGCGTTGAACACGAGGAGACAGGCCGCGTACTCCTTCCACCCCATCGTCCGACGTGCATCGACGCCCAGGAGCCGGAAGATCGCCCTCTCGATGGGATTGAAGAGCCCATCCAGGGCGGTCGGGCGGCCAAGGTAGACCCTCGCCATGTACCGGCCGAACAGCGCGGCCAGGAACAGGCCCACGGTGATGGTGAGCCCGACATCGAAGATGGACGCGGGCGGGTAGGCAGACAGCGGATTGCACCCCCGCGGTGGATCTAGAATCGGGTCGGGTTGACCATGGCGTAGAGCAGGTACAGGATGATCGAGCCGGAGAGCACCGTGAACACCAGGAGGCCGAGGTGCTGTGCAATCGTTTCGAGGAGCCCCATCGCGGTGGCGGACGATGGCGAAGGCCCGTATTTAGACACGACGACCGACTGGCCCGCGGCCCATGCTAAGGCGTGGACTGAGGGGGTTCGGGGGCGGAGCCCGCTATTTCCCGCTCCGCCGGATCTGGAGGAGACGCTGGCGGGGCGGCCCGCCGCGACCGCGCGGAAAGCCGCCGCACGATCCGCCGCATGGCCCCTTCCCGTCGGGCCTCGGCCTTCTGGTGGCCCACGTCCCGGGTCTCCTGGGTCAGTAGGACGACGACACGACCCAGGGATGTCCGTCCCGTCCGACCTCGGCGCTGGATGGCCCGGATCTCGCTCGCGACCGATTCGAAGAAGACGACCAGGTCGACGTCGGGCACGTCCAATCCCTCCTCGGCCACACTGCTGGCCACGAGAATGGGGAACCGCCCCCGTCGGAACTCATCCAGGACCGAGGCCTGTTCCTTCTGGTTCATCCCTCGGTCGCCCGCGTCCCGGGTCGCCTGACCCACGAACCGGCCCGTCTTCCATCCGTCCGCGTGCAGGATCTCCTGGATGGTCTGGATCGTGTCGCGGTACTGGGCGAAGACGAGGATGCGGAGCGGGTGATCCCGGGACCGAACGCTCTCCTCGCGGACGAGCGTGACGAGCGCGTCCAGCTTCGGGTGCGAAGTCGAGCGGCCCAGCTCCAGGTACTCTCGCGCGGCCAGCATGGCCCCCTGGACGCCAGGACTTTGGACGAACGCGCGGTCCCCCCGGCTGGGTTTTTCTTTCCCACGGACCCGTTCCACGTACTGCTGGAACGGTTCGATCCCCTGGGTCTCCAGCCGCTCCTGGGCGTGATGGAGGTGGAGCAGAACCAGCTGGTGGAAGAGGGGGCCGAACTTCCGGGTCATCGGGCCGGGCCGTGCGAAGATCTCGGCCCGCAGCTGGATCAGGTCCTTGACCGAAAGGGATTGGATCGGCTTCTTCCGGAGATAGCCCATCTTCTGGAGCTTGCGGGCCGACTCCCGTGCGGAATCCGCGAGGAGCCCTTGGATGCGCTTCGCCTCGGGGGGGAGCTCGACCCATCGGAACTCTACCTGGATCTCCTGCACGAACTCCCGGACGCCCGGGTCCTCTCGGGTGCGGGCTTCGATCCGCTGGACCCCGAGCGCCGCGACGACCTCCTCGATCCGCTCGTCTCGGCCCCCGGGGGAGGCGGTGAGCCCGAGCACCCGCGCCCCGGGGGTCCGGTCGTGGCGGAACCGTTCGGCGAGCGGGACGTAGGCGTACTTCCCGACCGCGTGATGGGATTCGTCGAAGACGATCTGCCGGAGGGAGGTGAGGTCGTAACGGTCGGCCGCGAGGTCGTTGACGACGATCTCGGGGGTGGCGAAGACGGCATCGGCCGTCTCCCAGCTCCCCTCGCGGGTCGGCCGTTTCACGCTGCCCGTGAATCGGGCCACCCTAAGGTCCGTGAACCACGACTCGAACGACTTCGCGTGCTGCTGGACCAGCGGGCGGGTCGGTGCGAGGACGAGGACCTTCCCCTCCCCCTGCCGGAGGAGCTCCGCCGCGGCGAGCGCCGCGATGGCCGTCTTACCGAGGCCGGTGGGGAGAACGATCAGCAGATCTTCCGACACGGCGATGCGGGCGAGGTCGAGCTGGAACGGCAGCGCGCGAAGCTGGTGGGGGCGCAGGAGCGGGTGCTCAACGAACCCATCGTCTACTCTCCAGATCCCTGGAAGCGGGGGCGGGCGGGCGCGGACCCGGCCCACGCTCGGTGGCTCTCCGCCTCCCTCGTCGAACTCCTCGAGCCGGGGAATCCGCCTACGGGCCAACGCAGAGCCGACCGGCATGTCCGGATCCCGACCCGACCCGCCGTCTAGAGGAACCGGACCTCAGTCGGAAGCTCGCCCGCATACTCCCTGAAGCCGGCGGGCCAGTCTCGCGGGTCGAAGCCCTTCTGGGCCAGGAACGCCGTGAGCCAGCGCTCGAGTCCGATCCCCGTGCACCCGCTCCAGAGCTCACCCTTCTGCGTTCGGATGGTGAACGCTTTGGTGTACTTGTCCCCCACGATCGAGAGGTTCTGGAACTCGAGCCACTCCGCCGTCTCGCGCGGCCCTCGGTACGGGAGGTACGCCTCGAAGTCGATCGTGCCCTTCACCCGTTCCTGCGCGTCCTCGACCCCGACGCCGCCCGATTGCTGCATGTAGAACGGGGTGACCCAGGCCGTTCGCCACTCCAGCTCGAGGACCTGGTCGAAGACGTGGGTGTACCGGGCAATCAGCTTCTCCCTCAGCTCGACCAGCTGCGCGGGCGTCCCCACGTAGACCGGTTCGATCCGGTGGAACTCGTCGACCCGCTCGAGTCCGTGGCGGCCGCCGCTCTCGTACCGGTTGGAGATGGCGGTCCGGTCGTACACCCGCAGCGGAAGGCTCTCCTGCGCGATCGTTCGTCCCGAGAGCCACCAGTAGATGGTCGGGCACTGGGCATAGCAGGAGACGGCCGTGGGTCCCGTGACCAACTGCGCGAGCTTCGCCTCGGGGACGTGCCGGGTTATCTTCACGAGGTCGGTGAACTCTTCCCACGCGGCCGGGTCGCGGGTTTTCGGCTCGGTCACGTAGTAGAACTCGCCGGGGAGCCCCTCGAGGTGCCCCGTCTTGAGCAGAATGTCGAAGGAGTCGTGGTGGGGCTGGACCACTTCGGCGAATCCGAGCGGGTCCAGGACCTCCTTCTGGGCGATGCGGTTCATCGTCCGAAGGAGGTGCGCGACGGTCGGCCCGAGGAACCACTTCCCCTTCGTGGGGCCGCTGCGTACCCAGTCCCGCTTCAGCATCTCCTCGGTGGGGTCCGCGTGGAAAGGGTGGTTCCGTGCGGGACTCTGCGTTAGGAGGTCCCAGTACTGCTCCTTCCCCGCGTAGCTCTGTCGTCGGGCCTTCTCCTGGACGAGACCGACGGCTCGGTCCATCCAGTTGTCCCGAAGTGCTTCCTCCTCCAGGTCGCGCAACTCCAAGGTCGCGGTTCCCCCCGCGAACTCAAGCGTGTGAGGGAGCGGGAGAGAGACCGGTTTCGCGGGCGGGGGGTCCAACGGAAACGTCACTCGATACCGAGAGGCCCGGAATGACCGGACCCCGACCCGATCCCGCCGGCCCAGTTCTTCGCTGAGCTTCCGAGCGAGGGCGAGGAGGCTCTGGTGGGGACGCGCGCCGGACGACTCGATGGTCAGCGCAAGACGGGTCCCGTCAAGGTGCCATCGGGAGAGATTCCCCTCGCCCCGCTGACCCACGGTGCGGCGGATGGCATCGGCGGCCAGTCCCGGGAGGAGCGTTTCGAGCGTCTCCGGGTGGGGGAGGGGCCCGCTCAGGGTGAGCTCGGCCTCCAGGAGATTCTCCATCGGCGGCCCAACTCGGCCCCGGATACTAAGGTTCTCCGCCCATCGGGCCGGCCGACACGCGAGTGGGAGACCGCTCTGCCCACGCTCCTCCGCGCTCTGCCGGGGTGGATGCGGCGGGGGCGGAGGCAGGGAACCCCCTAGGCTTTTCTGCCCACCGAGCGTCGCAGCCCCGGGTAGCAGCGATGACGGGGTCGCCAGCGTACGGGCTTCTGATCGGCGGAAAGTGGGTGACTCCGGCGGGCCGCTCCCGGTTCCAGACCCACAATCCGGCGACGGGAGACGTGGTCGGAGAGTTCGTCGCGGGGACGGCCGAGGACGCACGGGCGGCGGTCGACGCGGCCGCGTCCGCGTTCGCCGAATGGAAGTCCACGCCCGCTCCGAAGCGCGGGGACATCCTCCTGCGGGCCGCCGAGGTCCTCAAGCGGCGCAAGGAGGAGGTCGCACGGCTGGTGACCCAGGAGATGGGGAAGGTCATCGCCGAGGGCCGCGGCGACGTGCAGGAATCCATCGACTTCATCGAGTACATGGCGGGGGAGGGCCGCCGGCTCGCCGGCGAGACGGTTCCATCGGAGCTTCGATCCAAGTTCTGTCTCACCGTCCGTCAGCCGAAGGGCGTCGTCGCCTGCATCACGCCCTGGAACTTTCCGACCTCGATCCCCAACTGGAAGATCGCGGCCGCCCTCGTCTGCGGTGACACGGTCGTGTTCAAACCCGCCTCCGGAACGGCCCGGTGCGCCGCGGAGATCGTCCGCGTCTACGAGGAAGCCGGGGTCCCCGCCGGCGTGCTCAACTTCGTCACGGGTTCGGGCGGGGTCGTCGGCAACGCGCTCATCGACGACCCTCGGGTGCGCGCCATCTCGTTCACGGGCGGAGTCGAAACGGGCCGTGAGGTCTACCAGCGGGGCGCGAAGGGCCTCAAGATGGTCCATCTCGAGCTCGGCGGAAAGAACCCCGTGATCGTCATGGACGACGCGAACCTGGATCTGGCGCTCGACGGGGTCCTCTTCGGCGCCTTCGGAACGGCGGGCCAGCGCTGCACCGCGACCAGCCGCCTCATCCTTCACGAGAAGGTCCACGACGAGTTCCTGAAGCGGCTCACCGACCGGCTGAAGCGATTCAAGGTGGGCGACCCCCTCGACCCGGCGACCGACATGGGTCCGGTCGCCTCCGCGGACCAGGAAGCGAAGATCCTCCAGTACATCGAGGTCGGCAAGAAGGACGGCGCGACCCTCCTCGCCGGCGGCACGAAGCTCACCGGCCCCGCCTACGACCGCGGGCACTTCATCGCCCCGACGATCTTCTCGGCGCGCCACGGCATGCGGATCACCAAGGAGGAGATCTTCGGGCCGGTCTTGTCGGTCATCCGGGTGAAGGATTACGACGAGGCTGTCCGTGTGGCGAACGATGTCGACTACGGGCTCTCGTCCTCCATCTACACGCGGGACGTGAACCGCGCCTTCCGGGCCGTGGACGACCTGGAGGCCGGCATCACCTACATCAACGCGCCCACCATCGGGGCCGAGGTGCAGCTTCCCTTCGGCGGGGTGAAGAACACGGGGAACGGGGGCCGCGAGGCCGGCTCGGCCGCCATCGAGGAGTTCACCGAGGTGAAGAGCGTCTTCATCGACTTCTCGAACCGCCTGCAGAAGGCCCAGATCGATACCCTCTAGTCCACCATGGGCAGCTTCCGCGGGGACGACGACACCCTCGACCGCGAGATCGCGACGCTCGAGGCGATCGCGCGGGTGCGCCTGCGCCGGGCGACGCGGGAGCTCAATGACCTCGACCGGGACCTGCGCGCCCTCAAGGCCGAACGCGCGCGCCGGCGGGCCCGCGCGCTCGTTCCAGGAACGACGGACCCCACCGGGGTGACCGTCTAGGGCCTAGTAGGGCGCGGTCCGGTTCGGGTTGTCGAAGTTCGTGAGCAGCGTCTGGCTCAACGTGCGCGGCCGGGCGAGCGGCGCGAGGAGCGCATCCTCCTCGAGCGCCGGCATCGTCTCCGAGATGGGGACGTCGACCACGATCTCGCGTGTGCGACCGCCGCGTCCCCGCGAGACGATCGTCGCGCGGATGAGGCCGAGCGTCTCCAGCTCGGAGAGGTAGTTCGAGATGCTGCGGGCGTGGAGCGGAGAGAGGCCGAGCCGCTGGGAGAGCCGCGCGTAGCCGTCGTACACTTCACCGGTCAGGACGCCGCTTCGCCGGCGCTCGTACGCCTGCAGGATGGCGTAGAGGAGGACCTTGCAGTGCGGCGGCAGGGTCCGGCAGCAGTCGATGATGATGTCCTGCTCGAGGCGGCTCTTCGCACGCACGACATGGTCGGAGGTGATCCGCTTCGCCCGGTCCCGTTCCGCCACGTCCGCGGCGACGCGCAGGAGCGCGAGGGCGCGCCGGGCATCCCCGTTCTCGAGCGCCGCATAGGCGGCGCACCGCTCGATGACGCCCGCGTCCAGGACGCCGTCCTTGAACGCCTCCTTCGCGCGGTCGCGCAGGATATCCTGGAGCTGGGGCGCGTCGTACGGCGGGAAGAGGATCTTCTCCTCGTTGAGGCGGCTCCGAACTCGGGCGTCCAGATGGTGGGTGAACTTGAGGTCGTTCGAGATGCCGACGAGCACCATCCGCGCCGACTTGAGCTCCGTGTTGATCTGACTTAGCGTGTAGAGCACCCCGTCGCCGCTGCGGGCCACCAGCCGGTCGATCTCGTCCAGGATCAGGACCTGGATACCGTCCTTCGCGTCCATGAGCGCGCGCATTCCCGCCTGGACGCGGTCGAGCGACCAGCCCGTCGGGATGCGGTCCTCCTCCCGGGTCGCGAACGAGTTGCCGATCGTCTGGAGCAGACTGTAGGGAGTGTCGATGTTGCCGCAGTTCACGGTGATGAAGGCCACCGACCCCCGGCCGTCCGTCCGCCGCTGCATGTCGGTGCGGACCTGGGCGACGACCGCGGTCTTGCCCGTGCCGATCTTCCCGTAGATCAGGAGGTTGCTGGGGACATCCCCCCGGAGCGCGGGGGCGAGGATCTCGGCGACCTGCCGGATCTGATGCTCCCGATGGGGAAGCCGGCTGGGGAGATACGATTCCCGGAGGACCTCCCGGCTCGCCCGATAGAGCTCAGAACTGTACCGCAGCACGCTGTCGAACACTTCGCCCGCGGTCGACGCGACCGGCGGGGCTCCTCCGGAGGGAGGCGGCGTCGCGCGCTCCCCCACCGGCGGAGCCCCCTCCGATGCGGCGTTGGGTCGGGCGCTACCGAGGGTGGGCGACGCTTGCGCTGAATCGGGAGAATCCTGTGGGAGCATGGACCCAGGCCTCGGGCGGGGTTTGGAGGTGGGCAGCCCATATCTACCTTTTGCCCGGACCAAGCTCGAGCGCGCTCCGGCCGACGAATTTTGCGAAGGAGCGGTCGGATCGGGGCGACGGCGGCGTCCCGCAGGTTGTCGCCCGAGCCGGTCAGCCCGATTCTTCCCCGGGGGAGGTGGAGTCCTCGGTTTCGGCCTCGTCCGGCTCCCAGATGGCGCCCTCCGAGGGGGGAGGGGAGCCGGATTCCGGCTCGGAGCGTCCCCGACGCAGCCAGAACGCCGCGGCGATCACCCCGATGACGAGCACCACGGCGAACGTCACGAGAAGATAGCCCGGGAGCACCGGCGGGCCGCCCCCTGTCGTGTTTCCTCCGGTGGGCGGCGGTACAGGCAACAGGGTGACGGTGAGCGGGTAGATCATGAGGGAACCAATGGTCGCGTTGGTGAAGTACGGAAGGTATCCCGAGGCCGTCACCTCGACCGGGTACCGACCGGGGAAGAGGCTCAAGTTGACCCAGTTGCCGGCGCCGACGGGTACGAGGTTCCCTCCCACGCGTACGGAGGCCGTCCCGGGCGACACCGCGATCGAGAGCGTCCCGTTCGCCGCCACCAGGGAGACGTTCGCCCAGACGGTCGAGTTCCCGTAGACGGTGATGTTCTGGGTGATGGTGTTGAACGCGGTTCGGCTCACGGTGAGCACATGCCGCCCGCCCGTCAGGTTCGCGACCTGGTAGAATCCGCCGTTCGTCACGAGCGCGGCCCCATCCAGCTGGACGGTGGCATCGACCGGCTTGACCCACCCTTCGAGGGTGGCGGGGATCTGGGTAAGCGACGCATTGAACCAGATCGACCCGTTCCAGGGCAGGATCACGGTCGTGAACACCTCGTAGTAGCCCCTCAGCGAGAAATCGAGGATGTGGGGCCCGGCGGTGGTGTTCCCGAGGTAGGAGCCGGAAGGGGAGGCGAGCAGCGCGCCGTCGAGGCGGATGGTCGCGTTCGATGGGGTGACGGAGCCCTTCACCACCCCCCAATTGGTGAGGTCGACGTAGATGGCGGCGCTGAGCGGCCCTTCGCCCGCCCCGTTCGTCGCGGCGATCTGGAAGTACCAGTCGAGGAACGGCGGGAGGTTCGGGACGGTCGTGAACGTCGCGCTTCCCGGGAGCGTGGTGTTGAAGAAGTTGCGCTGGTCGATGAGGCCCCACACGAGAAGGTATCCGCCGACCCAGTTGCCGGCACCGGTAGGGGGGATCCACCCCAGTGTGACGCTGCCGATCCCCGGGACGACGGTGCTGATGCGGGGCGCCCCCACGGGGGGGGTTTCGCCGAGCACCGCCGCGAACACCTGCGAGGACGAGCCGGTTCCCTGGAGGACCCCGTACGTCCAGCTGACCGCCACGCGCCCGCTGCCGAGATCGGAGATCCCCATCGTGTCGCCGATCCATTCCCCGGTCACTCCGAACTGCGAGGAGACCAGCGTCGGCGCCGTGAGCGTCGACCCGTTGCCGAAGAGCGTGACCGCGTACGTGCTCCAGCCCAGGGTCGAGTTGTTCGCCATCCAGGCGAGGTACGCGGTTCCGTTCTGGCCGCCGGCGACCGCCACCAGGATGTGGGCGGCGCGGTCGGTGTCGGGGTTGAGCTGGATGGATCGTGACCAGGTCGCCCCGTCGTCCCGCGAGAGTGCGACGTAGGCGGTATCGGCGGTCGCGTTCTGCGTGTCGAAGGAGGCGTACAGGGTGCCGCTCGAGTCCCGGGCGAGCGAACCGTCGATCCACCAGGTCGAGTTCAGGAACGTGGCATTCTCGACGGGGACCGGCGCGGACCAGTGCGCCCCTCCGTCCGTCGACCGGACGAAGTAGTTCCGCCCCAACCCCAGCCAGTGGGTCGGCCCATAGGTTGGGTAATCCTCGTAGAGCAGCGCGATCGTCCCGTTGGGTTCGACCAGGAGGGGGCCGGCGGGGGCCGCGGCGTTGGGATACTCCGGTTCCACGGGCACCGGCTGGCTCCACCGATGACCGCCGTCCGAGGACCACACGACCACGATGTTGTAGTCGCCCGCGGTGAAGTAACAGCTTCCGCCCGCCGTGGCACAGTCGATCTGGTCGAGCGTCGCGTTGGGCGAGTAGTCCCAGCTGATGTAGATGGTCCCGTTCGGCGCGACTGCGATGTAGTCCCGGTCGGAGAACGTGTTGGAGCCGGGCGTGAACGCGCTCGAGTTCCCCGCGAACGTTCGGCCATGGTCGAACGACCAGGCAAGGGCCGGGGTGTCGCCGCTCCCATTGTTGACCATGTACGCCGCGTACACCGTCCCGTTGGGGGCGAGGGCGATCGACGGGTCCCAGCTGGATCCGGTGTTGCTTCCGGGGACCGTGACCGCGGGGCTGAAGGAGTACCCGCCGTCGATCGACCGGGAGAAGCCGATGCCCCCGCAGCCGATCCACTCCTCGTAGAGCACGGCGGCGACGGGGTCGTAGGCCTGGACGACTTCCGCGTTCCCCGAAGTGGCGTTGCACGGGACGTCGACCATGACGTTCCGGATCGGCGCCAGCCCGGGGGTCGGACCCATGACGGTGCTCCCGGCCTGGGAACGAGCGACGGCCGTTCCGCTCGTGCCCATCCCCTGCCGGCCGGGGTCGGTCGGGACCGGGGTGGGGGACCCGCCGACGAGCGGGAAGCCGACGACCAGAATGAGGGCGGCGACCGCGACCGCTCCCCCTACGGAAAGGAGCCCGGGACGCATGAACGGGTGAGAGAGCGGAACGGGGGAGATAAGCCCATCCGGGGCCGATCTCCTACGGGCTCCGGTCCTCCGGTGGCCGGGACGGCTCCGGGGCCATAACGACCGCCGGTCGTCGTGCCCGGGTCCAGAAGTACACCATGCCGAGGAGGAACAGGAAGGCGAGGACTCCGACCGCGATCAGGAGCACCCCGAGCGACGATGCGCCCACTCCGAGGAACGTGCCGCCAGCTCCACCCGAATTTGAGGACCCGGATGCCGTGAGCGTGATCTGGGTCGAGACCGCGCGTCCGGTCGGGTCGGTCGCCGTCGCGTTCACGATGTACGTCCCGGGACCGGCGTAGTCGTGCGTCACCCGGCTGCCCTGGGTCGTCGAACCGTCCCCGAACGACCACGTGATCTTGGCCGGACCGCTGCCGCCAGTCGTGACCGTCCCGAAGGTGAAGGAAAGGCTCCCATTGGGGCCCGGGGCCGCGGTGATGCTGACCGTGGGGAGGGCATAGATGAGGAGGGAGTGGGTCGCGGTCGCGGTGCCTAGGGTCACCGTGTCCGTGACCTGGACGCTCACGGTGTAGTTGCCGCCCGACGAATAGACGTGGCTCGCATTGGCGCCGGACGACGTCGCCCCGTCCCCGAAGGCCCAACTGTAGGTGTACGGTCCGGTCCCCCCCGAGGCCACGGCGGAGAGCGAGACGGCGGAGCCCTGCCAGCCGATCCAGCCGGCGGTGGTGGGAGCCGCAAGGGTCACGGCCGGCGAGGCGCCGGGGGAGACGTAGACCGTCGCGAGCTGGATCCCGATGTTGAAGAACGTGTCCGTAGCGTGGAGGACGACCAGGTGGAAGCCCGGCGTGGCGTAGAGGTAACTCGCGTTGATGTAGGCGCCGCCGCCAACGGGCGTCACCTGGGCATTCATGGTCGTGTTGTCGGTCGTGTACACGGCCTGGACGAGGGCGTCGTTCGTACCGTTCGTCACGAACGTCGTGAACGTGGCCGTGTAGGGCGCGGGCCCCCCGGGCGAGGTCACCACGGGCCCCACCAGGAACGGCTCGGGTACGGCGACCAGGTAGGGGGAGCCTGCCGGCAGCTGACCCTCGCCGTAGGCGTCCCAGGCGACGACCTGGGCCCAGAAGGTCGTGCCATCGGGGTCGAGGAGGGTGAGCGAGGAGGCGGTGGTGTTCCAGAGGTAGAGACCGAGCCCCGAATTGTTCACCGGCCAGGTCTCCGTGATGGCGTACGCCCACGTGGGGTTCGTGGAGTAGTAGACCGTGTAGTAGAGGACGGAGCCCGCCGGTGACGCGGGCGGCCCCCAGCTCACCATCACCTCGCCCGAGCTCGCGGCGATCGACTGCGGCACGCCGAGCGGGGTGGCCCAGATCTGGATCAGCTGGCGACCCGAGACCGTGGTGTCGCCGAGCGAATCGTTCACGGCCACGCTGGCGCGGGCATTTCCGAAGTACGAACCGTAGTCGTGCGTGACGTTGATCGAAGTGGCGGAGGAGACGACCGACTGGGTCGTGCCATCCCCGAAGATGATGGTGTAGGTGTACGGGCCCTCCCCACCGGACGCGTTGGCGACGAACTTGACCGAGGCGTGGCCGACCCAGAAGGCGGTCGAGGTCGGGCCCGTCAGCGTGGCGGCGAGCGGGGCGAGGGGGACCGGGGCCACGAACGCGGGGCTCGCCCGAGTGAGGCCCGCGGCGCTGGTGGCGTTCACCCAGAGCGTGAAGTTGACCGCGGGAAGGCCGTAGCTCGCGAACAACTCCGTCGCGTTCCCCGCATCGACGCTGAAGGGGGTGCCGTTCACGGTCGCGTTGAACCAGACCGTGTAGTCGACGACCCCGGGCGAAGCCTCCGACCAGTTGAGGTCGTAGCCACCGCCCACCGCCGTCACGTTCGCGATGGAGAACAGGGGCGGGGCCGGCGGGCTGAACCCGCAACCGGTGACGCCCGTGATGGACGCCGAGCCGCTCACGGCCGTCGACCAGACGCCGGAGGTGGATTCGGCGCGCACCCAGTAGTGGAGCGTTCCCGTGTAGACGCCGGTCGAGAAGCTCGTCGACCAGTTCCCGTCGTAGACCGTGTCGTAGGGGGAGATCGTGAGGACCGCGTCCTTCGTGAGGACGCTCGGGGTCGTCGAGCCGAAGCAGAAGTAGGCGGAGACCTCCACCGCCTGGACCCCGTTCGGGTCGGCGGCGCCCGCGCTGACGGAGAAGGTGTTGCCGACGGAGCCGTTCGTCACCCCGAAGACGGTCGTCGGGTCGATGTAGACGGGGACGAACCCGAGCGGGTTGAACTGGCCGGCGCTTTGGCCCCAGTTCGTGACCTCGTGGGGAGCCGTTCCGCCGTACACCCACCACGACCGGCCTCCGAAGGCGTGGAGCGACCAGTAGGGGTAGAACCCCGTCCCCCCGTAGGTCGTGAAGTCCTGGCAGGGCGCCGCGTACCCCGAGCAGGCGCCGGCGCTCGAGGTCGTGGCCGTCCACGGGAACGGATTGGAGTAGGACAGCGTGGTTGCGTTCCAGAACGAAGCGGAGACGAAGCTCGGGACGCCCACGGAATCGACGGCGGGCTGGTCGTAGCTGTTGCACGGCGAGGGGTAGTCCGCCCCGGTCGGCTCGGGGCAGTTCTCCCAGGTCGCCTCGGCGTTGAGCCCGTAGCCCCAGCCGCCGTTCGTCCACGCCGAGGCGTTGTAGAACGGCGTGAGCGGCCGCCCGTCCGTCGTGACGGACGGCGAGTACGTCCACGCGAGGCTGGACGTGGGGTTGGTCGTATCGTTGATGTAGACGCTGGTGCCCGAGGTCCCGTTCACCTGGCCCACGATCTGGACGATCAGCTGGTCGCCGGGCGCGAAGTTTCCCCAGCCGGTCGAGGTGTAGGTGCCGACTCCCGAGATGGCCGCGTCGTCCTCGCAGAAGGCGAGACCTCCGACGGTGGAGAACGCGGTGTCGTTCTGGCACTGCGGGTCGCACGAGCCCGCCGGGACGAGGTCCCAGACCGGCGCCTGGACGGTCCAGTTCGGATTCGGGGTGAGGCCGAGGACGTTGTACGGCGGGTTGATCTGGACCTCGAGGTACGACTGGCCCCGGTAGGAGCAGGGGACGCCGGCCAGCCAGAGACCGACCCACATCGTGGAGAACGCGCTCGCCGTGTTCGTGCCGGCCGGTGGCAGGTCGACCACGAACTGGACCCGGGAGCCCGAGTAGGAGCTGTTGGAGATGAAGTTCAGTCCCGGCTCATCGTGACCGATGTAGCACGGCGTCTGCTCGGTGTGGACGACGTCGGTGGGAAGGATCGCCCCGTAGTAGTTGAGGTAGTTCTTGAGCCGGTTCTGGCAGCTGGCCGAGTTGTTCCACTGGGCGAAGGGCGGAGGGGTCGGGTGGTACGGATACCCCGAGCGGACCGGCGAACCGGAGGAGGCGGTCGCTGAGGCCGACGCAGGGTGGGAACCCGACGCACCGGGGAGCGAGGCGATGTGTCCGAGAGGGGCCGGCGCCGTGGCCGGCGTCCCGGTCGCGAGATGCGGGTAGGCGCCGCCCGCGAGGAAGGCGACCAGCGCGAGTACGGCGAGTGTCCTGCCCGAAAGAGCGATCATGGGACCTCCCGCGAGCGAGGTCTAGCTTACTGATAAACCCGCGTCTGGACCCCGGGCACCGATAGGGCGACCCCCGGTCCGGGAGCGCTGAAAAGAGAACGGGGAAGGGGTTGGCCGGGGCGGGTCGGCAGGCGGAGTCTAGCCCGACGGCGGGGGAGAGTTCCCGGGTCCCATGGTGCCGTCCGACTGGAGCCTCGGGAGGTTCGCGGGGTTCGATTCCTCGTAGACCGGCTGCGCCTCTTCCTCGGGTGGCGCGCCGCCGCCTCCGCGTCGCCGCATCAGGAGGACAACCGCGACCGCCGCGACGACGACGATCACGACCACGATGAGCAGGAGGTCCGTCGTGGTGAGCCCACTGTTGGAGGTCGTCGGGGGCGGGTTTCCCGTGTTGCAGTTCGGCCCCGTGCAGCCGGTCGGCTTGGGCTGGAGGGTGACCTGCAGCTGGGAGCCATTGCCGGGCGTGACGAGCACGTGCGTCTGGTACGAGATGTAGTTCGTCGCCGAGACGTTGACGGTGTAGTTGAGGCCGCCGACCAGGCTCACGTTGAACGTACCGTTGGCCGCCACGGGGTAGAAGTTCCCGATGGACCCGCTGTAGATGTGCAGCGTGACCGCGCTGATGGACGTGCTGGGCCCGATGAGACCCGAGATCCAGCCGTGGTTCGTCAGCGTCACGTTGACGAGCGTCGTGTGGCCCGGCGCCACGAACAGGCTGATCGTGGAGAGGTTGTAGCCGGACTGGGTCGCCGTGATCGTGTGGTACCCGCCGAGGGTCGAGTTGTTGAACGTCCCCGCGGAGGAGACCGCGATCGGCGCGCCGTCCAGCTTCACCACGAGTCCGGGCTTCGTCGGCTGCGCACCCAGGACGACGCCCTGGACCCAGCCTCCCGTCAGCACGATGTTGACGGTCGTGTTGCCGCCCGCCAGCACCTGACGGTAGGCGCTGAAGGACGTGAGGCCCGAGCCGGAGGCGTTGATCCAGTACCATCCGAACGGCTCGGCCACGTTGAAGAGCCCCGTGACGGAGTTGACGGTCGTGACGGTCGTGCCGTTGATGGTGAGCGTCGCCGTCGACGGCGTCAGCTGGCCCACGATGTACCCGGGGAGCTTCAGGAGGGTGAAGTTCCAGTAGTACGTCCCGCCCTGGTTCGTCTGGATGTTGTGCGACTGCGGCGCGTAGTTCGGCGCCGACGCCTGGACGAGGTAGGAGATCCCACCGGGGACGACCGCCATGTACTGCTGGGCCGTCGCGTTGAACGGCGTCAGCGGCGCCGGGACCCCGTTGACCTTCACGCTGAGACCCGGGACGTTCGGCGTCACGGTCCCCGTGAGGATCGCGGCGGGGACGGCCTTGTAGTTCGCCATCAGCGTCGGGGCGCCCGAGCCGCCCGAGAAGCTCACCGTCGTCTGGAAGTTGGTCGAGGTCGAGAGCCCGGACCAGGCCTCGAAGGTGTAGACGTCCGACGAGTTGGACGAGTCCGGAAGGAACTGCGGCACGGTCACGGTGCTCTGGCTCGCGTTGTCCCAGCCAAGCGTGGCGGGGAGAGCGTAGGCCCGGGCGGCGCCGAACGTCGAGATCGTTGCCGAGACGCCCGTGATGTTCGCGGCGACCAGGACGGCATGGACGTTCGCCGTGGCGAGCTGGGCGTCGGCGCTCGTAGCGCAGCTCGAGCTGCTGCAGTCGAGCCACATCGGATAGATGCCGTTCGAGGTGCCCAGCGCCGAGGTGAAGAGCCCGATGTCGGAGATCGCGGTCCCCGGCGTGCTGGTCGCGTCCGAGAGCAGGAACAGGTTCGACCAGCTGGTCCCGCCGTTCTGCGACAGGACCCCGTAGATGTTGTAGTTGCCCGTCGAGATGTCGATCCCGAGGAACGTGACCCATACGTTCCCGTTCGGCTGGACCGAGATGGACGGCTCCGCGTAGACGGTGGATGTGGAGGTCGGCAGGATCGCCGACGGGGGCGAGAAGCTGGTGCCGCCGTTGGTGCTCACCGCGACCTCGATCGTCGCGTAGCCGGGGTTCGTGGTGAGGTTGCCGTTGTCCGACCAGGCCATGTAGGCGTGGTCGGCGTAGGGCGAGGTCGACCCGGAATCCTGCGCGGTCACGGGGACGGTGCCGAAGCCGAACGTGAAGCCGGCTCCGGGCGGGAGGCCCGGCGGATAGTAGAGGGCGAGCTCC
>DASQHP010000013.1:0-16637 GCA_035632035.1 Thermoplasmata archaeon | reverse complement strand
CACCGGGGACGACGAGGACGATCCGCCCACCCGCCCGAACCGCGGGCGCCCACGCCGGGATCGTCCGCTCGAGGAGGTTTTCGGGCGGCTCGCCGCGGCTTCCCGAGGACCGGCCGTACGGCGGGTCGCTGATGAGCGCGTCGAACGCCGGGCCCGAATAGTCCCGTGCGGCGACCGCCGCGTCGGAGGCCGTGATCGATTCGAACTCGAGACCCACATGCGCCAGGTTCTGGATCGCCCCGCGCACCATCGTCGCGTCGACGTCCACTCCGCTCATTCGGGCGCCGAGAAGGGCGGCCTCCGCCGCAAGAGCTCCGGTGCCTACGAACGGGTCCAGCACCCGGTCACCCGGCCGGACCGCCCCCAGGTTGGCGGCCACGCGCCCCAGCTTGGGAGGGAGGCTCACAGGACGCCGGAACGGGAACGTGGGGAGGCGGCGTCGTTCGAAGGCGGTTCGGTCTACCGACCCCACCTCCTCCGCGAAGTGGAAACGACCGCCGGGCGACTCCGCGATGAAGAAGCGTTGGTCCGGCGTCGTGAGGTCGATCGACCCGCCGCCCCTCCGGTAGGCGTCGGCCAGGCGGGCGACCGGGATCGATCGGACCGGTCCCCGTGGCCGGCCGAACGGCCGGAACGCGGCCGACCTGCCGCGCCTCCCCTCTCGGACGAGTCGACCGGCGATCTCCTCTGCGCCCTCTTCGGGCCAGGGCTCCACGACCATCCATGCGAGGGCCAGCCGGTCCGCGAGCGCCGTCGCCGACGCACGGCCCGCCAGGTCCACAGCGACGAACGAACCGGTGATCGAGTCCGGAAGATCAGGTGGAGCCGAAATTGCTCCACCCAGGGCCCGGGTTGCCCCCTCGAGCTCGGCGAGCGCCAGCGGGCGGTTCTCTCCGGAGAGCTCCACCCAGAATCGGGTCATGGGGTTCCCAGGACCTCCGCGATCGTGCGTCGGATCCGGCTCGTGTGGCTGCCCTCCCAGTAGCTGTGGTGGCACTCTCGGCAGATATACACCGGCCCCCTCGCCGCGGGTTCGGCCGGCTTCGGGAGGCCGCTTTGTTCCTCCGGAGCCGTTGGCTCGGCCGGCTCCAGTCGCCCGTTGCAGAGGGTGCATCGAACGAACTGAACCTGGAGCTCGAGAGAGGGGAATGCGTCGCGGACGGCCCGGAGCTGGTCGGCGAGAACCACGGAACGGATGAGGATAGAGCCGGCTGTCCGGCGGGCCAGAAGCCGGTCCCGCGTGACCAGGATTCGACCCTCGCGGAGAGCCCAGTCCCGGATCTCCTCGTCGGACCGCCCCTTGGCGTACGCCGTGTCCTGCCCCAGGAACCGGAGGTAGCGGGCGAGGCGCCCGAGCATCTCATCCACGAGCCAGCGGGGGGCGTCCAAGCCAGCGAGCATGCTCGGGAACCCGATAAGCGCCGTGCGCGAAGCGCCCCGAATAGGATTATGAGCCGGCACGCCGAACGGGAGTCGATGCGCCTGTTCGGGACCAACGGTATCCGCGAGGTCGTCGGCGAGCGGCTCACGGCCGGGTTCGTGTCGGCCGTCGCGGGGGGCATCTCGGAATCGGTTCCCCCCGGCCGACCGATCGTGGTGGGCTGGGACGGGCGGACGTCCCGCCCTGCCTTCGCGCGCATCGTCATTTCGGCCCTCGAGCTCGGCGGGCACACGGTCATCCCGCTGGGGATTCTGCCCACCCCGGCGATCCAGTACAACCTCCTCCAGCTCTCGGCGCAGTTGGGCGTGATCGTCACCGCTTCGCACAACCCGCCCGAGTTCAACGGCATCAAGCTGATCGCCGAGGACGGACTGGAGGTGACCCGCGACGTGGAGGAGCGGGTGGAGTCCGCGGCGGCCGAGGGCCGAGGGCCCACGCGGCGGTTCGATGGGTTGGGCGACGTCCGCCCTGACTCGAACGGCGCGCACCGGTACATCGAGGGGATTCTCGCCCAGGTGGATGTCGCGTCCATCCGGCGGCGCCAGTTCAAGGTCGTCCTCGATTGTGGCAACGGGGCGTCGGTCCCGACCAGCCCGGAGCTGCTCCGGCGTTTGGGCTGCCACGTCGTCACCCTGAACGCCCAGATTGACGGAACGTTCCCCGGCCATCGCTCGGAGCCGACGGAGGCGAACCTCGCCGACCTCGTCCGGACCGTTCCCGCGGTGGGCGCAGACCTCGGCATCGCCCACGATGGCGACGCCGACCGGGCCGTCTTCGTCGATGCGAAGGGACAGTACCTCCCCGGGGAACGGACCCTGACGCTGCTCGCTCGGGAGAGCGTCCGGCAGCACCACGGGGGTATCGTGGTCACACCGGTTTCGGGCTCCCAGAGCGTCGAGGATGCGGTGAAGCCCCTGGGTGGCGAGGTCGTCTACACGCGCGTGGGTTCACCCGTGGTGACGCGGGAGATGCGGGCCCGACAGGCCGTCTTCGGGGGCGAGGAGAACGGCGGCCTCATTTTCCCCAGCTTCCAGCTGGCTCGAGATGGCGCGATGACCGCGGCCGCGGTCCTCGACTATCTCGCACGCTCCGGAGTTTCCCTCGCCGAAGCGGTCGCCGACTTGCCCACCTACGCGCTCGTGAAGCAGAAGGTCGCGTGCCCCCGTGAGCTCGCGGACCAGGTCATCGGCCGACTGGGTCACGAGCTGGAATCCGAAGGGGTACGCGTCCTCACCTTGGACGGGCTCAAGATCTTCCGGCCCGACGGGTGGATCCTGCTGCGTCCATCGGGGACCGAACCGCTCATCCGGGTGTTCGCCGAGGCCAAGGAGGCTGCTCGCGCAGAGGCCCTTGCCGAGGAAGGGATCCGGCGCGTCCGCGCGCTTATCGGCCAGTTGGCGCCGAGCCCGGGCGCGTCGTAGGCACGGGTGCGGCCCCCGGGTGCTCGACCCGGGTGCGGCCCAGGATCGTCAGCGCCACCAGGATCTCGGCCACCGCCGTGCACGTACCGAGCAGGGTGACCTCGGGCGGGGCGACCAGACTCGCTCCTTCGAACGCTAGGACCGCCCCCACGGCGACTGCCAGCGATCCCAGGTGGGCCGGCCGTGGTCCGGGTTGGCCCGCGGAAATCCGTGAGCGCCAGGCCGGGGCCAACCAACTCGCGACCAGGACGACGAGGGGGAGGACCGCTAGAACGGCAAACGTGGCGTCCGGAACTCCGCCGAGCGGGGCCGGGGGGATCGAGGAGCCGCGCGCGAACGCTGAGATCGATTCAACCTGCGACGCGAACATCGATGTGAACTGTGACATCCAGGCACTCGGAGTCCCACCGGTTGTCGTAGCCTCGATACCCTTCGCGGTGAAGGCCGCGACCAGCGACAGCTCGACCGTTGCAATGATGGCGAGCACGCTCCCGGCCAGCGACGTGCACACCCGGCGGGACACGGCTGCCCACCAGACCGGGGCCGCCGCAAGAAGGCTCAGGAAGAGGAGGGCGGTCTCCGAGGACGGAAGAGCTCGAAGCAGGCCCGCGCCCAGCGCACCGAGGACGGCGACGCCCGGCACGTAGAGCCAGACCCCCCAGCGCTGGGTCACGATTTCAACGACGGGAAGGGAGATCGCGACGATCATCAGCATCCCCTCGACGTTGAGGGGCGGCCGCGCGAGGGCGACGAGGTACTCGGCGTAGACGAGGAGCGGAAGGAGCGCGAGCCATCGCCCGGTGGCAGCGTTCATCCGGTCCGCCCCCACGCGCGGATCTCTCCGTAGGCCGCCACGACCTTCATCGTGGCCCCGCGCTGGTCGTAGCGATACGTCGGGATCCCCTCCGCCGCCAGCAGCGACAGGCGGCGACTGAGCCGACGGTCGTCGACCCGCCGGGCCCAGTCCAAGACCGCGGAATCGCCGGGGTCGTCCGGGGAGGGATAGAATCCCGCCGGCTCGGCGGCGAACAGGTAGAGGTGATGGCCGCGGCCGAGGAATCGCGCGTGGGTCCCATGGAGCTCTCCCAGCGGTTCGCTCAACGTGGTGAACACCAGGAGGTGGGTGTTCACCGAGAGCCGTCGACGGGCCTCCTCGAGCAGCTTCGCGAGGTCGAACTTCCCCGGCCGTGTCGCCAGCAGGGCGAGATTGTCCGCGACCCGGCGGAAGTGGGCGGCCCCCCGGCCGGGCTTCAAGTACTGGTGGACGCGGTCGGAGTAGGTGAGGAGTCCCACCCGGTCCTCGGCGCCGCGCTCGATGAACCCCACGACGACCGCGCCCGCCTCCGCGGCGCGGTCCAGCGCGCTCGCGCGGTCGGCCCCGACGTCCATGGGTGGGCTCACGTCGTAGACCAGGAGGTAATCCTGCCGGCTTTCCTGCTCGAACTCGCGAACGAGGAGGTTCTCGGGCGTGGAGCGTCGCCAGGCGACGTGACGGATGTCGTCCGAGAGCTCGTACGCCCGTAGCGACCGAAACTCGGACCCGTAGCCGCGGTGGCGGAGGGCGAGGCGGCCCCGGACGCGCGTGTACAGCGCGAGGCCGCTCGGGGACGAACGCAGAGCGGGATTGGAGGCGGTGACGAACAGCGGGCGGGCCGGGGCGATCTCCACCTCCTCAAACGCCAGCCCCAGCGGCCCCTCGCGCCCGGCGATCACCGGTCCGAGCTCCTGGCGACCTCGCCGTGGCGTTCGGATGCGGTAGGCGATGTCCACCACGTCGCCGGGGTTCCAGAGCCGGGACGTCGACGTGGCGCCCTCGACCACTTCGATCGCCGCCGGCCGGGTGTCGGTGACCATCGCCTCCACCCTCGCGGAGCCGTGGTAGGCGACCCGCAGACGCACAGGGGCTTCGGCGCCGATCGGAAGGCGCGGCGAGGACTCGACTTCCTCGACCCAGAAGTCCGAGGGGTCAAGCCGGCCGGAGAGCTCGAACAGAAAGAGCTCGGAGGCCAGGAACGCGAAGAGTCCGATCGCGAGGAGGAGGACGAGGCCGTTGAGGGTCCACAGGGCGAGCAGCACCGCGGCGGCCGACGCGAGGGCGGCGTAGTAGCCGCGACGTCGGATCACCGGTCAGTCCTCCCCGGATCCCTCGATGGCGGCTCGGTCCTCGGGCACGGCGCTACCGGGGGGCGGTCACGCGGTCGAAGACGTCACCGAGCACGGCCCGCAGCGCGGGCTCATTCCCGACCCCGCCATCCGCGTAGTGCTGGGCCACGAGCTCGGGGCGAAGCGTGACGCGATGATTGAGCACCCAGAAGGCGACCGTCTTCACGTCGTCCGGCGTGACGTAGTCCCGTCCGGAGAACATCGCCTCGGCTTTGGCCGCCCGAGTGAGCTGGACGCCCGCGCGCGGCGAGGCTCCGACGAGGATGCGCCGGTCCGCTCGGGTCGCTCGAACGAGCTCGACGATGTACCCGAGCACTTCGTCGGAAAGGCGGACCCGGCTCGCCAGGTCCCGGTATGCATCCACGGCCGGGCCGTCCAGGATCGGCGACTGGGAGGAGGCCGGAAGGGGGGCGGAGTGGAGTCGATTGAGGATGCGCTCATCGGCCGCCG
Source organism: Thermoplasmata archaeon (assembly GCA_035632035.1). Classification (GTDB taxonomy): domain Archaea; phylum Thermoplasmatota; class Thermoplasmata; order Lutacidiplasmatales; family UBA184; genus Lutacidiplasma. The sequence continues at coordinate 11,162 of DASQHP010000013.1, read as the reverse complement.
ACGGGTAGCCCATGAGCACGCGGAACAGGAGTCGGTCGAGTTCCGCCTCGGGCAGCGGATAGGTTCCCTCCTGCTCGATCGGGTTCTGCGTCGCGATCACGATGAACGGCTCCGGTAGCGGGTGACCCACGCCATCGATCGTCACCTGGCGCTCCTGCATCGCCTCCAGGAGCGCGGACTGGACCTTGGGGGGCGCGCGGTTGATCTCGTCCGCCAGCACCACGTTCGAGAAGATCGGGCCGGGGCGGTACTCGAGCGCCCGGGACACGGGATTCAGGACCACGTTCCCGACGATATCCGACGGGAGCATGTCGGGGGTGAACTGGATCCGCTTGAACGCGAGCGCGAGGCTCTCGGAGAATCGCCGGACGAGCATCGTCTTCGCGATCCCCGGCGCCCCCTCCAAAAGAACGTGACCCTGCGTCACGAGCGCGTCCAGGAGGAGTCGGACGACGGCGTCGTACCCGATGATCCTCTCCGCGACCCGCTCCTTGAGGCGATTGAGCAGCTCGGACGGTGCGACGTTCGGCATTGGCGACGGTGTCGGGGCCTCCGGGGGACTGCTGGTCATGTTGGGTTCATTCCTATGGACTGGCCGAATCGATCCAGATCACCGATGAATCGCGCCACCGCCCGTCCGAGCCGACGCGTCGAGGAGGAGCGCGGTCGCCACGGGTCGAGCGGCGGCAGCCAACTCGACTCAGCCCAGCGGGCCTGCCACTCCAACCACCGGAGGCGGGACCTCAGACGACGGAGCGCGATCACCCGGACGGAGGGCCGCCGGCGGATCCGGGCGAGACGGCCGGGCAGCGAGTCCAGGGTGTGTCCCGTCGCCGTCACCGAGAGAGCGTTGAGTCGGGAGCGGATGGACCGGACCAGGAGGGAGACGCGACCGCTCTGCACGGCCACGTATGCGATGGAGACCACGTCCCGGTCGGACAGTTCGATCTGCTGCGGCCGTACGGCAGCTCGCGGCGACCGGGGGCGGACGAAGGCACCCCAAGCTCCGATGCCCAGGAGAACGACGGCGAGAGCGAACACACCCTCCCAGGGAACCTGGCCGAGGAGCGACGCCGCGTCGAAGCTCACGGGCCGGCCCCTCCGTGGTCCCCGGTCGACGGCGCTCGGGGCCCCGCAGGGAGGCGGCTCGAGGTCCCAGCGCCGGGGCGATCCTGGACGTAGAGCCGCCACATCGGCCGGGCCGCGTAGATGCTCTGGAGAAGCCCCAGAAGCAGCTCCGGGTCGGAGGATTCGGGACGTCCCCCGAAGCGCATGGGTGTGTACAGGTCCGTCAAGCGCTGAAGGAAGTCGGGCAAGTGCTCCCAGCCTTCCACCCGTCCGCGCTCGAGGATCTCCCGGTTCGTCCACCCCGTCGGGAACGGGGTCCCGAATGCGCGCTGGAGGTCTCCCACGACCTGGCCGTAGGCGGACCGGAGCGCTTCCTCGTACTCCTGACGAGCCAAGCGTCGCTTCGTTTCCGTGAGGATGGGGATCTCCACGGGAATGAGCCGCTCCACCACCTCGACCGGCTTTTCCGGTTCCTTCGAGAACCACCGGGTCATGGGAGAGCCCCCGGATCCGACCCGACCGGTCCCTCGCGCCGGGGTCCCGGCCTTTCCGGGGCACGCGCCGTCCGGGCGGCCCGCCATCGGTAGAGGGTCACGACGAGGGCTCCCACCACGGCGAGGGCGATCGGCGCCACGAGGAGAACGCTTCGAACGACCCCGGGCGGGGGCAGGAGCTCGAGGGTCGGAGGGGGACCGCCGGTCGAATTGTTCGGGCACGAGGAGTACGGGCTACACGGTGGCGCCGGGTGGAGGGGTACCTCCACGTCGTTCAGAACCACCTATGGACCGATGGTCACCGTGGTGGAGTTCGGATAGAATCCCCAGGCCGACACGTCGATGCGCACGAGCCCGGGAGGCTGGACGTTCGATACGTTCGCCCACCCGCGGACATCGGTCGCCACCGTCCGGGATCCCCCGAGCGTAACGGTCGCGAGCGCCACGGGATTCCCCGTGGTGGAATCCACGACGTGCACGTCGACGTCGGCCCCATAGACACGCGAGAGGTTGACCTCCACGAACGTGGGAGCGATCCATGGGTGGTACACCGGCGCGGAGCTCGAGTTCGAGAAGTACCCCGTCTCGCTCACCGTGTAGGAGTAGTTCCCGGCCTCCAACGCGGACGAGTAATTCCCGTCGGCTCCGGAGAACACGACGGAGGTGTTGGCTCCAACCGGGTCGATGAACCGCAGGTCGATGGTCGCGCCGGCGATCGGGGCGCCGGTCTGATTGTCGCGGACTCGAACGGTGAGGGCCCCGAACGCCGAGAGAGTGAGGTTGGCGTAGACGACTCCCGTGTACGGGTAGGCGACCGTGACCGACCCGGGGCCGAAGTCCGTCGCCGAACCGGAAACCACGAGGACCGGGGTGGAGTCGGGGACACGGGAGGCATTGACCCAGCCGAGGGCGTTCGATCGTCCGACGATGAGGGCCGCATTGACCGTCACCGTCGCGTTGGGAAGAGGGACCCGGCCGGTGAGGGACGCGCCGAAGATCCGGGCCGATAGCGATGGGAGGGGGTTAAGGTCCACTCGGACCACCGCGCCCGGGGCTCCCGTGTAGGTGACGGTCAGGTTCTGGCCGTGGTACCCCACCGCGTCGGCGCGAACGTTCAGGATATCGGGCGCGGCCTCGGTGAGGTTCACAAATCCATCGACGCCGGTGATCCCGTGGGATGTTCCGCAGGACCCGCTCACGATGACATCCGACCCCCCGACGCCGCGACCTGTCAGCGCGTCTCGGACCTGAACCGTCACGTGCGCCGAGGTGTTCGAGCATGGCGGCGGCGGGCCTCCGCCGGTCCCACCCCCGAACGGTGTGAAGCAGTTCGGGCGAAGCGAGGTCACCGGTTCAAGCAACGAATCGTTGTAGATGATCGACTCCAGCGCCGGCGAGCCTCCCTGAACCCAGAAGCCCACACATCCCGGATAGTCCGAGAAAGTAGACGCTGCACCGTACGTCGGAGGGGGCCCGCCCTGCGAGGGGATGGTCGACCAGGACGAGACGGTCGGGCTGAGGTAGTACGTGTCCCCGAGGGCGGTGGGCCCCGCCGGGCCGGGGGCGAACCCGCCGAATAGGATCGACCCATTGTCGACGGGGTCCCAGGCGAAGGAGGCCGATCCGCGGCCGGAGGGTACCGCACCCCCGACGCTTCGGAGGCTCCATGCCCGCTGTCCTGGGACGTAGGTGTAGACAGTATCGGAGCAATGGCTGGTGTCGCACCCACCGAACAGGACGAACTCAGCGGTGACGGGGTCCCATACCATGGAGCTCCCGAGGAGCGCGGGAGGCGACGAGCCGAGCACGAGCGGGCTCCACGTGAACGTGGTCAGGTTGAGCTCCCAGGTGTCGTTCCAGACCGCAGTACCCGTGGCCCCGCCCGACGAGTAGGCCGGGTCCATTCCTCCGAACAGGAGAGCCAGGCCGTCCGTGGGATCCACGGCCATGGCGGCGTTCTCACGGGCCGGCGGCCCTGAAGTCTGGGAGATGTTGACCCAGGTCTCATTGTAGAAGTAGTAGGCCCAGGTGTCCCGGTAGGTCCGGGCGGGTGCCAGATTCCCGAGTCCACCGAACAGGACCGCAAGATCGCCCGGCGGGTACGAGGCGAAGGTCGCGTTGGAGCGCGCGGGCGGGGAGATGGCCGAGCCCGCGTACCACCAGGTGCCGTTCGAGCTGTTGTCGTAGACGAGCGTGATGCCGCTCAGGCCATCGCGGGCCTGACCGCCGAACGAAACGGTGTTCTGGAGCCGATCGTCGACGGCCATGACCGCCCCCTCTCCGAACAGGAGCCCCGAGGGGTCCCCTGGCCCGTAGGAGATCTGCGCGGTAGACCAGACATAGCTCGGGGTGGATTCTGGGAAGGGGGATGCCGGACCCGAAGAGAGAGGAATCACCGGGGGCTTGGCGAGAACCGGTGCGGACGGGGAGTGGGCTGTGAAAGCCGCGCCCGGGCCGAGCACCGGAATGGCCGGGAGGAGGGCCATGACGGAGACGAGCGCAACCCATCGAAGGTTGACTCGTGGTCCCATCGCCGGCCCTACCCGCGGGGACTAATACGTTCGTTGCGAGGTTCGAGCCGTTCCCGTCGATGAGAATCGGGCACTCGCGTTACGGGCCCGAGGCCCGACGTTGTTCGGAACTTCGGCTCGGGGGGCCACGGAAACCGGGCGTTCCGTCGGGAACGCGCGACCAGCCACCTCCGTGGTACCGCGTTTCCCATCTTCGGCGCGACGGCACGGGCCCAAGCGAAGCGGCGCGGGCCAGAGCGGGCGTGGGGGGATTTGAACCCCCGACCGCCGGGTTAGGAACCCGGTGCCCTATCCAGACTAGGCTACACGCCCCGGGAGCGGCTGATGATTCTGGGATTTGAGGTTGCCGCCGGCGAGGTCAGTCCCGCAACGGAGTAGGCGGAGTCGACGCCACGGCCCTTCGCTCAGCGGGCTGGAGACCGGGGAAACAGGCGGTCGTACCGATGGTCCACGATGGCCCGGAACGTCGCGGCCGGCTCCTCGATGATCTCGATGCCCTGCAGCGCCTCCTGGAGCGTCGCGAGGACCGGACGTCGCGCCTCCCCCGGAAGAGGTTCCGGCGGGGGAGCGCTCGGATTCCGCCCCAGCGCCCCGAGGAGGAGCCGGTGGCCGTCGGTCACGAACAGGAACGGGAACACCCGGCACTCTCGGGTCAGCGTCTGGAACAGAAGCTCCGGCCGCTGCCCCTCCCGAAGCTCCCCCATGATGAGCGTGACCTGATCGGCCGAACGCCCCCGGAACGGGGGCACCCGCCCGGGGTCCAGCAGGACGCGATGGACGACCCATCCCAGACGCAGCAGCCGCAGCTGGGAGAACGGAAGCCCCAGCGGACCGATCAGATGGCCGGGCCGCCCCTCCGTTTCGGCGAGGAACGGTCGGTGAATGATCTCCCCCGCGGCCCAGCGCTGGTGGTCCGTGAGGGGAGGCGAATCCTCGTCGATAGGGCCCGCGCCGCCGAGCCCGTTCGGGTAGGTGGAGGTCCCCGGAAGGCCGGAGAGGTGGGACCAGAGGCCCTCGTAGTCGAAGTAGACCGGAACGCTTGGCGTCCGAACATCGACGGAGACTAGGTAGCTCCACCGGCTCCATCCCTCCGGGAGGAGCCGCCCGATATCGCGGGTGAGCTTCGGACGATCGGCATGGAAGAAGACGCCGAGCACCAGCTGGGGGCTCGACCACGTCAACACGTTGGGCAGGGCGGAGGTCCATGCGTCCACCAGCTCCCGATGGTGGTCCAGGTAGGGTCGGACGACGGCGAAGGTGACGAGCGGCATCCCGAATCGGGATGGGTCGGGCACGTACCGGTCCTCCAACCAGTGCTCTTCGTAGGCTCGCTTGCGGGCGGCGTGGTAGGTGGACCGGGGAATACGGATCCGGCGGAGCCGGTCCCTCTCGGAGAGCCCGACCCCACCGAGGAGGACGGCGATCACCCGGCCCTCGGCCTCGGTTAGCGCCCGCACCCCGATGAATCCCTCCAAAAAGACACCGTGACACGGTGTCCAACGGGCATTCCTACTGGATGAACACCCACTTAAGAGGGTGTGCTTGAATCCGTGACATAGTCCGGGCGCGAAAGCCGCCCCGGGCTGGGCATTCGATGACCTCCGGGGGGCGGGCGGTTAGGGCAGCGGTCGGCACGATTTCGGCACTCGTACTTGTCTCGATGCTAGCGGGAGGCGCGGTCGCGGCAGCACCCAGCCCCTCGATTTCGGGCCCCGGGGCGTTCACCACGAACGCGAGCTGGGCGTACGGGGCGTACCACACTGCCAACATCTCGGGCGTCGGGCACAACGCGACGATGGGATTCAGCTACGGGTACGTCCTTCGCGCCTACTTTGGCATCCAAGTGATCCTCAACGAATCCAATCTTTCCGCCACCGTCCACTCGATCGAGCTCCAGCGGACGATGGCCGCGAACCTCTACGCCGAGTACTGTCGTCCCAACTGCGTCAATGCGGCCTTCACGTTCAACATCACGGTCAAGGCGCTGGAGATCGGCGCCGGATTCGTGAACACCACGAGCGACGCACTCGTGTACGAGAACGGTTCCGCGGTCCCGGCCGTCGGCCTTGTCAACAGCTACAGCGAGATCCGGGGCTCGTACCAGGAGACCGACGCGGGGTGGGTGCGCACGGCCGCCGGCGACCTCACGAACTCGTCGACGATCACGCTGACCGCCGCCACGCACGCCGGCGTCTCTTTCCGACCCGCCCTCGGCCTGTTCCCGCTCAATGTCGCTCCGGGCGCGATGTGGAACTCGACCAGCACGTTCTCCGCGGCCGGCAACTACTCGCTCGCGGCCACGTGGACGTCGACCAACTGGATCGGAGTCACCCACTCGGGCGGCCCGACCCTCAGCGGCAACGTCTCGGCTTCCGGCAACGTGACCCTGGCGGGGCACGACCTCGGCCCCCTCGCACTTACGGACGGAACGTCGTCCGACCAGCTGGCCGTTCATGTCAGCGGGCCGTTCTCGGTGCGCGAAGGAATCCTCTTCCTGCCCTCGGTGGCCGACTTGTTCGATGCCGCCTCCGACGCGCATGTCGGCGCCCCGGACGTGGCCTCCGAGTCGGCGGCGACCAGTATCATTGATGTCAGCCCGGGGACGTCGGCCCACTTTGGGCTCCGGTCCTCCGCCTCCACCTTCACGTCGAGCGCCGACGGGATCGCGCCCAGCGCCGGCGTTACGCCGATGCTCGCCCCCGCCGTCGTCACGCCCCAAGCGGAGACGACGGGACCCGTCAGCGTTCAGACCCAGCCGGAGCCGGTGTCGAACGCGGTCCAGCAGACCGGTTGCCTGCAGGCGGGGAACTGCCCGATTCCCGGTCCGGCGTCCACATTCCGGGGGACCGGCCTCCTCCTGGTCGGACTCGTCGTCGGCCTCGTGCTCGTTACCACGGTCGTGGTGGCCCGCCGGCGACAGACCCCGGCGCCGCCCCCGCCCCCGGCGTCGCTCTACACGCCCCCGACTGGTGCACCCCGGTCTCCCGGGGCGCCCGCCGGTGCCCGCGCGGATGATTCCGAACCTGAGGAAGACCCGCTGGGCCACCTCTGGTGAGGACGGGGTCTACGGGCCACCTGCGCGCGGCAGCGGATTTCGGCGTGCGAGCGGATAGCGCAAGATCGCGGCCACACCGCCGAATGCTTTCGCGAGCATCTCGCCCTCCTCGCTTTCCGTGGAGATCATCCGGACCTTCGCCCCGGACGCCTGGGCCTTGAGATACAGCTCTTCCACATAGTCGGCGTTGCGCACGAGCGTCACCGGCGAGGTCCCGCACTTCGGACAGGCTCCCGAATGGATCCGCTCGACCTCCTCGTCGGGGGCCGTGCGTTCGAACTCGTGCCCACAGTTCGGACATTGGAAGGAGCCATGGCGACGACGCAGTCCGGCGGAGACGAGAAGGGTGTCCACGGCCCCCAGCCCGAGCGCCTCCAAGACGTCCCGCTCTCCGTACGCGGCGAGGCCGACCTCGGCGCGGCGGATCTCGTTCAACAGCTGCTGAACGATCCGTTTTTCCTCGGTGAGCTCGAGGCCGTGCAGGGTCTGGGTCGCTTTCTCGACCAGCTCCTTCAGCCCGTACTCGTCGGTGTACCCGACGTCGAAGAGGGGCTGGACGACCTTCTGCTGGAGCTCGTAGTGGAGGTACCCTTCCTTGTAGAAGTACTCCTTCGTGGCGCCGGGGCCGCCGAGGAGGATCCCCTTCAGCGCGTCCTTCTTCGGGAGGAAGATCTCGTTCGCCATCTCGCCGCACTTCACGAAGAACTCGTGGGCGGCGTGCTCGATCATCCGCTCGAAGCGGTGCGCCGACTGGCCTCCGCGGCCGTGCTTACTCGGAACGAGAGACTGACGGTTGCGGAGGGGCTCGATCCGTTTTCCTTTGAGGAAGCCGATCGTCACCTCGGCGCGGTCCATGACGAGCAGCCCCCAGATGTCCGGCTCATGGACCATGGCGAGCAGGGGGTCCAGGAAGAACGTCGAGTCGCACCGGTAAAGGTAGGTGTTGAGGGGCTCGGGCGGCTCGACGATGAACGTCACCGGCTCGGACTTGTCCGCGCCGACCGCGCGGCTCCCCACGAAGAAGGCGACCCCGTTCGCCGGCGGCTCCTTGAACTGGCGGACGCGTCCCATCAGCGATTCGATCGCCCACATCACGTTCTTGCGGGTCGTTCGGCTCTTGATGTTGGAGCTCTGGGCGTACTCGTTCCGGAGGTACCCCATGACATCGGAGAGCTGCTTTCCCGGCGGAACGTAGAGCGTGATCAGCTCGGTCGCGCGGCCGCGGCAAGCGCCGATCTCGTCGAGCTTACGCTGGAAGCCGTACCGGGCGAGCTGAAGGTCGGCCGAATCGGGCATGGGCGAGGTTCAGCCCTCCCGAACCGGAGCGGACGCCCCCGGACGCGATCCGAATCCGGCGAATGCGCCGGGCCCTTCCCCCGGGCGGCGGAGTCAGAGCAAGCGCCGGATGTGCTCGTCGATGACCTCTTCGGGGTAGGCACCCACGATCCGGTCCACGAGCTTTCCCTGCTTGTAGAACAGCAGCGTCGGGATGCTCATGATCCCCAGCTGGCTCGCCTTCTCGCCGAAGTCATCGGAGTTGAGCTTCCCGAATGCGACCTTTCCTTGGTAGCGCTCCGACAGACGGTCGACGATCGGAGAGACCATTCGGCACGGACCGCACCACGGAGCCCACACATCGACGACGGCGGCCGAGTGCTGCGTGAGCTTGTCGAACGCTTGATTGTCAAGTTCCTGGACGCCCATGGAGGTCTCCGACGGTTTTCATGGTCCGGGCCTATTAAACCGTTCGGTGGCGAGGGCGTCACTCCGGCGGTCGGCGTCGCACGGACTATGTATCGCCCCGCCTATTGGGTACTGATGCAGAGATCCGGCTTGGACGGGATCGGGTCGATCCCGCGGAACGGCTTTCCGCCGAGCGGCGCCGTGGTGCCGGTGGCGCCGCGGGTGGGCCGACGGCCCGCTCTACTGACGCCGGCGGCGCGCAAGGCCCTCCGTCAGCGGATGCTCCTCTTCCGCCAGGCGTCGCTCGACCGGGTCATCGATCTGACCGGTACCACGGATTCCGAGCTGAAGCGCTACCGCCGAGAGCTCTCGGAAAGCGACGTGCCCGACATCCTGCTCCAGCGGGGCGCGGGCCTCCCGTTCACGCGCGAGCTACCCCAGGGCGGCCTCCTCTACCTCCTCGTCCGCGCGTTGCGGCCGCGACGGATCGTGGAGACGGGCGTTCGCCCCGGGTACTCGACGGCATGGCTCCTCGCGGGCCTGGAAGCCAACGGCACGGGGGAGCTGGTCTCGCTGGGTCCCGGCCCCACGGGCGGGCGAGCCTCCGGCGTCAACGAGGTCACGGTGGGACAGTTCGTCGCCCCGGCGCTCCGGGGTCGCTGGACGCTCGTTCTCGGGAACACGGAGGACCGTCTGGACGAGATCGTGGAGGCCGGTGCGATCGACGTTTTCTTCTACGACAACGGACCCGATGCCTCCCGGGCCCGATACGAACTCCGCGCCGCCTGGCCCGCGCTCTCGGACCACGGACTGCTCTTGGCGCACCACGTCGACGCCAACACCGCTTGGACGGAGTTCTGCCGCGCCCAGGGATTGGGCCCGCAGATCCTGGACGCGGGCCCCCCGCCGCTCGGGGCTCTCAGCGTCCGACGGCTCCGTACGTAGCGGGGCCTAGCGCTCCAGTTCTTCGACGAGATGCTGGACCGACGGCAGGATCAGCTTCTCGATCGCCGTGCGCACCGCCCGCTCGGAGCCGGGGAGCGCGAACACTGGCTTTCCCTTGACCAGGAAGAGGCCGGCCCGGCTGATGAGCGCGAGAGGTCCCACTTCCTGGAAGCTGAGCATACGGTAGAGTTGGCCAAACCCCTCGACGGGCTTTCCGCCCATCCCCTCGATCGAGGTGACGCTCAAGTCCCGGGAGCTCACGCCCGTTCCACCGATCGTGAGCGCCACTTCGACCGGGATCTCTCCGAGAGCGGGTTCGAGCCAGTCCCGGATGTCGGCGACCGAGTTCGCGACGAGGCCGTGACGGATCACACGATGACCGCCCTCCTGGAGGAGGGTGCGCGCGAGGAGTCCCGAAGGGTCATCGTCCTCGGAGTGGGTATCCGAAACCGACAGGACGGCGAACCCGAGGGTCCGGTTCCCTCCGAGGTGGTGGCGACTTCCGGCGGCGGGCACGGCGTTCATGGAGGGGCTCCCATCGACGACTTCTCCTTGAGGACCACCCGGATCGGCCCGAGCCGGGTCGTCGGGTAGTTCCCGCTCGCGTTCTTCTCTAAGTACTTGACCATGTCCCATACCGTGAGGAGCGCGACGGCCGCGCCCGTCAGCGCCTCCATCTCAACTCCCGTGCGGTAGATCGCCTCCGCCTCGGCCTCGACCTCCACGCCGTCCGAGGTCGTGGTGACCTCGACCCGGGTCCCGGTGAGCGGGACGGGGTGGCAGTGCGGAAGCAATTCGGGAGTTCGCTTCATGGCGAGCAGCCCGGCGAGCTCGGCCGTGGGGACGACATCGCCTTTCTCCACGGAGCCCCGGCGGATGGCGCGCACCGTCGCCGGCCGTAGCTTGATGCGACCCGCGGCCACGGCGCGCCGGTAGACCGCCGGTTTCTCGTGGATCCGCTTCTGCCGCGTCATCGTTTCGGCGTGTTCGCGCCCAGCCCCGCAAGATGGGCCAGGACCGCCCCGAGCTGGATGCGTTCGGTGGCCCCCTGGGCGAGGCGGAAATCCACCTCGCCAAGGTAAACGATCAGGTCGACCTTCTGTCGGTCGTTGAGCACCCGCTCCGGCATCTTGGGAAGATAACTGTGGATCGCCCGAAGGATGTCCTCCCCGCTCGCGCCCCGGGTGACGAAGAGCTCCGTGAGCCGGTCCCGCGCCTGGACGAAGTCCCCGGAGACCGCGGTCTCCAGAAGACGCTCGATCTCGCTCTGCAGTGGGACGGTCGCCGTCTCGCGCACCGTCGATTCCGTGACGGGGTCGGCGTACGTGGCGGCGAGCTGCAGGAGATTCTCCGCTCGGCGCAGGTCACCCGCGGCCGCCGTCAGGA
>DASQHP010000012.1:0-5262 GCA_035632035.1 Thermoplasmata archaeon | reverse complement strand
GCGTAGATGCGAGTTCGGAGAGGAATCGGAGGAGCTCCTCCTGGGAGCTGGTGCTCCGATCCCCGAGAAGGGGCGCAGTCTGGCCATTTCCCGGCTTCGGAGGCTCGTACGGCCGTTCGGAGCTCCCATCCACGGCGGGAGTGAGCCTCGAATCGCCGGGGGCCCCGGCGGGCGATGCCCCCCGACGCAGGGCGAAGGCGATGGCGGCATGGGGAGGGCGAACGAACAGCCCCACGACGTCCGACACCACCAGCGGTGGTTTGGGGTCGACCCGACCCGGCACCCCCGTGAAGCCGGCGGGTCGGACATCGTAGGAGTCCCAGACCCGCTTCACCGTCGAGTGGCTCACACCGAACCGACTCGCCACCCGTCGGGTGGACGGACCGACGCGGAACAACCCAGGATTCTGCTCGGTGGAACGCAGGATGCTGCGGACCGTCGATTCGGGGATGCGGCCGGGGCGGATGGCGATACGTCTCCCATCGATCCCGGGGACGCGCGAACGCAGGAACCGGCGGCGCCATCGGGCCACCGTCCTCCGGTGGAGTCCAACCTGTCGGCCGATCTCGAGATCCTGGATCCCCCGGGCCGCGAGGAGGACCACGTGCGCACGCAGCCCCGCCGCGCCCCCGCGCTGCCGGAGACGACGAAGGCTCTCCCGCTCCTCGGGAGAAAGCTCCACCCGCGGGGCCACGCGCACGGCCCTCCATGCGGACTTCCGGATATAGCGTTCTCGTCCGGACCGCCAGAACTTATGTCACTCTCCGGATGTTCCACGACGCCCGCTCTTCATACCCCGGGGGCGGCTTGCCGAGATCATGTCCCGTCCTAAGACGACCGCAAAGCCGCGCGCGAAGAAGTCGAAGACATCGCCCAGCGAGATCCTCCCCGGAGTCTTCGTCGGGGGATGGAAGGACGCCGAGAAGTTCTCCGGTCAGCGAGTGTGCGTACTTGACGAGCTACCCGATTCGGAGGCGCCGACCGAAGAGCACTACCCGATCTACGACGACAAGAAAGACCAGCCCATCCCCGAGAACCTCGACCGGGTGGTCCGGTTCGTGGATACGGCTCGAGAGCGGGGCCAGCCCGTGCTGATGTTCTGCGGCCACGGGATCCGCCGCGCCTCCCTGGCGGGCGCGTGGTACCTGCATCGCCACGACGGGGTCTCGCTCGACGAGGCGTACGAGCGCGTGAAGGCCGTTCGCCCCCAGATCGAGCATGTCCGCGACTGGGTGGGAAACTGGAAGCTGCTGGAGTCGACGCCCCCCGCCCGATCGCGCTGACGGGATCGCCCCATGCAGGTGGAGACGGACGCGGACCCCCGTTGGGTGGCGGGGCTCGCCGGCTGCTCCGCCGAGGCGGCCCGAGACGCGCTCGGGTGGGCACGGGAGCGGGAGAGTCTGTATCGCCACCTCGACCGCGAACATCGCCGGGAGGGAAGGAGCTCGTACGTCGAGATCGACGCCCCGCTCGAACTGCTGGCCCTCGTGCGATTGAAGCGACCCCGCCACGTGATCGAAGTGGGCGTCTCTTCGGGCGTCTCCTCGGCGTACCTGCTCGAGGGTCTTGCCGCCAATCGGTGCGGGACACTGCATTCGGTGGACCTCCCGAAGAAGCTCCGACCGGGAGCGGACCCCAAACGAGCCTCGTGGTCGCTCCCCGACGGGCGTGCTTCGGGGTGGGCGGTGCCCGCCGCCCTGCGGCCGCGCTGGGACCTCCGCTTGGGGGACAAGCGAGACCTGGTACCCCTCCTCGCCGAGGAGATCGACCCGATCGACATGGTGGTCTATGACGTTCCCCACGACGACCGGGAGGCCTTCGCCGAGTTTCGGTCCGTCGATGCCCACTTTCCCCGGGGGGCCGTCGCCATCGCCGATCACGGCCCCGGCGGCGGGCTATGCGCCGCGCTGAAGCGCTGGGCGGGACGGCGCAACGCGACGCCCATCCGCCGGACGGATCTCGGCCTGTTCGGGTTCCGGGCGCGGTAGGTTTCCCAAGATCGAGTGGGCGATCGGGTCAACGCCTCTCGTCCGACTTCCTTGATTAGACGGAGACCGTTGGGGTCCGCATGGCGCTGCCCGACGTGCCCGCCTGTCCCCGCTGTCGAGGGGCGATGTCGCCAGGGTACCTCGCCTTCCTCAATCGGCTGAACTGGGTCGACCGGATCGGAATGATGGACGCTTCCGTCTTCAAGGGGGAGACCATCGTGGGGATGCTCGACACGGTCGGTATGACGGGACACCTGGCCGGGTGGCGCTGCCCCAATTGTCGGATCATGACGCTCGACTACGGGGCGGGAGTCCAGTAGAGGAGCGGGCGACCGCCCGTCGCCCGGATTGGCGATCCGATCCGTCCTAGAGCGCCGACAGCCGGATCGCCTCGACCTGGGCGAGGCCCGAGGTAAGGTTCGACCCGCCCACGAAGTAGAAGCCGCCGGATTCGGACGCCTCGGTGAGGAGGGCCACGAAGTCCACTCCCGTCAGCGCGGTGTCGTTCTTGATGCGAGTGCCGACCCCGGAGACCACGTAGGTTCCCCCCGATTGGGTGAAGAAGAAGGTCGAGCCCGTCACGTTCAGCAGGAAGCTGGCCGTGTTGAGGACGACCGCACGGCCCACGGGGAACACGCCGAAGACCGCGGGCGTGGATGCGGGCAGGATGGCGCTCAAGTTCTGGAACCGGGTGCTGAGCGTCGAGTAGCCGAACAGGTAGCCGCCGACGATCTGCTCGAAGAACCCCGCGCTGAAGTTCGCGACAGCGAGGTATCCACCGAAGTAGACCTCGTTGCCGGCAAGGGCGATCGAGTCGATCGAACCCGTGAGGACCCCCGGGGCTCCGTTGACCGTGGGGGTGAGGTCGGTGAGAAGGTCGGTCGTCGTGTCAAACCAACCGGCGAACGGTCGGGCGCCCCCGATTGCGGCCGACTGGGCTCCCCCGAGGTAGAACCCGAACGGCGCCACCGCGGCGGACTGGAACGACACGTTCGACGGGAGGAACGACGAGTAATCCGCGACCAGGGAGTTCGTGGCGGGGTTGACCTGAGCGAGCGCTCCCGGGGCGGCCGCGAGCAGGTGTGAAGCGTCGCCGTAGATGAGCGTCCACGAGATGGTCTTCGTCAGGGGAAGCTTGACGATCGCGGTGACTCCGTTGGTGGTGACGACCTCGAACGTCTCCTTCCCGCTCGTCGAGTTCTGCCACTGGACATAGAAATGGCCCCCGGCGGCCACCATCGAGTTCGGGGTCAGCTGGACCGGCTCGGGACCCTGGACCACCTTCGACACGTTCCTGAGGCCATTGAAGAGGACCAGTTCGACCTGCCCGGTCGGAGTGGTGATCCCGAGGAGGGCATACGCGCCGAGGGAGGTCTCGGTGAACACGCCTGTCGAGTTCGCGTACTGCTGGACAGCCCGGGTCGCGGCAGCGAGGGGAATGGAGGAGGGGGCGAGCGGGGTGACGTAGCGACCGGAAACGGGGCTTCCGGACGCCGCGGGAACCCAGAGACCGCCCACCACGGTTAGAAAGACGACCGGGAGGACATAGGCGAGGACATGGGCCCTCGAATTGGACGGTGTGCGATTGTTCATCGGCGTCGGGAAGCCCCGATAGGACATAACGCAGCCCGAACCATACTGCGACATTTCGCACCGCCCCGTGTCGCACTGGGGCGACACCGCGGAAGTTCATCGGTCGAGAACGACCAACCGAGCCGCCGTAGAGACTCGCACCGAAGCCACCGGCTCCGGGCCAGAGATCCCACGCTCGGGCTCGGGGGGTGGACGGTGACGAGGGTTAATGGGCCGGGGCCATATCGCGAGGATGTGCCGATGAAGATGCCCAAGGCCGGATCGGCCGCCGTCGGGTTGTTCGAATCGATTGTTCCGCCGGACCCGTCGGTCGAGGTCCGCAAGATGTTCGGCCAGCCGGCCGCCTTTTCCCGGGGCCACCTGTTCATGGGCGTCTTCGGGGACGAGGTGTTCCTCCGTCTGGGGCTCGAAGATCGGGCGATGGCGGGCGAGCTCCCCGGCGTGAAACCGTTCGCTCCGATGGGGGGTCACGTCATGAAGGAGTACCTCGTCTTTCCCGGTGCCTTCCTGAGGGACGCATCGAACTCTCGAGCGTGGGTGCGGAAGGCGCTCGCCTCCGTCGCGGCGCTACAGGCAAAATCCGGCTCCGCCGGGCGTCGGCGAAAGTAGTCGCCCGACCGATTAAGGACCGGGAGCGACGGGCATCGTGGCGGGTGGCGGTGCCGGGCTCGGGCGTCGGCGGCGGAGCACCAGCACGAGAATGATCACCGCGACCACGACGATCAGGAGCAGCCACCAGTAGGTGGAGAGGAAGGAGCCCGACTGGCTGGTTCCCGACCCGTTGGGAGGAGCGCGGACGGTCAGCGTTGCATTGGCAAAGGCGTGGGCGCCGGTGATGCCCGTCACGTCGACCATGACGGTGTAGGAGCCCGACGCGCTCGGCACGCAGACGAGGCTGGCGGAGTCCGAGGTGGAACACCCCGCCGGGAGGCCCGAGTAAGCATACTGGAACGGCGGGGAGCCGCCGGAGGTCGTCGTCGTGAGCGTCGTCGTGGTGGACACGTTGATCACGGAGGGGGACGCCGAGAGGGAAGCCTCGAAAACCGGGGTCCCGGCAGTGAAGCGGATGTTCTGGAGAACCGGCTGCCCCGTCACGCTCACGGAGCCCGAGCTGGGGCTTGCGCCGTAGGAGCTCACGTACCCGACGGTGAACGGATACGTCCCGTTCGCCCGAGTGAACAGGATCGACGCGGTCGTGGAGCTCAAGGTTCCCCCGCTCAACGTGACCTGCCAGGTCGTTCCGCCGGGAAGACCGGTCTCGTTGAAGGTGACCGGATAGGTTCCCCCGCCTCCACCCGCTGCGGTGAAACCGATCAGTCGCGACGCCGGGCTCCCGCTGACGTCGACCGTGCCCGAAGTCACGTTAGCCGTGTAGCCGGAGACCGCGCTTACCGTGAACGGGAACGACCCATTGGTCTCGGTGAAGGCGATGGAAGCCCCGCTGGAGGACTGGGGAGTGCCGTTGAGGGTCACCGACCAGAGGGTTCCGACCGGAAGACCGGTCTCGTTGAACCAGACCGGGTAGGTGGCGGGAGTGCCGCTCGTGTGGGAGAACGCGATGCGGACGGTCACCGCCTGTCCGTCCACGCGGAAACCACCCGTGGTCACGTTGGGCGTGTAGGACGGGACGGTCCCGATGGTGAAGGTGAACGAGCCGTTGTACTCGGTAAAGCCGATGGTC
>DASQHP010000011.1:0-6602 GCA_035632035.1 Thermoplasmata archaeon | reverse complement strand
AAGCCGCCTTCCTCCTCCGACAGATGGCGGTGGGCTTTCCGCCGGGCACCATCCACGTCGCGGTGGTCGACCCGGGAGTTGGTGGGCGGCGCGCCCCCATCGTCATCGAGACCGAGGGGGGCAGCGCGCTGGTGGGTCCCGACAACGGGGTCCTCGCCCCTCTGGCGCACGCGCTCGGGTCTCCGAGAGGCCACCGGATCCTTCCCGCGGCGCTCCATCCACCGGGAACGCGTCTCAGTCGGACGTTCGAGGGCCGGGACGTGTTCGCTCCGGCCGCCGTCGCCCTCGCCACGGGACGCGACCTCTCGTTGTTCTCGGAATCCGCGACGTTCACGGACCTCGCCCTGCCCGCGCCGGCCCGCACCCCGGGAGGGATCTCTGGGGAAGTGCTTCACACCGACCGCTTCGGGAACCTCATCACCAACGTGCCGACGGAATGGCTGCCGGCGACCGTGCCGGTGGTCGACCTCCGGGTGGGACGCCGCAGTCGCCGTTCCGTGCCCGTTGTGGCGACGTACGAGGAGATCCCCCCGGGCGCCGAGCTCGCCGTGCTCGGCTCCAGTTTCGGCACGCTGGAGGTCAGTGTCCGGGAGGGTTCCGCGGCCCGAACCTTAGGGGCCACGAGCGCCGCACCGGTCCGATTGCGATGGCCCGTCTCCGCCGGCCGGCGGCGCGCGCAAGAGGGTAAATAGCGCCGGCGGTAGCAACGCGAGGAGCCCTCTCCGCGGGACCGGGGACGATGGCCAAGCGCGACTACTACGAGGTGCTCGGACTTCCGCGCACCGCAAGCGCGGACGACGTCAAGACGGCGTACCGCCGGCTCGCCCGCCAGCACCATCCCGACATGAACCAGTCCAACCCCAAGGCGGCCGAGGAGAAGTTCAAGGAACTCTCGGAAGCCTACGAGGTCCTGGCCGACGCGGACAAGAGGCGGCAGTACGACCAGCACGGGTTCGCGGGGGTGGCCCCAGACTTCGGACCGCAGGGGTTCACGTGGCAGAATTTCACGCACGCCGGTGACCTCGAGGACCTACTGGGGTCGACCCGGTTCTTCCAGGAGCTTTTCGGGCAGGGCTTCGCGGACTCTCCCTTCGGCGAACCCAGGCGCCGCGCTTCCGGGGTCCCGTTCCGGGGCAGCGATATCGAGATCTCGGTCCGTCTCCCGCTCGCCGCAGCCGTAACGGGCGCGGAACCGACGCTCGAGATCCCCCAGTTCGCCCCGTGCGGAGACTGTCGCGGCACCGGTGCCAAGAACGGGACCGCGCTCGAGGTGTGCCCGGAGTGCGAGGGGCGCGGCCAGGTCCGCCGCTCGCAGAGCCGGGGATTCAGCCAGCTGATCACGATCACCGACTGCCCGATGTGTCACGGGAGTGGCCGGCGGATCCGGGAACCCTGTCCGACCTGTGACGGGGTCGGCAACCTGCGCCGGATCCGCAAGGTCCAGGTGACCGTGCCACCGGGCGTGGACGAGGGCGCGGTGCTTAGACTGGCCCGGCAGGGAGGGCCGAGCCCGAGCGGGGGAATCTCGGGCGACCTGTTCGTTCAGGTCCTGTTCGAGCCGTCCGACACGTTCCGTCGGGAGGGCGAGAACGCGTTCACCGAGATCCGGCTCCCACTCGCGGACGCTCTGTTCGGGGCGGAGGTGAAGGTTCCGACGCTCACGAGCGAGGCCCTTCTCAAGGTCCCACCGGGCACACAGCCGGAGACCCAGTTCCGGCTCCGCGGCGAGGGGTTCCCCCGGTTCCGGGGCCGGGAGCGGGGCGACCTGTTCGTCACCATCCATGTCGAGATCCCCGACGAGCTCTCGGCTCACCAGCGCGAACTGATGCGAGAAGCCCTCGGCAGCGGGTCCGGCCGGGCCCCTGGCAAGCGGGGCGGGCTCTTCGGCCGACGGTAGGCCGATGTCCCCGAGCGACGACCGCCCTCCGGGCCCGGACCACTACTTCACGGAGCGCCCCCGGTCTCCCTCCCGACGGCGAGAACTCCGATTCCTCTATCGGGGGAACATCCTCACCTTCGAGGTCGACGCGGGTGTCTTCGCCTCCCACGGTCTCGACCCGGGGACCGCCCTCCTCATCGAGGCGCTGAACCCGAGGCCGACCGACCGGATCCTCGACCTCGGGTGCGGATGGGGGGCGGTCGGCATCGCCGCCGCCAAGCTCGCCCCGCGCGGCCAGGTCATCCTGACGGACACGAACCACCGGGCGATCGGTCTCGCCCGGGGGAATGTCGCCCGCAACGGCCTCGTGAACGCCGAGGTCCGGGCCGGCTCCCTGTTCGCCCCCGTGATCAACGAGCGGTTCGACCTGATCGCCACGAATCCTCCGTTCCACATCGGGCGGGAGTCAATCCTGGAACTTCTGGCCCAGGCGCCGGACCACCTCACCGACGACGGCCGTCTCCTTCTGGTCGGAAAGGGGAGCCAAGGAATCCGCTTCTACCAGTCGTGGCTGGAGGACCACTGGGGCGGCGGCGTGGAGGTCCGGGTACGCGGAAGCGGCTACCGGGTGCTCGAAGCGATGCCGGGAACATCGGCGTCGGATACCCCGACCCCGGCAGTCACGCCGAAACTGCCGGGTTCTCCCGAGCTTCGGGGGGCTCCGGCACGCCGCCGGACGCCCCCGAACCGAAGCGCTTAAAAACAAAGCCCTGCTCGGCGGCGCCACCCGCGCAAGGGGAGGGAGCCGGGCGGCTCTCCGCCGTGGTCGACCTCCTCGCGAGCACCCACCAGGAGCGTGAACACCGCGCCCAAGAACCCGAAAGACCCCGAACCGGCGGCCGCCGAGAAGGCGCCGCCAGCGGCAGCTCCGGCGCCCGAGGAAAAGGGCGCGAAGAAGGAGAAGCCGGCCAAGGGCAAGGAAGGGAAGGGGAAGGCACCGAAGGGGGAGGGCGGTACCGGCCCCACCAAGCGGGCGAAGAAGATCCCTGACAATCCCGACTTCCGCTACATCGTTCGTCTCGCCAACACCGACCTGGACGGCACGCGCGCCACGGCCATGGCCCTGACGGGCGTCCGGGGGGTCGGGCTTCGCATGGCCGAGGTCGTCTGCCGGGCCGCGGGCGTCCCCGGGTCTGAGATGATCGGGAACCTACCGGAATCGACGGTCGAAGGGATCGAGCAGGTCCTCTCACAGCTCCCGGAGAAGCTTCCCCCCTGGATGCTCAACCACCCGCGCGACTACGCGATGGGCGAGGCGCACCACTTCGTGGGCGGCGACCTCGATACCGCGCGCCGGGACGACGTGAACCTCATGAAGATGGTCCGCTCCTACCGCGGCGTCCGCCACGAGCGCGGACAGAAGGTCCGCGGTCAGCGGACCCGGTCCAACGGACGCACGGGCATGGCCGCGGGCGTTCTCAAGAAGGCGGCCAAGGAAGCGGCCGCCGCGAAGACCTCCGAAGAGAAGGCCCCCAGCGCGCCCGCCCCGGCGGCGGCCCCCGCGGCCGCTCCGGCGGCCAAGAAGGAGAAGTAGTTCGTGGGCGACCCGAAGTTCCTCCGCCGCACGTACGACACCCCGAAGCACCCGTGGGATGCTGCACGCATGGAGGAGGAGCGCAAGCTGCTGGCCAAGTACGGGCTCAAGAACAAGCGCGAGCTCTGGAAGGCGCAGTCGATCCTCCGCGGCTTCCGCCGGCAGGCGCGCGACCTTCAGGCGCGGCTCCGGGCCGGCGACCCTCAGGCGAAGCTCGAGACGGAGGGTCTCCTGGGCCGCCTCACGCGCCTCGGAGTGCTGCCCACCGGCAGTCCGACACTGGACGACGTCCTCGCCCTATCGATCGAGGATGTTCTGAGCCGCCGGTTCGAGTGGATCGTGTTCACGAAGGGGCTTGCGCCCACGGCCAAGGGCGCGCGCCAGATGATCGTGCACGGCCATCTCGCCGTGGGCGACCACCGCGTCACGCGTCCGGGGTACCTCGTTCTCGGGATCGAGGAGGCCCGGATCGCCTACGCCGGAACGAGTCCGCTCACTGCCGACGACCACCCCGTGCGCGCCGCCATCCGCGAGAAGCTCGAATCCCGACAGCCCGAGCCGGCCCCGGCCTCGCCCGCTCCCGAGGGAGGCGCGTAGGTTGGCGAAGATCGGGATCGCGCACATCTTCGCGAGCTACAACAACATCCACATCACCGTCACCGACATCACCGGCGCCGAGACCCTCACCAAGGCGACCGGCGGCATGGTCGTCAAGGCCGCCCGCGACGAGTCGAGCCCGTACGCGGCGATGAAGGCCGCCGACCAGGTCGCCTCCGTGATCAAGGAGAAGGGGTACGATACCCTCCACGTCCGGGTCCGCGCGCCGGGCGGGAACCGGTCCCGTTCGCCGGGTCCGGGCGCCCAGGCCGCGATCCGCGCGCTCGCCCGCGCGGGCATCAAGATCAACCGCATCGAGGACGTGACCCCCGTCCCGCACGACGGGACGAAGGCGAAGGGCGGCCGCCGGGGCCGGAGGGTCTAGCGTGGACGTCGCGATCGCCGACCTCAAGCCCCGCGCGGCCCACCTCGAGTTCACCGGCACGACGGCGGCCCAGGTGAACGCGATCCGCCGGACGCTCCTCGCCGATGTCCCCAAGCTCGCGATCGAGGACGTCGAGTTCCACCTGGGACCGATCCGCGACGAGGGAACCGGGAAGGACTACGATTCCTCCACCAGCATGTTCGACGAGGCGATCGCGCTGCGCCTCGGGCTGTTGCCCATCCCGACGGACCTGGGCGAGTTCCGGCGGAAGTCGGAGTGCACCTGCGGGGGCGCCGGCTGCGTGCACTGCCAGGTGATGTACTCCGTCGACAAGAAAGGTCCCTGCACGGTCTACGCGAAGGACCTGGTGCCCCTCGGGGACAGCTCTCTCGCGATCCTGGAGCCCGACGTGCCCATCGTTCGCCTCGGAGCCCGCCAGGCGCTCCTCGCCTACGCCACCGCCGTCGTCGGCTCGGCCCGCGACCACGCGAAGTGGCAGGTCGCCCACGCCGTCGGACAGTCGCCGCGGCCTCACATCAAGATCCAGAAGCACCAAGGGTGTACCGATGCCTGCCTGAAGCGCGTCTCCGCGAGCTGCCCCGTGAACATCCTGCCGTTCCAGGCCGGCAAGATCACCGTCAGCGACGAGTCGAAGTGCATCCTCTGCTGGGCGTGCGAGAAGGCCTGCGAGCACGGTTCGGTGAAGGTCGAGCCGGATGAGCACGACTTCTTCCTCCAGTTCGAGACCGATGGCTCGCTCACCGCCCGCGAGGCGCTCCGCTTCGCCCTCAAGGACATCAAGCGACGGTTCGAGGAACTGCGCGAAGCTGTCCAGTCGATCCCCTAGGCGGCCGCTCGCCGGGGAGCGGCGGGTGCCCAGTCGTATCGAAGGATCGCGCCGACGTCCCCCAGCGACTTGAGCCTCCGGCCCGCTTCCCCTTCTTCCCGGACCACCAGCACCTTGGCCCGGCTTCTCCGGGCCCCGTCCAGGATCGGTTCCACTTCCTTCGAGCGAAGGAGCTTCTCCGAGACCAGGAGCGTTTCGAGGGCCCCCTGGGTCGTGGCCTCCGCGACCTCGGTGACCCCGACCGCGGCACGTCGACCTCCGGCGAGGGCGAGCACCAGCTGCTCCACGAGCTCGGATTCCTCGGCCGCCGCGGCACCCGCAAGGGCCTCCGTGGCCCGCCCCGATCGTAGGAGCTCCTCCGCGCCGACCCGACCGGACTCGGCCGTGGGGAACACCCGCAATCGGGAACGTAGCGCGGCGGACCGCGCCACGAGCCGCTTGGCCACCTCCTCCTTGAGAAACCCGGGACCGCTCACCACGAGGGCCTGCGCGTCGGCGGCCTCGCGCTCGATCGCCGCCACGAGCTCCTCGACGTACCGGGCGCGGTCCTGATCCCCCTGTCCGCCCTTGTACCGTTTCCCGGCGATCGTCCGGTTGAGGTCGACCGCGGGTTCGACCGAGCGGCCCCGAAGGCGAACGATGGACGACTCGCCCCAGTCCACCGAAGCGATGACGATCTTCGGGTCCCCCCGCGAGGCCAATCCCTCCTCCAGCAGCATTCGATCCGCCGCGCTGAGGCCTTCCTTCTGCACCGAGAGCTCGTCGCCGTCGGCGAGGTCCAAAGTATGATGCCGGCCGAGGTCGAACGGTCCTTCGACGATCGGGCCGGTCACACGAACGTGCCGAGAGAACCCGTGGAACTCGACCTGCTCGGATCGGACGACGAGCCAGACCCGCCGTCGCTCGCGCTGTGCGCCCGGAGTCTCCTCGGGAGCCTCCGGGTCCCGGCGCGTGGTCGAGGCGCCCACGGCGTCGCCGGGCGCGATGAGACGGGCGATCCGCCAGAGGTCGCTCGGGGTCTCGAGTCGGAGCTTGAGGAACCCGGTCGCCGGGTCCTGACGGATCAATCGCATCCTTCGGCGGAGAGACCGGAGCCGGGCGGCCTACATAGAGCCGGTGCCGCCGGGCACCCCGAGTCTTCGGGGCACTCGGGGTCTATTCGAACCGGCCGACGCCCGGCGGGCTCTGCCCGCCCGACTGCGCCGCCTCGAACTTCGACGTCACGTTCTTCCCGCTCAGCGCGGCCATCTTCATGGCGATGGGCCGATTCTTGAGGCTCACCCGCATGAACCCCGCGCCC
>DASQHP010000010.1:0-38336 GCA_035632035.1 Thermoplasmata archaeon | reverse complement strand
GTCCCATGATCTGCAGCATTAGCGTGAGGGGATTGTCCGGGGCGACCAGGAGCGTGAGGACCAGCATGGCGAACCCCATTGCGAGGAACCCGTACGTCACGAGCCGGATCATCGACGGCTCGCGGGTCAACGCCTGGCTGAAGTACCCGCCCAGGGCGAAGACGAGGCTCAGTATCCCGATGGTGATCAGTGCGAAGAAGTGCTGGTTCGCCGGCAGAGCGACGTAGATCCCGAAGAAGATCAGTGCCGCAATCGCCAGCAGGATGACCCCGAAGATCGCACCGGACATCGAGGCCGCGCCGCGTGCCGACAGGGTTCGAGCCATTTTCGTCCCGCCGATAATGGGGGGGACGCGTATATCAGTCTTGACGTAAGGCCGGTTACAGTCGCGGCTCGTCGTCCCCCTTCTCTCGACGCATCGGTCGGGGCGGGGGCGGTGGTTCTTCCGCCGCCTCGGACTCCTCCTCGGGAGGCTCTCCGGACACCTTGGCCGGAGTGGCTTTCGCGCTCACCGGCTTGGTCGCCGGCTTGCGGACGAAGACCGAACGCAGGGCGTGGGTGAGCGGCTGCTTGGGGGACTCGGGCGCGGCGCGCGGCTCCGCGGCCGCGCCCCCCACGGGCCGGGTCGTCTCGGGGGGGATCGGCTGGCCACACTTCGGGCAGGTGTGGAACTCGGCAATGCAATGGTGGCAGACCGGCGCTCCACACTCGTGAACGACCGTGGCGATTCCGCCACACCCGACACAGCGGACCTGCCGGTGGTCGCCGGGCTCGGCCCGGGCGTGGTGGGCCGCCGCCCGACCGTGGCCGGCCGAGGCGGCGCCGGCCGGAGAGGCGGGGGACGACCGAGCCGGGCCGGCGTGGGCCGCGACGGGGGGCGCGGGCACGTCCTCGGGGGTGAAATGGGTCCCCTCTTCCGGCGCGCCCGAGCGGAACTCCGGTGAGTACTGTCCCAGGTCGAGCGCGGGGAGGGGCGCGTGGACCGCAGAGCCGATCGACTCCACGGCCTTGATGAGGCGCGCGCGGAAGAGCCCCACCTGGAGCGTCTTCACCAGTTGGAAGAGCGTCCGCTGGTTCTCCGGCAGGGCGAGGGCCTTGCGGGCGAGCTCCTCCACATCCGGCGTGAGCCGCAGATTCTCCGGCCGGAGGTCGGCCTCCAGCACCGCTTTCACGTAGCCGAACAGGCGCTGGATCTGGGGGAGCGTCGCGCTCGGGGGGCTCAACACGGCCACGTCCGAGAGCGCGAACCCTCGCCGCTCGATCCCCTCGGGGCGACGCTCGAGCGCCGTCGTGATCAGCTGGTAGCTTGCGCTTTCGAGGTCGTGCATCTCGGTCTCGGAAAGTCGTTCGAGGTCCACAGGGGTCTCCCGGCCGACCGCCGCGAGAACCGGCTCCAGTAGGTCGAACGGGACGTGCAGCGTGACGAACAGGTCGTTCTTCGTGATGGGGCGCTTGAGTCGGCCCTCGAGCAGGAGCGCCTCCCGGCCGATCCGTTCGACCTGGGTCTCGCGGGTCCGCTGGAGTGCGAGCTTCTTCCCTTCCTTCGCCGGGTCGAAATCGCTATCGAGGGCGAGCGCCCGGTCGAAGCTGGCTTGCGCGTCGTCCGGCCTCCCGGTTGCGAGAAGGGCCAGCCCACGGCTGGACCACGCGAACTTGTTCGTGGGGTCGAGCTGCGTCGCCCGGTCGAAGAGCGCGAGCGCCTCGTTCGGGTGACCGAGCTTGCCCGCGACGAACCCGGCCCGGGTGTGGAGCTCGGGGTTCTGGCCGTCGAGCGCGAGCGCGTGGGCGTATGCGCCGGCGGCTTCGGTCCAGTTCTCCTTCGCGACGGAAAGCTCGCCGAGCCGGACCCACAGTGTCGGGGCCTTCGGGAGGGCCTCCAGGCCCTTCTTCACGGTCGCGATAGCGTCGGGGATGGAGCCCAAGCCGGCCTCGGCCTCGGCGAGGAGCAGGAAGAGCGACGCCTGGGCCGGCACCTTCGGGAGGGCGGAGCGAAGGAACTCCTTCGCCTCGGCGTGTTTCCCCTGGTCCAGGAGCGCGCGAGCGATCCCCGCGGTCGCGACGGGGGAGCTCGGTTCGCGCTTCTGCACCTCCTCGAGGACCTGTTGCGCTTCCGCCGGTCGCTCGAGCGCGGTCAGGATCTCGGCGCGGAGCAAGAGGGCGGTGACGCTGCGGGGAGTCCCGGCCGGGAGCGCGTTCAGGGCCTGGTCGAGGACCTCGAGCGCGAGGTCGGGACGCCCGGCGGCCAGACGGAGGCGGCCCCGACGCACGGCGATCTCACTGTGTTGCGCGGGGTCAAGCTGGCCCGCCCGCTCGTAGGCCCGGTTCGCTTCTTCCACGCGGCCCAGGTCGGCCGCGAGGTCACCCAGCTGCAGAAAGACGGCCGGGTCCTTGAGCTCCGCACCGGATTCATCCACGAGCTGCGCGAGCGATTCGAACGCCTCGGTCTTCTCGCCGGCGGCCAGGTGGACGCGGGCCTTCTCCTGGAGCGCGCCGGCGTTGTGCGGCTCGAGGAGGAGGATCGCCTTGAGCGAGTACTGGAGGTCCGCGTTCCGCTGGAGGGAGCGAGCGGCGTCGGCCCGGGCCTTCCAAGCGCCGAGGTCGTTCGGGTCCTCGCGGAGGAGCGCGTCGACCAGCGGGGTCACCTCATTGAAGCGGCCGGCCAGCTGCAGCGTCTCTGCGAGCCGAAGCCGGCCCGCCCGGTTCTTGGGAGAGAGATCGAGGCCCTGCCGGTAGAACCCGACGGCGTCGGCGTAGAGCCCGTGGGAGCGGAGGGCATCCCCCACGTCGAAATGCACCTGGGGGTCACTGTGCGAGCTCGCGATCGCCCGCTTCAGGGTCTCGAGGGCCTCGGTCCGACGGCCGGCCTTGAGTTGCAGCTGTCCCTTTCGCCGGAGGAAGAGCGGGTTGTCCGGCTCGCGCTGAAGGAGGAGGTCCACGTATCGGAGCGCTTTCGCATCCTGATTGAGGGAGCTCAGGACGTCCGCGGCTCCCCAGAACAGGTCGGCGTCCTCCAGCCCGAGCTCGATCGCCTGCGCGTAGACCTGCTCCGCTTCCGTGAGGCGTCCCTCCTCCCGAAGGACGTGGCCGAGCTCCTTCATCACGTCGGTCCGTCGGCCCTGGGCCGGGAGCGCGAGGAACTCCTGGTAGGACCGGACCGCCCGCTCGGAGTCGTGGACGAGCCGGGACGCGCGGGCGATGCCGAGCAGGCTCTTCCCCGCGAGTTCCGGGTCGAGCGAGGAGCGTTCGTAGGAGACGAGCGCCGCGCGAGCGGCGTGGTCCCGCTCCGCCGACCCCTCGGCACGGTCGAACGCCTCCGTGAGATAGTGGTGCCCGCGTTCGAGCGCGAGGTCGTACTGCGTCGGGTCCAGCCGGAACAGCTCGTCCAGAACTGGCCCGAGCCCGTCGGTCTCCTTGAGCTCCGTGAGGAGCTGCTTCTTCTCGCGGAGTAGGTTGAGGTCGGTGGGCGCCTGCTTCAAGAGCCCGTCGACCGCGGCGACGGCGCTCGCCTTGTCGCCCCGGGCCGACAGCGATTGGGCGAGCAGCTCCAACGCCTCCCGGTCGTCCGGGTCCTCGGTGAGAAGTCCCCGGGCGTACTCGACCACTAGGTCGAGGCGCCCGGCGCGGCGCGCTGTTTCGATCGCGCGGCGGTGCTCGGCGACCTCGTGGGGGTGGGCGCGCAGGAGATCG
Source organism: Thermoplasmata archaeon (assembly GCA_035632035.1). Lineage (GTDB taxonomy): Archaea > Thermoplasmatota > Thermoplasmata > Lutacidiplasmatales > UBA184 > Lutacidiplasma. The sequence goes on along the minus strand of DASQHP010000010.1, from coordinate 34,649 downwards.
CGGAACGCGGCGAACGCCTCGTCGTTCTTCCCCTGCGTCGCGAGAAGGTCCGCGAGCGTCCGCATCGCGTCCAGGTTGTCCGGGGATTGCTCGAGGATCCACCGGCACGCGGACTCGGCAATGTCCGGCTTTCCGGCGGTCATCGCCAGGGCGCGGAGAGCCTGCAGGTTCGAGAGGTTCCGGGGCTCGAGCTGCCGGACGCGCTCGCGAGCATCCAGGCCGAGCTCGGCGAGCGCCGCGTGAGGCTCGACCAGGTCGGCCATCTCCGCCAGGAGCGTCGCGTCCAGCGGGCGGCTCGCGGCCAGGAGCGCCTTCAGCTCCTGGGCCGCCGCCTCGGGCGGCCCTTTTGCCAGGAGGAGCCGACCCGACAGGAACAGGACACGCGGGTCGTCGGGGCGGGCCGTCTTTGCCTTCCCGACGGCGGCGACGGCGTCGTCCAGTCGGCCGAGCGAGGAGAGGAGCTCGGCGCGGGCGACCAGGAGCTCGGGATCGTCCGGGTGCGCGACCAGGAGCGCGTCGCACGCATCGAGCGCCTGCTGATCTCCCCCGTGGGCCTTCGCCAACTGGAGTTTCATGCGAAGCGCGACCGGATTCTTCGGGTCGAGCCGGAGCGCCTTCTCCACGTACTGCATGGACGTCGCGTCAAGCTGCTGCGCCCGGAGGTACGCTTCCGCGGCTTCGGTGGGGCGGTTCATGAGCCGCAGCGCATCGCCCTTCGTGGCCCACATCGTCTTGTCGTGGGGGTTCGCGCTCAGCGCCTGCTCGACCAACGGGAGCGCCTGGTCGACCGAGCGGTTCTGCGCGAGAAGCACCAGCGCCTTATGGTGAAGGAGAGCCGCGGAGCCGGGAGCGAAAGCGAGGCCCGCATCGATCGCCCGGGAAGCGAGGTCCGTCTCCGAGAGGCGGTAGAAGGCCATGGCAACCTCGTCCAGCCGGGACGCCATCTCCGCGGCGGATTCCTCGAGCGCGTCGCGGTGACTGTCGGTGAAGGCGAGGAACACCCGGAGCGACTCCGCGTACCGGCCCCGGTCCGGGGTCGTCTCGAGTTTCTCGGCCTCCGTGAACAATCGCCGGGCCCGTTCCGCCGCCTCCGACGGCGTCATCGGGTGCTCTCCGGCCGCCGAGGGGGTTGCCATCCGCTAGTAGCAGCGGCCAGACCGTTAAAAACGCTCACTCGGTCGAGAAGTGAAGGACGCGAGTGCCCTTTATCCTGCGCGTCCGCTCCCCCCGATGTGGGTGGCCCGAGCGAGGTTCGAAAATCGATCTTCGACCCCGTCCACGGCATCGTCGACCTGGACGGCGTTGCGCTCGAACTGATCGCTCATCCGGCGTTCCAGCGACTGTGGGGCATTCGCCAGACGGGGTTCGCGCACCTCGTCTTCCCCGGGGCGAACCACACCCGGCTCGAGCATTCGCTGGGGGTGTTCTGGGTGGCGCGCCAGATGGCCCGAGCGCTGGCGCTAGGGCCCGACGACCTCGCGACCGTGACAAGCGGTGCGCTGCTGCACGATCTGGGACACGGTCCGTTCTCGCACACGCTCGACCCCACGATGGAGGAGGTCCTCGGGTACGGCCACGAACGGATCTCCCGCGAGCGGATCCTCGGGCGCGTGCCGGAGGGCGGCCATGCCGAGGGCGGAGCGGCCCGGCTTCCCGAGATCCTCGAGCGGCACGGACTTGCTCCGCTTCGAGTGGCCGCGCTCGTCGACCCGGCGCGCGGTCGCTCCGCTCCGCTCCTTCTTCGTTCGATCCTGCACGGACCGATCGACGCCGACCGGATCGACTACCTACAGCGGGACGCCCATTACACGGGAGTCGCACACGGGGCCATCGACGCGGTTCGGCTCCTCGCGACCGTGCGGGCCTATCGATCCCGGCTCGCGTTCGCGGAGAAAGGCCGCAGCGCCGTCGAGGGATTCCTGGTCGGACGGGCGCTCATGTACGCCTCCGTCTACTATCACAAGACCGTGCGAGCCGCCGAAGTGATGGCGCAGGCCGCGGTGGAGCGAGTGCCCGGCTTCCCCGAAGCGGCGCGGCCGCTCTTTCCTCTGGTGGATGGCGAGCTCCTGGTCCGGCTCAGGGAGGTCGGAGGTCGAAGCGAACGACTGATCCGGGATGTCACCGAACGTCGATTGTTCAAGCGGGCCCACGGCTGGCGGGTCCTCGACGCGTCGCGGCGCCGGGCGTTCGACAAGCTGCGACGCGACCCCCCCGCCCGACGCGCATGGGAAGACGCCTTCGCCGCCCGGCTGGACGCTCCTCCCGGGTCCGTTCTCCTCGACCTCGCCGGCCTCACCGTCCGCGACTCGGGTGGACTCGACTGGTCGGACGTCGGGATCTTCGATGGACCCCACCTCTCCCGCCCGTTCCGCCCGGACGGTCCGTGGTCGATGTTCACCGACCGTCCGCCGGCGATGTGGGCGGTATCGATCTATGTCGATCCGCGCCGGCGCGCTCGCGCGGAGGACCTCTTCCGACGCGGGCGCGGACTGCCGGATTGACCCGTCGACCGGCGTGGCTCTCCTTCCCCCATGGCCATGAGGATCTCCCAGAGGGGGTCGGGCACCGTCACGACCGAGAGGCGAGAAATTCGGACGAGGTCGAACGCGGCGAACCGCCGGTCTCCCCGCAGGCGGGCCAGCGGGATCGCGTTCACGAGGGCACGCACCGACCGGACCCGCACGCGCCAGGAACCCCGCGAATCGTCCGGGTCGACTTCCGGAGTGCCCGCGACATCAAAGACCCCGACGATCGCCTTCTCCGAGCCGGTGTGGTAGTAGAATCCCGAGTCGCCCGGGCGCATCGAGCGGAGGTTCCGGAGCGCGAGCGCGTTGTGGATCCCGTTCCAGACGGTCTCCCGGTCCCGCTCGAAGTCGGCGAACGAATAGTGGGTAGGTTCCTCCTTGATGAGCCAGTGCGCCACGACCGGTAGGCAGCCCACCCCCGTTTAGGAGTTTCCGGCTCTCCGAAAGGCGGTTAATCCGATGTCTCCGTAGGCGCGCCGTGCGCGTGCTCCTCTTGGGGACCGGGGTCCAGCCGATCCCACCTCCCGGCTACGGCGGGGTCGAGCGCACGATCGCGGAGTATGCGGCCGCGCTCCGCCACGCCGGCCACGAGGCGGAGATCCTGAACGAGGTCCGCCAGCGTCGCGGGATCGACGAGTACTGGTTCGCGCTGCATCTACGCAAGCTCCTCACCGGCCGGTCGTACGACGTGGCGCACGCGAGCACCCCCGTGGTCGCGAATCGAATGGCCATGCTCGGCAGGTCCTACGTGTACACCACCCACTCTCGACACTGGTTCGAGAGGGCCGGCGCCCGTCAGGGGTTCGGGTACTGGCTCGAGCGACGTGCCGTGCATCGGGCTTCGGCGACCGTCGCCCTCACCGACCGGTTGGCCCGGACCATCACCGCGGCGACGGCTCGCCGTCCGCCCCGCCGCCTCGAGGTCATCCCCATCGGAGTGGACACGGACCGCTTCCGCCCGGGGACGGACCGGATGGGCACCCGGGCACTGGGCGTCGGCGTGATCCTCCCGTTCAAGCGCTGGGACGTCGCCGCGGCCGCGCTCCGGGGCACTGGGGTCTCCCTGACGCTCGCCGGGCCGACCCCCGACCCCGACTACGCGGCGCGTGTCGTCGCGGCGGGGGAATCGGTCCGCCTCCTCGGGGAGGTCGACGACGCGACGCTCACCCGCCTCTACCAGGAGTCGGACTATCTCGTTCACCCGAGCCGAGTCGAGCTTCTCGCGGGAGTCGTCCTGCAGGGCCTTGCGGCCGGCCTCCCGGTGTTTGGCGCCGACGCGGTTGCGGAGCTTATCGAGGAAGGGGTAAGCGGCGCGTGCTCCCCGCCCGGAGCGGGCGATGCCGAGGTGGCCGCTCGGATCTCCAGCGGGGTTCGGGCGCTGCTCGCCGACCCAGAGCGTCGTCGTCGGATGAGCGACGCCGCCCGCCAGCGGGCGCTCGAGAACTTCAGCTGGCCGCGCGTCGTGGCGCGTCACCTGGCGCTCTACGAGTCCGTGATGGCGGGTCCGGTCGTCAGCCGACGATGATCCCGCGGGACGTGATGGCGAATGGACGGCGCTCGGGGTCATGCGCCGTTCCCCGCATCCGCACGATCTTCAGCTGACGGACCGACCGGTCGCCGACCCATTTGCGCGTGAGCAGGATCTCGCCGCGGGTGAGGACCTCTTCGGGGGCGAGCACCCCCGGGTTTCCGGGGGTCGCCGTGATGATGGTCGTCACCTCCTGCTCGGAGAGGAACCGAAGGAGCGACTGCACCTCCGTCCGCTCCGCCTGGGGGTCTGCCGAGACCTTGACGGCGAACCGCCGGATCGAGGTGATGGAATCGACGACGACGCGGGTGAACCGGTGCCCCGCCATCTGCTGCCGGAGCTTGAGGTGGATCGACTGGATCGAGATGTCGTCGGAGTCCGAGGGCTTTCGGCTTTCCGAGGTGATGTCGCGCATCGTCTTGACGTCGCCCAGCGCGCGGATCTCCTGCACGTCGGCCATCCGTCGGATGGCGCGCGTTCCGGGGTTCGCATCCAGCGTGCTCACCGAGGAGAGGTCCCACCCGAAGGAGCGAACGTTCTCGAGGATCTCGGCCGGTGGCTCGTCGACGGCGACGAGCAGCACCTGCTCTCCCTTCCGAAGACCGTCCAGGAGGAAGCTGAGCCCGAGGAGCGTCTTGCCGCTACCCGTGCCACCCGTCACCAGGTACGGTCGCCCCGCGACGAGACCTCCGCCCAGCATGCGGTCCAGCCCGGGGATTCCGCACGACAGCCGCGATAGTTCGATCACCCGGTGTCTCCCGTGGCGGGGGAGGGGAGCTTTCCGCGGGGGCGGCCGAGTTCGCGCCATCGGGCGGGGGGGCCGCCTGAGCGACCACGGGCTCCTTCAATCGATGCTCCTCCGGTGGCGGAGTCCCCGGCGAGGCGCCGGTCACCACGGGAGCCTTCTTGCGGGCGGGTGCGCGGCGCTTCTTCGACTTGACCTCCTCGGCGACAGGAGCCGCGCCGACCGGGGCCGCCACTGTGCCACCGATGGCGACACTCGGTTCCGGCCCCGGCGCGGGAGACGGTGGAAGGGTCGCGGGCTTGGGCGTTCGCCGGCGCGGGGCGGCTGCGCTCGTGCGCCGCTTTTTCTTCGGCGCGGTCGCCTCGGCGGCGGCGAGAATCTCCGGCGGCGGAGCCGTCGCACCAGCCGGCGCTTCGGGCGTGGGCGGCGGAACCGGGGGTGCGCGCGGCGGCGCGGTGTCCGCCGGTGGGATGGATCGAGCTTCGGAGGGCCGCGCGCCAGCACCGGGCGTCGGAAGTGGGGGGTGCGGCGGTGCTTCGGCCGAGCCTGCGGTCGCCGCGGACGGAACTACGGCCGCCCGGGCCGAGGGCGGGCTTTGTCGCCGAGTCGGCAGCGGCGGGGGTTCGGGTCGAGTGGGGTGGGACGGGATCTCCGTCGCCGGAGGATGGTGGGGAACGGACCCTGCCGGCCCCGGCGCTGGGCGAGATGCGGCGGGTCCGGAGCGGGGAGCCGGAGGCTCGGAAGGCGGAGTCGCCCGGCTCCGGAGGAGATCATGTAGCTGGGACGCGAGCGACTCAAGCCGTTCCGTGATTCCGGACGCCGGGGGCGACGGGGTCGGAGGGACACCGGCCCGGACGCTGGCCACCCGCTCCACCAGTCGGCGGGCGGCGACCGAGGCGTCCGAGGCGCCGGGTCCGTTGCGGTAGTCGTCGAACAGCGCGAGCACGAGCGCGCGGGCCCTCACCATCTCCGCGACCGACCCGTCGAGGCGGCCGGATCGGGACTCGCGGAGGGCCGAGTCGATCGCCTCCAGGACCGGGGCCGGGGAAACCCCCAGCGAGGCGAGGTCGAGGGTGTCCTGCTCGAGCCGGGTCAGTCCGTCCACCGTCTCCGGCGGTACCGCCACCAGGACGTGCAGCTCCTCGGGGCGGATCTCCTGCCGCGTGTCGCGCGAGATCGTGACGTCCAGGTTCACGTCGATCCCCTGCGAGGAGATGCGATACGGGTGGAGCCGGGCGTCGTGCTGGCTGCCGCGGAACTTCTCGACCCCGATCGCGCGAACCGTCTTCCCCTCGAGCTCCCATCGGAACAGGCGGATCTCTCCCCGCGCGAGGAGACGCTCCGGGGTCTCTACGTCCTCGAGGGGCGCCTCGACGGTGAGCAGGGTCGTGATCCGAAGGTCCGAGAGGAACCGGAGGAACGTCTGGGCACCGAGGGTCTCGTCGAACCCCTTCATGCAGAAGTACTGGAGCGCGGTCAGCGAGTCGACCACGATCCGCGAGAACGCCCGCCGCGCGATCTCCATCTTGAGCGTCTGCTCCAGCGCGGAGAACGTCACCTCCACGCTGGCCAGCTCGGCGGTCTTGCGGATGGACGGGGCCACGAGTCCGAATGGCACCGACTCACGGACCTGGGCGATGTCCTTGAACGGAGCCCGCTCGTAGCGCATGACGTCGGGGATCGCATCGAACACGAACACGCGGTCGAGCTCGGGTAAGAGGCCGCGGTGGTTCTGGCGCACCTCGTTGGGCGGCTCCTCCAGGGTCACGAGGAGGCACCGCTCTCCCTTTCGGACCCCATCGACCAGGAATTGGAGGGCGAGAGAGGTCTTCCCGGTTCCGGAGGGGCCGACTACGAGGTAGGGCCTTCCCGGGAGAAGACCGCCGGTCAGCATGGTGTCCAGGGCGGCCACTCCGGTCGAAAGCCGGGCCGTTCCCTCGGGGCGCGCAGGAGGGATCGGTCCGGTGCTCATCGTGGGGGCATCCCGGGCAGCCGTGCCGCCCCGGCACTCGTATCATATCGGTCCCTTCAAGAAAGGGTTTCGTTGCGCTCGCGGGCGGGGGGGTAAGCCAAATACCCTCCCGTCTCAGCGACCGCGATGGCCCCGCGCGCCCCCGATGGGCTCGTCCACATGCGGGCCCTCGCGACCCAGCTTCCCAACCAGCTGCGCGACGGGTTCACCTCGGCGGGCGAACTGGATTCTCCCCTGCCCCGGTCGACGCGACTCGTCTACTTCGCGGGCATGGGCGGGTCGGCGATCGCGGCCGATCTCCTCCGCAGCCTGACGGACCCCGAGGCCGACGTGAGCTTGAGCGTCGGCCGGGGACCCGGCCTTCCCCGCGCCGTCGGCCGAGACGCGGTCGTGGTCCTGGCGAGCTACTCCGGCGGGACCTGGGAGACGCTGGCGACGTACGACGAGGCGAAGCGTCGTGGGACTCCCCGGTACGTCCTGACCTCGGGTGGAGAGCTCGCCCGTCGCGCCGAGGAGGATCGCGTCCCTCACCTCCAGCTCCCTCCGGGACTCCCGCCCCGCGCCGCCGTCGGCTACATGCTGGGCGGGCTGCTCGGCCTGCTCGACCCGTTCTTCCCGGAGTCGAATGATGAGCGCGTCCACCGGGCGGCCGACCGGGTCGAGGCCCTGCAGGGGAGCTACGCGTCGCCGAAGGGTCCACCCGCGAAGTTGGCCGCGACGGTCGGGACCCGCACACCGCAGGTGTACGCCGACCAGTCGGCGGGCGGGCTGGCCCGGCGCTGGAAGACGCAGGTCGAAGAGAACGCGAAACGTCTCGCCCACTTCGACCAGTTCCCGGAGCTGTTCCACAACGCCATCGTCGGCTGGGATGCGGTCGGTATCGAGGACGCCCGTCGGTGGGCCGCGGTCTTCGTGGAGTGGCGTCACCAGGCCACCTCCCTCGGGCCGGGGATCGCCTATCTGGAGAGCCTCTTGCGCCGGCGCCGGGTCCCGGTCCACCGCGTACGGTTCGATGCGGAGGACCGCCTCGAGGCGCTCCTGAGCGGGGTGAGCTTCGGCGACCACTTCTCCCTCGCCCTGGCCGAAGCCGCCCACGTTGACCCCTACCCGATCCACGCGATCACTCGGCTCAAGCGGGCCGTCGAACGGGCGTAAGCGCTACCGGCCGGCGGGCTCGGTTGGTCCGTTCGCGAAACCGCCTTAAGGCGCCACGACTGGGCAGCGAGGGTGCTGAGGTAGCCTAGCTCGGCCAAGGCGCCAGATTCGAGATCTGGTGATGCGTATGCATCGCGGGAGTTCAAAGGGCGTCGGCCAACCACCCTCGCCGGAGATTCTCCCCCTCAGCGCCTCCTCCCCGCTCGTCCACATCGTGCTGGTCTCCGTCCGCGGCAGCCGGTCCAACCGCAGCGAGCACGACGTCCCGCGCGGAACCCAACTGCGCGAGCTCCTCCGTGCGGCGGGCTATGCGCCCGAGGGCCACGCGGTGCTGTGCGACGGGGTTTCCTGGCCGCTCGACCGAGCGCTGGACGGCGACGCCGAGTTCACGGTCCTAGCCGCATTCTCGGGCGGCTGACGGCCCCCGAACCGGTCGGGGGCGACGGAAGGAATTATGGGAGTCTCCCACCGTAGCACCGGTGCTTTCGAGCCGCGAATCATGCCGACAGGCTGTCCCGTGTGTGAGGAACCGCTCAGCGCCGGCGTGGCCGTGTGCACGTCCTGCGGATTCCCCACCGCGCTTGCCCTGGACGCATTGAAGGCGCTCGCCGACCACCCAGCGCCGGTGCCAGAGTCGGCCCCGCCCGCCGAGACCGTTGCCTCGGCCCCTGTGCCGTCGCCCGACCCCCAGAGCGCGCTCTGCGCCCGGCTCGCACGCCAGATCGACCGTGAGATCGGGACGCTGGTCGACCTGGGTGGCGACCCGCTGAGCGTCGCCAGCGACCTCCGCCAGGCCGCCCTCAGCGAGGCGGACGACCGGGTCGTGGAGGCCCTCGGGATCCTGCGGCAGGCCAGCACCCGGGTGCTCGTTCAGATCGAGGAACTCTTCGAAGGGCGACTGCGAGAGATCCAACGGCGCGTCGAGCACCTGAGGTCCGCCGGTATCGGACTCAGCGTCGACGACCCCGTCACGCGCATCCAGGGCTCGGTCCGCTCCGGCGAGCGCTCGTCCGCACTCCAGGACCTCGTCCAGTTGGACGAGCGCGTGACCCGGCTGGAGGGGGACTTCAACGGGCTCCAGGGCCTGCTCCGCCAGATCGACTCCCTTAGGGAAGCGCTCGCCGCCTTCGCGCCCTCCCCCCCTGAGGTCGACGCGGATGTGGAACGCGTACGAACACTACTGGCGAGTCCGGAATTGACTCCCCAGGTCCTGGACGAGGCGTCTCAGACAGCGGCCCGGGCCGTGACGGTGCTGCACGAACAGCTCCCACCTCATCTCGAGAGCGAGCTCGGCCGGCACGGGGCGACGCTCGACACGTTCCCCGAAGATCACCCACCGGCGAGAAACGCCCGGGCCCTGCACGCGGACGCGGTCCGACATCTTCGGCGAGGGCGGCTCACGGAGGCGAGCCAGCGGCTCGCGGAGCTCCGCCGCGCGATCGAAGAACTGACCCGCGCCCGGGCTCCGACTCCTTCGGGCGAGGAAACCGCCGAGTCTCCCGCTCCGTTGGTTCGGGGTCGGGAGCCGGAAACGGATGCGGCGCTCCAGAATCTTCTTCAGAAGGCTCGCGGACTCGCCGCCCGGGTGCGCCGCCTTCCTCCCGATAGCGAGCTCGCGTTCGAGGCCGCCAGCACGATCCGACAAGCGACCGAGCTTCTGCGGGCGCGCAAGTTGACCGAGGCCGACCAGGCACTGACCCGCCTCATGCAGACCCTGACCGCCGAGCCGATGGGAGAAGCATAGGTGGCGACACCCGCCGGTCCTCCCCTCGCCGAGCGGCTCGCCACGCTCGAGCGCCACGGTCACGAGCTGGAGGCCGAGGGTCTCCCATTCCCGACGGCGCAGCTCAAGGAGACGGCGGATGCGCTGATCGCCACGGGACGGTTGGACCAAGCGCTCGCGGTCGTGAAGCGCGGGGAAGCGCTCTACGCCGTCGCGAGCCGGGACTGGACGTGGATCAAGCCGACGCTCGGCCGCGCCGATGAACTGCGCGAGCTCGCGAGCACGATCGGCCTCGACGTGACCCATCTCGAGAACCGAGTGGGGAATCCCCGGGCACAGTTCCAGAAGTCGTCGCTCTCGCAAGCGTCGCTGAGCCGGGCCGCCGCGAGCGCATCGCTCTCCGTGGCAGTGCTGAGCGACGCGATCCCCAAGTACTGCGTTCAGGAGGCGCAGCACCTGGGCGAATTCATTCGCCGGGCGCGGAACCGCGGCGAGGACGTGACCGGTGCGGTGGGCCGGTTCAGCCAGCTCCTGCAGGCTATCCAGGACCAGCACACGGTCGCGATGGCCCGGGCACTCGTGGATGTCCGGCATGCCGTGGCACGGATCCCGCGCGCTCCGTCCCTGCCGCCCGTACCCAGCGAGGAGGAGGAGGAGATCCTCATGGAAGCGCGCAACCTCGCGCGGCGGCTCCAGCGGATCAAGAGCCGGGCCCACAACGCGCAATCCGCGGCTCGGCTGATGACCGAAGTTCGCGCCGCCCTCAGCGAGGACCGACGCTTCGGGACGCCAGAAGAGGAGATCGAGGCGCTCTGGAGCGAGGTGGACCGTCTCACCCGCGAGCGCCAGCTCCAGGCCGCGAACGACGCCCCGGCCGACGGCGCCGCCGCCGCTAGGACACCCCCCGATTCCCCTCCGGCGGACGCGTCGGCGGACGCCGGTGCAGAGCCCGAGGCTCCCGAGCCGGAGGAGGATCCCGCCCTCGTGGAATCGAGCGCCTGGAGGTCGAGAGCGCGGGGAAGGGGCCGACCGTAAGGCTTTAATAGGTATCGCAAATCGTTTATACCACTTGTCTCCGCCGCCAGACCGAACCGATCGAAGCGACCGCGAGGTTGGGGTCGTCTTGGCGATTACCCCGTCCGGTTTTGTCACCGTTCGATGCCCCCACCGCGCCGCTCCGCCCGAGGGCACCCCCGTGACCGATAGAACCGGCCACCTCCGCGGCCGGGTCGCGCGGGTATTCGGGCCGGTCGAGCAGCCGTACCTCTCGGTGCGGCTCGCGCGCCCGCCTCGGGCGACGGAGGCAGCGGAGCTGGTGGGGATGCCGCTCCTCAGGGATAGGATGGGTCAACATGGCCAACGGTGAAGCAGCGCCGAACGCCGACAAGCCGGCCGAACGGACCGCGGACATCGCCGTTCCGACGCGGTGCACCAACTGCGGGTCGACCCACCTCACCCGGGACTACGAGCGGGGCGAGCTCGTCTGCGACGAGTGCGGGCTGGTCCTGGAGGAGGCGATGATCGACCAGGGTCCCGAGTGGCGGGCCTTCGACAGCGAGCAGGGCGAGAAGCGCACCCGCACCGGGGCACCGACCACGCTCACGATCCACGATAAGGGTCTCTCGACCGAGATCGGCTGGAAGAATCGGGACCCGTACGGCAAATCCATCCCGACCCGCAACCGGGCGCAGCTCTACCGGCTCCGGAAGTGGCAGCGGCGGATCCGGGTCTCCAACGCGACGGAGCGCAATCTCGCGTTCGCCCTCGCCGAGTTGGATCGGATCGCTTCATCCATGGCGCTGCCCCGCAACGTCCGTGAGACCGCCGCGATGATCTACCGGAAGGCCGTGAACCGCAACCTCATCCGGGGCCGGTCGATCGAGGGCGTGGTCGCCGCGTCGCTCTACGGAAGCTGCCGCCAGTGCAACGTCCCCCGAACGCTGGACGAGATCGCGAGCAAGTCGCGGATCGGCCGCAAGGAGATCGGACGGACGTACCGCTTCATGACACGCGAGCTCAAGCTGAAGCTGATGCCGACCCGGCCCCAGGACTACATCCAGCGGTTCTGCTCCGAGCTCAAGTTGAAGGGCGAGATCCAGACCCGCGCGAACGAGATCCTGAAGGAAGCCACGGAACGGGAGCTTACGAGCGGGCGAGGACCGACCGGGGTCGCGGCGGCCGCCATCTACATCTCGTCGGTCCAGTGCGGAGAGCGCCGGACCCAGCGGGAGGTCGCCGAGGTCGCCGGCGTGACCGAGGTCACCATCCGAAACCGGTACAAGGAGCTCACCGAGAAGCTCGGCCTGCGCGTCATGCTGTAGGCCGGCCGTGGAGGAGATCCTCCGCGCGGCGGTCGACGCCGCTCTGGGCGATGGTACTCGGGCTGCCGAGGCCCGCATCGTCGCTCCGTACCACTATGAGCAGCTCGCCGTCCGCAATGGGCAGGCGAGCGGACTCACATCCACCACCCGGGTCGGCCTCTCGGTCCGGGTGAGGCGGGCCCGGGCCTGGGGCTTCGCGACCAGTCCCACCGTCGATGCCGAGAGCGCCCGGCGGGTCGCCCGCGACGCCGTCAGCGCCGCTCGGGCCGCGGAGCGGACATCGCGGGCCCCCTTAGAGGTCGTTCCCAATCGCGGGCCGTCGAACGGGCAATACAAGACCCGACTCAAGGTGGATCCGTTCTCGATCCCGATGGAGGAGAAGCTGCGGCTCCTCACGGACGCCGAGCGGGGCCTCCACGTGGACCCCGCGGTGAAGAGCGGTCACGCGTCCTACCGCGCCTGGAGCGAGGAGAAATGGTTCCTCTCCTCCGAAGGGGCCCGATTCCATTCGCGCATCGTCCAGGTCGGAGCCGGCCTCGACGCCACCGCGGTCCGCGGCAGCGAAGTGCAAGTGCGCAGCGCGCCAAGCTCGTTCGGCGGCAACTTCCGCCAGTCAGGCTTCGAGTTCATCGAGGGGCTCGACCTACCTTCCATCGCCGAACCCACTGCCCGCGAGGCGGTCAAGCTCCTCACCGCGCCGACGCTCCGCGCAGGTCCCACGACCATCGTGCTCGGCTCCTCCCAGCTCGCGCTGCAGGTCCACGAGTCCGTGGGGCACGCGACGGAGCTCGACCGGATCCTCGGGTTCGAAGCGGGATTCGCCGGCACGTCGTTCCTGTCGCCGTCGGACCGCGGCCACCTGCGCTACGGCAGCCCGCTCATGGAGGTCGTCGCCGACGCCACCGAGCCGGGCGGCCTGGGGACGTTCGGCTGGGATGACGAGGGGGTGCCCGCCCAGCGGACCCCGCTGGTGCGGAAGGGCCAACTGGTGGGGTTCCTCACGTCCCGGGAGACCGCGGCCCTGATCGGGGTGGAGCGGTCGGGAGGGACCTCGCGGGGAGACGGCCCGGACCGAATGCCCCTCATCCGAATGACGAACATCGACCTCCTTCCGGGCGACCATTCGTTCGACGAGCTCCTGGAGGGGGTTCGGGAGGGGGTCTTCTTCGACACCAACCGCTCGTGGTCGATCGACGACAAGCGGCTCAACTTCCAGTTCGGCACCGAGGTCGGCCGGCGGATCGTGCGCGGCGAACTGGGGCCGCTCGTTCGTAACCCGATCTACTCCGGCATGACTCCCGAGTTCTGGGGGTCGATGGACGCCGTCGGTGATGCCTCCACGTGGAAGTTGTGGGGCGTTCCCAACTGCGGCAAAGGCCAGCCGGGCCAGGTCGCGCGCGTGGGTCATGGCGCGCCGGCCGGACGGTTCCGGAACGTGCGGGTCCGGGGGGGATGAAGGAGCCGTGAGGAACGCGGGCCCGAGCGCGCGCCGCTGGCTCGACCGGCTGCCGGGCGGGGTCGAGGCCGACCTGCGCGAGGTCCACGAACGATGGTTCACGATGCGCTTCGCGAACGGCCGGGTGCACCAACCGCATGTGGAGGAAGAGCGGGCGCTCTCACTGCGCGTCCGGGTCGATGGTCGTCTCGCGACCGCGACCACGACCGACGTCTCGGTCGCCGGTTTCGATCAGCTCGCCCGGTCCGCGATCGCGATGGCCCGGGCCGCCCCACCCGAACCGAAGTTTCCGGGATTCCCGGACGACTCCGTGCGTCCTCCCGCCCGCACCATCCCCGCTCCGGCGCGACCCGTGCCGCTATCGGTCGCCGGGCGGCTCGCCGCGGATGCTCTGGATGGCGCGCGGGCGGAGCTTCCGGCGGCCCGGGTGTCGGGCGCGGTGAACGTCGGGACCATCTCCGTGGCCGTGGCCAACACGTCGGGCCTCGACCGAACCATGCGCCGCTCCGTCGGTCAGGCGAGCGTGCTCGCGGAGGATCTGGGCTCCTCCCCACCGGCCTCCGGCTGGTCCGAGGGCGCCGTCTGGGACCCCCGACGCCTGCCCGCTCGACGCCTCGGCCGCACTGCCGCCGAGCGCGTGGCGCGGGCACCCTCCCGTTCGCTGCCGCCCGGCCGGTACTCGGTGCTCCTCCGGGCCCCCGCGGTCTCGGAGCTTCTCTCCTTCCTGAGCTACCTCGGATTCAGCGCGAACGGCGAGCTCCAGGGGTGGAGCTGCCTCGCCCGCCACCGGGACCGCCGCATCGCGCCCTCCTTCGTGAATCTCGTGGATGACGGCACGTCGCCCCGGGTGCTCCCGCAGGCCATCGACTTCGAAGGCCTGGGGAAGTCCCGTCTCCCGTTGATCGAGGATGGGTATGCCCGCGGGCCTGCCATCGACCTCGTGAGCGGAGGCCGACTGGGTCGGGCCTCCACCGGCCACGCGCCCCCTCCCGAGTCCCCGTTCGGCGAGTCCGGTCCCTCCCCCAACCAATTGATCCTCGCGCCGGGAGATGCGCGGGAAGAGGAGATGATCCGGTCGATCCGTCGCGGCGTCCTCGTGACCCGGTTCCACTACGTCCGAGTGGTCCACGCGGCCCGGTCGATCCTGACCGGGATGACCCGGGACGGGACCTACCTCATCGAGAACGGGGAGGTCACCGCGCCGGTACGGAACCTGAGGTTCACCGAGAGCATTCTCGGGACCCTGCGGGGGATCGAGCTCGTCGGGAGCGTGGCCGAACGTACGGCCGACGAGCGGGGCTCGATCGCCGTGAACTGCGGGCCGGTCGTGTCCCGCTCGTTCCGGTTCACCTCCGCCACGGTCTTCTAAGGGCCCCCGCTCGACCCCCCATGACCCGGCCGCTACCCATCGCCGTGTTCCTGTCGGGCGAGGGCACGACGTTCGATGCGCTGGCGGAGGCGATCGCCGGCGGGCATCTTCCGGCCCGCATCGCGATGGTGCTGGCCGACCGCCCCCACGCTCCCGGCATCGAGCGGGCACGACACCACGGCCTCCCGACCGCGGTCCGGCCGATCCGGGGCCGGACCCCCGAGGGATGGACCTCCGAGGTCTCCGAGCTCCTGGAGGAACGCGGGGTCGCGCTCATCGTGCTCGCCGGGTTCCTCTCCATTCTACCGGAGCCGTTCGTCCACCGATGGAGCGGCCGGATCATCAACGTCCACCCCTCCCTCCTGCCGGAGCACGGGGGCCGTGGCATGTTCGGCCTCCGGGTCCACGGCGCGGTGCTCGAGGCCCGGGAGACCGAGAGCGGCGCCACCGTTCATCTCGTGACGGACCAGGTGGATGGGGGGCCTCGACTCCTCCAGGAGAGAGTGCCCGTTTCCACCGAGGACACGCCCGAGAGCCTCCGCGACCGGGTGCGGCCCGTCGAGCGCCGGCTCCTGGCCGAGGTGATCCGCCGATTCGCGGATGGAGAGTGGCCGCTTCCCTACCCGGTCGCGGGGGCTCAGCGGTCCCGTCCCTCGGGCCGGGACGCCCCGTAGCCGACGCGCACGCCCGGCGCATCGACGGGGCGGGCCGTCTCGAGCAGCTCACGAAGGGGGGTGGGCCGGTGCAGCACATCGAACAGGAGGCGGTGCCGAGTGGTCTTCGGCGGATACAGACGGCCCTCCGAGGCCGTCCGCACGACATCGGTCTTCGATATCGGAGGTCCCGGAGTCCATCGTTCGAGGAGGACCGAGCCGTTCTCGTAGTCGATGAGATAGACCGGGACCCACTTCGCCCCAAGCAGACGGAGGGCCGCGAACCGGTGGTGGCCGTTCAGGACGACGTGACTTCCGCGGGCCACCAGGATCGGCTCGTCCACGATCCCCCGTCGTTCGATGTCCCGCAGCACCTCCTCGACACGGTCGGCCTGCGTTTCCTCGTGCTCCCGGAGTCGGTCGATAGGAAGGTAGGCGAACTCGACGTGCCCGGTCATCCCGCCGCCCCCTCCACGAGTCGCGTGAGTGCCCGGCGCAGGTAGACGCTCACCATCCGCTTCCGGTAATCCGGCGCGAGGAAGGTGTTGTGGACCGGACGGGAGGCCCGCATCACGGCGTCCGAGAGTTCTCGGATCCGCTCCTCCGTGAGAGGCTGGCCCTCGAGCGGAGCGGTGAGCGCGTCGAAGCGACGGGGATGGGTCTCCACGCCACCGAGCGCGACCCGCAGTCGGCGAGCGACCCTCCCGTCGAGCTGCGCGGCCACCGCGACGCCCAGCTCGGGGAAGTCGAACGACGGGCGGATGCGGAGCTTCGAGTACGTGGCGGGAACGCCCCGCCATTCAGCGGGGAGGTCGACGGAGACGAGGAGCTCGCCGCCCTCGAGGTGGACGCGTCGGATCCCGTCGCCCTGCGCGTCGTAGAGATCGATCAGGGGAATGGTGCGGCGTCCGCCGGGGCCGGCGAGATTGACCTTCGCCTCGACCGCGGAGAGCGCCGGAGCGAGATCTCCCGAGAACGTCGCGTAGCAACGCTCCTTCTGCGGAACGACGTGGCACTTGTCGCCATCCGCCTTGAGGCAGTACCCGAGGCTCTCTCGCCACGGTAGGCTCTGGTTGAAGAAGAAGCACCGGGTTTCCACGAGGAGATTCCCGCCGACCGTGCCGCTCGCGCGCACCAGGGGGGTCGCCACCTGGCGCACGGCCTCCGCGACGCCGGGGAAGGCGGTCCGGAACTCGGCGTCGTCCTCGAGGTCGGCCAGCGTCGTTGTCGCGCCGATGCGCTCGACCGAGTGCTCGCGCAGCTCGGGGAGGTCCCAGAGGGCGATGAGATTGGGTCGCGCGTTGAGATGCATCTTGTAGTTCGGCAGAAGGTCGGTCCCGCCGGCGAGGTAGTCGAAGCCGCCCGGCCCGAACTGACGGGCGAGCGCGATCGTCTCCTCGACGCTCGTCGGCCGGTGGAGCGTGAACGGGTCCAGATGCATCAGGACACCCCCTTCCAGACCCGTCCCTCGGCGCGCCTCCGCTCGAGGGCGCGGACCACCTTGTCGGGGGTCACGGGGAGGTCGTAGAACCGGACGCCGAGGGCATCGTAGATCGCGTTGCCCACGGCGGGCAACGTCGCGACGAGCGGACCCTCGCCGGCCTCCTTGGCGCCGAACGGCCCCTCGGGGTCGTCGTCCCCCACGAGGAGGACCTCCACCCTCGGCATCTGCTGGGGCATGGGGATCTTGTACTCGAGGAGAGCCGGGTTGAGGAGCCGGCCACCGCGGAAGTTCATCGACTCCCCCATGAACTGACCGAGTCCCATGTGGATCGACCCTTCGATCTGCCCCTCGACGGCGAGGCGGTTGAGCGCACGCCCGCAGTCGAAGGCGGCCCAGACGGTCTCGACGTGGAACTCCCCGGTTTCGGGGTCCGCCTCGACCTCGGCAACGTACGCGGCGAACGAGTAGGCCGGCGCGGTGCCGGCCCGGGCGCCCTTGAAGGACCCGCCCATCGGAGGGGTCGTGTAGGAGCCGCTCGCGATCAGGGCGCCGGAACCCTCCATCGCCTTATGCAGGGCCTCGAGGAACGAGACCCCGATCTCCGGGCGGTGCCGGACCTCGAACCGCTCCGTCCCAACCCCGATCTCCTTCACGGGGTAGCCGGTGAGCGTCGCGGCCGCCTGGATCAACTGGTCACGGAGGCGTTCCGCGGCCTGCCGGGCGGCGTTCCCCATCATGAACGTGACCCGGCTCGAGTAGCTTCCCAGGTCGACCGGCGACACGTCGGAGTCGACGCGCACGACGTGGACCCGACCGAGGTCGACGCCCACGACCTCCGCGACGATCGCCGCGAGGAGAGTGTTGGACCCCTGCCCGATGTCGGCCTGCATGCAGTGGACGGCGATGCCGCCGTCCATGTCGACCTTGAGGTGGACGGTGCACTGCGGGATCTTCGGGGTGAAGTGGATGGGGCTGTTCGAGCCCGAGATGTAGAACCCGCAGCCGAGTCCGACGCCCCTCCCGTACGGGAGCTTTCGGAACTTGTCGGCCCAGCCGCTGCGTTCCTCCACGGCGGCGAGGCACTTGAGGAACGAGGTCGAGGTGATGCGGAACTGGTTCACCGTCGTCGAGTGGGGAGGGAGCGCGTTGCGCCGGCGGAGCTCGAACGGGTCGATGGCGAGCCGCTCCGCGAGCTCGTCCATCGCGACCTCGACGCTGTAGCGGATGTTGGTCCCGCCGTGGGCCCGCATCGCCCCGTTCGGTGGGCGGTTCGTGTAGACCCGGCGCCCCCGGTACCGGAAGTTCGGCACCCGGTACGGTCCCATCGAGAGGACGCCATTGTAGTACGTCGTGACGGTCCCGAACGAGCTCCAGGCGCCGCCCTCGATGAGGGCGTCGACGTCGAACGCCTCGATCCGTCCCGTGGCGTCCGCGGCGATCCGCACCTGGTTCTGTACGGGGTGTCGTCCGTGGTTGGTCAGGAAGACATCCTCGCGGTCGAAGAGGATTTTCACGGGGCGGCCGGTCTCGAGGGCGAGCGCCGCACAGACGATCTCGTGGGGAAGCGGGTCCGACTTGCCCCCGAACCCGCCCCCGACCTCGGGCTTGATCACGCGGATCCTGTGCATCGGTAGGCCGAGCACCTCGCTCAACGCCCGGTGGAGGTAGTGGGGAACCTGCGTCGCGCTCCACACTGTGAGGCGACCGTCCGGCGTCGACTCGGCGATGGTCGCCATCGGTTCCGTGAACGCATGGGTCACCCCGGCGAAGTTCCCCCGGACGCTGACCTGGGCGGCGGCGCGGGCGAACGCCGCGTCGACGTCGCCGAAATGCTGGAGGACCTCCTTTTGGATGTTCGTCCCCCGAAGGCCGCGGGCATGGATCGGCTGCGCGACCGGCTCGACGCCGACCTTGGGGTCGGTGTATTCGGGGAGCAGCTCATAGTCGACCCGAATGGCCGCGAGCGCCCGCTCGGCCGTGAGTTCGTCCTGGGCGGCCACGGCCGCGACGATGTCCCCGATGTAGCGGACCTTCTCGACCGCGATCGCGGTCTCATCGTGCGTGATCGGGAGCACGCCGAAGGGCGTCGGGTACTTTTCACCCGTCAGGACCGCGAAGACTCCCGGGATCGACCGCGCCGCCGCCACATCGATCGAACGGATGCGGGCATGGGCGTGGGGGCTCCGGAGCAGGCGGGCCACGAGCATCCCCGGTCGCCGGAGGTCGTCGGTGTACTCGGCCCGGCCGGTTACCTTGAGCGGGCCCTCGATGTAGGGGATCCGGCCCCCGAGGAGGCGTGTCGGGGGGTGCGGGGTGCCCCCGACCCCGCTCACGGCGGGGCTCCGGCGGCGAGGATCGCCTCGATGATCTTCGTGTAGCCCGTGCACCGGCACAGATTGCCGGAGATCGCCTCGACCACCTGCTCGCGGGTGGGATGGGGATGGTCCCGGAGAAGCGCCGTCGCCGAGACGATGAATCCGGGAGTGCAGAACCCGCATTGGGTGGCCCCGTGGTCGACGAACGCGCGCTGCACGGGCGAGAGCCCCTCGGCCGGGGAGATCCCCTCGATCGTGGTGACGGCGCGACCCACCATCGCCTCGGCGAGCACAAGGCAGCTCAACGTCGGTCGGCCGTCGACGAGCACCGTGCAGCATCCGCACGTGCCGAGGTCGCACCCGCGTTTCGTGCCGGTGAGCTCCAAGTCCTCCCGAAGCCAGTCAAGAAGGATCCGCTCGGCCGCCGCGCGGAGCTCGCGCGGATGACCATTGACCGCGACGCTACGGGGACCGGAGCCGGCCATTTAGAGCCTCAGAAGTCGAGCGGGACCGGGCCGTCTTCCTAAAAACTCTTTCCGGGTGAAGCTGCCGGATCATCTCGGCCACGATGCTGACGGCGATCTCCGCCGGCCGCTCGGCGCCGATGTCGAGTCCCACCGGGGCGTGCACTCGCTCGAGGGCCTCCGCTCGAACGCCCCCGTCGCGGAGTGACTTGAACAGGTGCGCCCGCTTCGACTCGCTCGAGATCATCCCGATGTAGTTCGGGAACCGTTCGAGAGCCCGCCGGAGCACCTCGCCATCCTTCTCCGCGTCGTACCCGAGCAGGTAGAGATGCGTGAATGCGGATGGGTCGAACCGGTCGAACAACGTCGCGGGCGAGACGACCTCGCGTTGGGCCGCGGTGGGGAACCGGTCCAGAGTGACCCACTCAGGTCGGTCGTCGGCCACGCTGTAGTCGATCTCGAGGGTCGGGAAGATGGAAGCGAGCGCATGGGCCACGTGCCCCCCTCCCCACAGGAGCACGCTCGGCGAGGCGGCCACGTACTCGACCGCGATGTCGACCGAGCCCCCGCACAGGCTCGGAAGGCCTCCCTCGACCCACTTCGAAAGCTCGTAATGGTAGAGGTCGCCGCGGCGAGCGGCGAACGCTTCGCCAGCTCGCGCCTTGACCTCCTCTTCCAAGGCGGCTCCGCCCACGGTCCCCAGCGTGGAGCCGTCGGAGCGGATGATCATCGAGGCGCCGAGCTTTCCGGGGACGGAGCCGGCGGTCCGAACGACCGTCGCCCGGACGAACGACTGGTGGCTCTCGAGAAGCCGTAGCGATTCCCGGGTCAGGCGTCGGTCCACGATCTCCTCCACGCGACGAGCAGTCGACGGTACTCTTCCGGCGTATCAGAGTTCGCCACGACGCCGCGGTCCGCGACCGCGACCCGGCGCACCTGGGGACCCAGTCGGGGGATCAGGGAACGAAGCGGCTCGGAGGGCGGGAGAGCCCGTACCGCGTCGGCCGCCACCTGCCGGAGGAGGACGGGGTGACCGCCGTCGCCCCGGAACACCGGAGTGAACCAGAGAGCGAACGCATCTTCCTCCGCGGCACGGGCGAGGGCGGCGAGGGAGTCGGGGTCGACGAACGGGTGGTCGACCGGCCAGATGAGCACGTCCTGATCGGCGGGGACGTGCGCAAGGCCGGCTTGGATGGAGCCGGTTCGCCCCTCGGCCCACCGGGGGTGCGCGACCACCTCGACGGGCGATCCCCGCATCGCGGCCCGGATCTCCCGGTCGTGGGGTCCGGTCACGACGACCACCGGCGAGCACCCTTCCTCGAGGGCCAGCCGAGCGACACGGTGGACGGCCGTCTCTCCGTCGAGGTCGAGGCAGGCCTTGGGGAAGCCGTGGAACCGGGCGGACGCTCCCGCGGCCGGGATCACCGTCGCCACCCGGGGGCGTACGGGACCTCCCGATCGGGGGAGCCACATCATCTCGAGGGATGGCTGCCCGTCACTTTAAATAGACCTTCCTTGTGGGCGCCGCCGTCATGCCTCATCCTGTGGACGTTCCACCCGCGGCACTGCTCCCGAAGCTCGCCGACGCGCTCCGCACCCAGAAGTCGGTCTCCCCTCCGATCTGGGCCGGCTTTGTCAAGACCGGCGTGCACAAGCAGCGCGGCCCGGTGCAGCCCGACTGGTGGTACCTGCGCTCCGCCTCGGTGCTCCGCAAGATCTCCCTCCTCGGGCCGACCGGGGTCGAGCGCCTCTCCGCCGAGTACGGAGGTAAGCGCGACCGGGGCAGCGCGCCCTACCACGCGAGAGCCGGCTCGCGCGCGGTCCTGCGCGAGATCGTCCAGCAACTGGAGAAGTCCGGCCTCGTCGAGACCCAGAAGAAGCGTGGCCGCCGCGTGAGCGCGGAAGGGCAGCGCCTCTTGGATGGGCTCTCCCGCCAGGTCCTGCAGGAACTTGCGAAGACCCGGCCGGAACTCGCAAAATACCTCTGAGCCCTCGGGGGATGGAGGTCCGATGGCGTACGATTCGGATGCCGAGCTCCAGGAACTCCGCCGACGGCGGGTTCGGGAGCTTCAGGAGATGCAGGGCGGCGGGGCCCCGGGCGCGGAGTCGTATGCCCAGGCGGCCCAGCAGGCCGAGATGCAACGCCGCGAGGCGGAGCGCGCGGAGGTCCTGCGCCGGCTTCTTACTCCCGAAGCCCGGGAACGACTCGGCCGTATCCGGCTGGCGAAACCGGACGTCGCCGCCGCCGTCGAGCAGCAGGTGATCAGTCTCGCGGCGTCGGGACGGCTGGCCCGGCAGATCGACGACAACACGCTGCGCGCCCTGCTCGAGCGCATCATGCCGCAGCGAAGGGAAATCAATATCACCCGGCGGTGAAGGCGGAGGAAGGAAGATGGCGAATCGTCGCAAGAGCATGGCCCGCAAAGTCCGACTGTTCCGCGCCGTCCGGGGGAACCGACGGGTCCCCGCGTGGGTGATGCAGCGAACGAACCGGCAGGTCACTCGGCACCCGAAGCGACGCTCCTGGAAGCGGGGCCATCTCCACCTGTAGGAGGACATCTCATGGCGAAACGAGGCGGTCAGGGTCAACGGACGGAGGAGCTCGAGCGGGAGTTCGTGATCCCGCTGCGGGCCAGCCAGCACCAGCCCTCCCGGCGTCGACGGGCCGGCCACGCGCTCGAGACGGTTCGCCGGTTCATCACGCGCCACATGAAGGGCGCGCCCGAGGACGTCTGGATCGATCCCCGGCTCAACGAGTTCATCTGGGAGCGCGGGATCCAGCACATCCCCTCGAAGGTGAGGGTCAAAGCGATCGCCTTCGAAGACGGCCTCATCGAGGTCGACCTGCTCGAAACCGCCTAGACTTCGAGGTCGGGAGCCGCGGGGTGCCGGCCAGTCGAACTCTGATCTCCGGGAGTCCGTACCTCGGGGTCTACCTGCGCGTGGGCGACCGGGGTGGCGTGATCCCCCCGTCCACGCCGGCGTCGCTCGAACGGGACCTCGAACGGATCTTCTCGACCTCCTTTGTCCGGACCACCGTGATGGACGCGGAGATCGTGGGTGCCTTGATCGCGGCCAACTCCCATGGCATCGTCGTCGGCGACGAGGTCGACGCCGCGGAACGGGCGGCGCTGGAGCGGCTCGCCCCGTTGAGCGTGGTCCGCGTCCGTCAGAACGCGCTCGGCAACAACGTGCTGGCGAACGACCACGGCGCTCTCGTCCACCCCGAGTTCTCCGACGACGCGGTCGACCGGGTCGGACGGGCGCTCAAGGTTCCCGCGCGGCGCGGGACCGTGGCTGGTCTCGGAACCGTGGGGATGGCGGCCCTCGCCACCAACCGGGGCGTCGTCGTGCACCCCCGTGCGACGGAATCGGAGTGCGCGGTGATGGAGGCGACCCTTCAGGTGTCTGTCCACAAGTCGACCGCCAACTTCGGGGTCCCGATCGTCGGGGCGTGCGTCGTGGCCACTTCAAGGGCCTTCATGGCAGGAAAGCCCACCACTCCCGTCGAGATCGCCCACCTGCAAGAGGGGTTGCAGGTGTTCGACTGAGCCTAGACGCCCCGGTGGCGCTTCGTGTACCGGGTCGCGTACCCCGCGATCCGGTTGGCGAGCTTCTTGTAGGTCACCGTGATGTGGCCATCCACGACCACGCCCAGGTCGGTCAGCTCGAGCACTTTCTGCTTGTTGTGGGCGAAGTCGCCCGTAAACGCGTCGGGGTAGTGGCGGATGAGTTCGATGGCGACCCGCTTGATGTACGTCTGGCGAATGTTGCCCATGCGGGGCGCCCGACCCGGGTTCCGCTTATAACCGTAGCCCCGGCCCCGACGGCTCGGCGTGCGGGGCTCCGCCGCCGAGGCGTTCCGCGTAGCACGCGGGTCAGTTGGGCGAACGACCAAATCTAAATAGACGAATCACCGAAGATGGCCCGTGGACTCGGCGATTCCGAGGGAGGGCGTCTCAGCACCTCCCTGCCTGTGAGATTCACCATCACCTGAATGACGGAAGTGGAGTCGGCCGAGGCAACGTTCGTTCCCACTCCCAGGGAGCGGCACGTCCTCGTTCTAGACCTGTCGAAGAGCATGATGGCTCCGCTGCCGGACCCGTCGGCCCCCGGACCGGAGAAGCAGAAGATCGAGGTCGCGAGGACCGCGGTCTATCGCATCCTGGAGAACGCGGAGAACCTCCACGGTCTATTCGGACTCGTGACGTTCACCGAAAGCGTCCGGGTCGCGGTTCCCCTCACCGAGATCCACCGAGAGAATCTCCCCTACCTCGAGAGCTTGATCTCGATGCTCACCCCGAGCGGCCGGTCCGCGATCTGGGATGCCCTCGCCGTCGGCTGCGACCTTCTCCGCAGCGCCGACGGGGGCGTCCGCGGGACACTGGTGCTCGTCACCGACGGCTGGGACAACGCCTCCCAACGATTCGAGGTCCAGGACCCGACGCGTCCCCCGTCGCCCGGCAGCAAGATGGACCTGGTGAGCTACATGCTGCCGGCCCACAGCGAGCTCACGTTCCGCGTCATCGGGATCGGGAACGGCGCCGAGCGCGACAAGGGCGTCGACTCCCGCCGCATGAACACGTTCCTGAGCCAGCTTACGCAGCGGGCGCAGCTGGTCGCGGCTCCCCCCGGGTTCACCTACCAAGAGGTCGTCACGGGCTCGCAGCTCTTCGCCCAGATGGTCTACGCCTTCCTGGACATCGACTTCGAGGGTTCGCGACCGATCGAGCAGCTGCACCCCGAAGAGCTCGCCCGTCACGCCGCGAGCGCCGCCCGAGCGCTGAAGGAGCCCCAGCAGCACGCGACCGTGACCCGCCTCTCGGGGCACTTCGCCCCCGCGACGGAGCCGACGCCTTCGGACACCGGCCCCGCGATGGAGGTCGACGTGCTGAGCGCCCCGAGCGGGATTGTTCCCCCCTACCTGCGCGAGCGCTACGGGCCCCTCGGCACGGTCATCGAGGCGTACATGGCCCACGATTTCGACGGGGCGCTCGACCGGCTCGGCCGGGCCAGTTCCCTGCTCCCCCAGGTGACGGTCCAGTACTGGGCCGCCCGTATCCACTTCGCCCGCGGCGAGATCGTGGAAGCCGCGCGCTCGCTACTGCATGCCTGGAGCGAGGCGGAGAAACTCCCGGCCGCGAGCCGGGGCCGCGTGCTGCGCCGCCTGGCTCTGCTGCAGGCCCGGATGCAGAACGACAAGGAGACGGAGACGCTCGTTCAGTTCATCGATGAGACGGAGAGCCGGCTCGACCGGGTGGACGCCGGATTCCGTTCCCACCTTCTCGACCTGTTCGGCCGGCTGATGGAGCTGCGCGGAACCTACCAGCTCACGCGCCTGGGGCACGAGGACAGCGCCGAGGCGGCCCATCGCCACGAGGCGGCCGTGGAGGAGATCTTCGGCCGGCTGCAGGACCTCCGGATGGAGGCCCCGGGAGACCCCACGGTCGACGGCGCGCTCGACTTCATCGAGATCTGTCTCGCGGAGATGCGCTAAGGAGGCGACGAAGTTGGCGGAGGTCAAGACCACCACAACGCGGCGGACCAAGGCCGGTTCGAAGCGGGAGCCGAAGCCGATCGCGCCGGACGCGGCCCGGATCGCGGTGGTGGGGATCCCCGCCTCCGGGAAGACCACGTACTTCCGGTTCCTCTCCGGCCACTTCGGCCTCAACCTGCCGATCCTCTACATCCCGAGGCCGGCCGAGGGATTCACCCTCCCGCTGTACGGCGACCTGGACCACGACGTCGTGCTCGAGGAGACGACGTACGAGACCACGGACCCCACTGACCCCGAGGGCTCGCTCGAGACGACCACGCGCTTCTACGTCAACCGGCCGATGGAGGACCGCAAGAAGCTCTGGGTCGAGCTGGCCGCCGGTCGGGAAGAGCAGGGTGTGCTCACGAAGTACCCGCTCCCGACGAAGTACAACCAGTTCGTCGAGATGCAGATGAACTTCCGCTACGGGAGCCCGAACGGCGGCCCGGGAGCCTCGCGGGCGATGGAGCTCCACACCATCGACGAGGCCGGCGGGATCATCTCGGACTACTTCACCTACGACCGGCTCTGGATCGAGTCGGCCGACGAGGAGGTGACGGAGAAGAGCTGCAAGGTGATCCCCCACTTCGACAGCTGGCGACCCGACCGCCGCGACCTGTGGCGGCGGGGTCTTACGCTCCTGGGCCGATTCGTCCACGAGGCGGAGGGGATCATCCTCCTGCTCTCGCCGGCGCTCCCCTCCTTGAGGGACCAGGCGCAGCAGATCAACCTCGCCCGCGGCGTGTTCCGCTACGTTCGCCAGAAGAACATCCCGCTCGTCATCGCCATCTCGAAGGCCGACAAGCTGCGGGATTTCTACACGGAGATCGAGCAGGCGGTGAAGGACCGGACCTACCACAGCGGCTTCGACACCAGCGACTTCCTCCTGCGGAGGGACGGCGCCGGCATGGGGACGATCCTGGTCGCCCACGACGGCCGGGGGATCTCCACCAAGGAGGACGTCTTCCTGGTCTCGAGCGCCGTCTCGACGGGAGAGGGCCATCCGCTCCTCCTCACGGACTCCGGCCGGGAGGCGACGGAGAACATGGCCGGATCGCTGGGTGTCCCGGTGATGGTCAACACGACGCTGCCGCTCGCCCGCATCTGCGAGCGAGTGCTCGAACGGCGGGCGACCAAGGGGAGCTAGGGGTGCCCGCCTCGGAGCCGGCTGCGTCGGTGCCTCCGTCCTCCCGGGTGGGGGAGCTCGCGCCCGCGCCCGCTCCCACGAGCCCTGTCGCCGTCGTCTGGTGCCGCCAGGTCGACAACGAGGCGGAGAGCCCGGGATACACCACCGTGCCCGAGGAGTTCCCCGGCCTCAAGGAGACGCTCGAGGCGATCCGGATCGTCGGTCATCTGACCGTCAACGTCGCGGACACGCACGACTACTGGGATCCCGACCCGAGCCAGCCGCTCTCGTACTATCCGAACATCTTCCTCTACCCGGCGTACGGGGGGCGATACACGTGCCTGGGCCGGATGTTCCTGTCGACCGAGGACCGGCCCCGTCTCGGCATGAAGACGCTCGTGCTCGACACCGGCCAGCTGCTGGCGAGCGGTGACTTCGGGGGATCTGTCCTTCGGTGGCACGCGTCCATGGGAGGTCCGCGCCTCGACGCGGCCCGCCCTGCTCCGGCTCCGGATGGGCGGCTCTACGACCTGCTGGGCGAGGGGTTCCTCTTCCACAAGGGATCGACCGACCCGGTCGTCGCGGTGGCGAGCGATGAGTGGGAGTCGGCGATGCAGGTGGTGCTCGACCTGGTCCGCTCACTCCCCGCCTCCCTGGTGGCGTTGGGCGCCATCCTCGCCTTCCCGTACTTCCTGCCTCAGCCCAAGACCAATCTTCACGAGTTCACGGAGCAGCTCCCCCTCGCCCTCGCCCTCATGCGGGTGCCCCGCGGCGAGGCGGCGGGGGACCGCCACGACAAGCGGATGTCGAGCTGGGAGAGCGCCCCCATCACCCTGCGCGACCTGACCGCGGGTTACCCGGCACCGAGCCGCGGCAAGGAGACCACGCCCCTCGTTCTCCAGCACGTTCGAGACCACAACGTCACGAAGTTGACGCCCATCGTCCAGCGCGTCGACGTCGTCGAGATGCCGCGCCTAAAGGGCCATCTCGCCGACCCCGAGCGGCAGGGAGGGCGGGACCGCCGCAAGGAGATGTGGCGGATCGGGACCGCCATGGAGAGCGCCGCTCTGCTCCTCCAGCGCGCGCGGGGCCGCCAGGTGCCCGTGAACGTCGAGACCGCGAAGCGCGCCCAGGAGTACATCCAGGCCCGTCTCCCTGACCCGTCCGAGTCCCCGCCGTCCGAGCCCGCCCCGGTTGCCGTCATCGCATCCGACCTCCCGGCTTCCGTCCAGCACCCGCCGTGGCTGCAGCGCCCGGCGTCGGCCGCGCCGGCCCCGGCTCCCCGGGGCCCCGAGGCGGTGCCGGTGCCGGTGAGCGAAGACCCCTCATTGCTCAATTCTGCCGCACGTCCCGCCCCGCCCCCGCTCCAGACTCCGACGCGGACCGCCCCTCCCACGCCCACCACTCCATCCCCCTCCTCCGGCCCGGCGTCCACGAGCCGTCCCGCTGGCCCGACTGCGACCGCTTCCCCGTCGGTACCCGCCGGTGCAGCGCCGGCGCTCGCTCCCCGCGGGCCGACTCTGGGTCCGACCCTCAGCGTAGCCGAGCTCGGCATGCTGAAGCAATCGCTCGGGCAGGAGTTCCTCCGGCTCGTCGACGAACGGATGGCGCTCCTCGCCGCGAAGGCGCCCCGGCCACCTCCCGGCCTCGACCCGGCGGGCCAGCAGCAGGTCGATGACCGGTTGAAGTCGCAGCGCGAGCAGCTGACCGCCGAGTTCCTCCGGCTCCTCGCCGCCCTGCAGGAGAAGGTGAGCCGGGACCAGTCGGCGATCGAGATCCGCCAACGGGACCTCCTGACCAGCCTCGTGAACCAGGCGATGGACCGTCGCTGGGTCGAGCAGGTCGAGCCCAAGATCGCCCAGGGGTTCCATCGGATCGAGACCTCCTCGCAGGTCGCGAGCGATGCCTCCCTGGTTCGCCTCAAGGCGGAGCTGGACCGACTGGGAGAGGATCTCCGGACCAGCGTGGCCGCCCAGGAGGAGTCGCTCCAGAGCACCCTCTCCGCCCAGCTCGACCTCCATCTGCGCGAAGCGGCGGAACGGGAGGAGGGAATGCGCTCGGGTCTGAGCGAGGACCTCTCGAAGGGAATCGACCTTCGGCTCGCGGAGATCGAAGCGCACCGGACCAAGGAGCTCCGGGAGCTCGAGCAGAAGGTGAGCCTCCTGATCGACGGGCGACAGCGTGAGTTCCAGGAGAAGCTCCTCCCCAAGACCCAGGTCGAGGTCGAGAAACTTCGTCAGGATATCGAGCACCGGCTCTCCGAGGCCGACGGCCGCCTCCGCGAGACGTCGGAGCGGGTCCGCAGCGACGTCCAGGACGCGCAGGTGCGCGCGATGGCCGACCTCCAGGTCCGGCTGCAAGCGTACACCGACCAGAAGCTGCGGGAGGACGTCGAGCGGGAGCGACAGAAGTACATCGAGCTCCTGGCGCGGCTCAAGGGCGAGGTCGACTCCTCCACGCAGAAGCTCCTGGAATCTCCCAAGTTCGACGCGACGCTCCGCGAGAAGACGCTCCGTCTCCTGGAGTCGCAGCAACCCGAGCTCCAACGCTCCCTGGAAGCCCACCGCGCCGACCTTGAGCGGAGTCTCGAGGCCCGGGTGATGGGATTGGAGGCGGCGGGAAAGCTCGAGAGCGCGGAAGCCGGCGAACGGCTGCGACGCCTCGAGACGGCGATCGAATCCGCCCGTGGGGAGTTCCGCGCCCTGGACGAATCGGTCCGTTCCGAGCTCGATGATCTCGACCGGCGGGCCCAGATCCTCGCCGACCGTCTCGTCCCGGTCGTTCGGAAGACCTGGCAGCGGATCTCCGACCTCGAGAAGAGCCGGGGACGGGACACCGCTTCCGCCGAGGTGGAGGCGCTCCAGCACGATCTCCAGCGGGAGGTCCGACGCCTGACGGGCGACATGGAGGAGCGCTTCGCCGAGCTCCGCGACCGGATGGAGACGACGATCTCCAACCAGGGTCGCGTGTGGCTGACGCTCGTCCGCCAGCTCTCCCAGTTGACCGAGGACCGGCGGGTGATCGAGGAGAACCGGGCGCTTCAGCGGCATCGAGGAACGAGTGCCGACGCGTCCGACGAGACGACCAGCCTCGAGGCGCTTCCGAGCCTCCTCCATGCCCGGGGGCGCGAGCCCGTGGACGACGAGGACGAGGAAGACGACGAGAGCAGCTCGGCCACCCGCGCCCGGCGCCGGCGCCGACCGTTCTCCCGCAGCTAGCCGGACACCCTCCGGCCCGGCGGAATCCGGCCGAAACCTCAGCGGACCGCAGTAAGTATTTATACGTATCAAGGACAAGACTGTCTCTTGAGAGGAACGCTGCACGCGACACCGGAATGATGCCGATCGTTGGGTGGTCCACCGGAGCCGTCTCGCCGCGAACGCGGGAGTGAGTCGAACGATGGTAGCCTCCAGTCGAACCCACCCTCTCCACGGCGGCCCCAATCCTCCCGGCGGCTCGCTGCCGCCGCAGGTTCCCAACGCCGCGTCCGCCCGCGCGCCGGGCGGCGACCCCCTCACCATGGCGCTCCTCCACTTCGGCCTGGGGGCCCGCGAGGCCCAGCTGTATCGCACGCTCCTCAAGTTCGGACCGATGTCCGCGCGCCAGTCGATCGGGCTGGCCGGCCTCGACCGGGCGACCGGCTACCGGGTGCTGTCCAAGCTTCGCGCCCGTGGGCTCGTAAGCTCGACGCCGAGCCGGCCCCAGCGGTTCGTGCCTCTCGAGGTCGCGCGGCTCTTCGAACGCACGGTGACGGTTCTGCGGGACGACCTCGAATTCCTGCGCGTGCTGCGCGAGCACTACATGGTCGATGGCTCGCACGCGACGGGGACGACCCGCCCCATGCCAACCGGGGTGGGTGGCGTGCCGCCCCGCACCCGCTGGCCGACGGTGCGCGTCTACCCGCGCTCCGAGGAGATCGCCCAGGGGATCATCCAGCTCGCTGAGAGCGCGAAGGAGGAGCTGGAGGCGCTCATGATGCCCCAGGTGATCCCCGAGCCGCTCCGCGTCGACGTGGCGCGTGCGGTCGGCCGGTGCGTCGAGCGCGGCGTCCGCGTTCGCGTCGTGGTCGACTACCATCCCATCGACCTTGAGTTCCTGGCGGCGATGCTGAAATCGTGGGCCTCGATCCCCCACGGCTTCGAGTTCCGGTTCTTCGCCCCACAGTTCGCCCGGCTCTACCTGGTCGATCACCGGATGGCGCTGCGGTGCATCCGCTCCGCCGGTTCGGCCAGTCTCGGACCGGAGCTGGGCCTTTCCTCCGACGACGCGGAGTTCGTACGGTACCAGTCGACCCGCTTCCAGGCCGTGTGGCGGGAGGCGCTCCCCATGCAGCGGGCGGAGTCGGGCATGACACAACCCCGGTCGGCCCCGGCACTGGGGAACCCGCGGGACCTCCGGCGCTGGGTCGAACGGGGAGCGGTCGTCACGGGCCGCCTCGCGGGCGCCGAGTTCGCCCGGCTCTTCGGCCTCGACCTGGGATTCTCGCGCCGTCTGTAGACGCGGGGTAGGCTAAAGGCCCCCTCGGCGTTGTTCCGGCGTGGACGCGGAGGACCATCGGCACTGCCGGGTGTGCGGCAAGGTTACGGCGCCCGGCAACGAAACCTGCAGTCGGGCGTGCCGGGAAAAGCGCGAGGAGCAGGTCCGCACTCGGCAGAACTCGATCCGTCTCATGTACGTGCTCATCGCGGTCGTGGTGATCGGTTTCCTCCTGAGCTACGTCCGGTTCTGACGGGGACGCATGGCGCGACGAGCCGGCGTGGCCGTCCTGGGGGGGACGTTCGACCGGCTCCACGCCGGCCATCGCGCGCTGCTGGACGTGGCGTTCAAGTCGGCGCACTCGGTGGGGATCGGTGTCACCACGGCCACGTACCTGCGGCAGCATCCGAAGCAGATGCGGGGCCGCATCGAGCCGTTCGCGGTCCGACGACGAGCTCTCGAGCGATATCTCCGCGCGCACTACCCCGGCCGTCGGTTCTGGACGGTGCCCCTGCGAGACCCGTTCGGCGGCTCGGTGGACGCGGGGGTGGACGTGCTGGTCGCTTCCGAGGAGAGCCGCCGGGGGGCGCGGGCGGTCAACGTGGAACGGCGACACCGCGGGCTCCCACCGGTCCGGCTCGTCCTCGTCCCGGTCGTTCGCGCCGACGACGGCCTCCCCATCAGCTCGACCCGGATCCGGGCGGGATTCATCGACCCCGACGGCCACCGTCGACGAGCGGTGGGCATTGGGCTCAACGGGGTCGACGAGTCAACGGGCGGCACCCTCCTCCGAGCTCTCCGAGCCGCCTTCGCGCCGGCCGGCACGTTGGAGGTTCGGATCTATCGACTCCCGGCGCACCTTCCGCGGTCGAGCGGCCGCGCCCTCGCGGAACAGCGCGCGCGCGACGCGCTCCCCGGCGCGGAGGTCGGGGTGGGAGTCGCCTTGACTCGCTCTCCATCGTCGCGAGGCTGGCTATCGGTAGCCGACGGATCCAGGATCCTCTCGACCCGGCTCAGGGTCGCCACGGCGCGATCGATCTCCCAGGAGATCGGCCGGCTACTTCGATCGATGCCGACGGCGGCTTCCACTTGAGTCGTCAATTGGGGCTCCCTTCCGTCGCTCGTCCTTCCCGCGGGTAGGGTGCGCCCGGGAGGGGGATGGATCGGAGTCGACGGCTTCCGGTTCTTCCCCGATGGGCCGAGTGCGTCGATGGTGCACCTCTACCGCAACACCAGGCTTGACTCCCGACAGTGCCGCCAACAGGTGATTGAGGACCTGCTCCGCCGAGGCCGAGAACAACCGCCCCCGGGAGCTCAGTTTTCGCCAGCCGTCGCTCTCGCGCCAGTACCGCTCGGCGAGGTGGCGCGTCCGGATCGTGACCGTGTAGCTCTCATTGTCCAACCGCATCGTCCAACTCCGACCCCCGAAGCGGAGGGGGGCGCGTCGCCGCGACGGAGTCGGGAACGGAGGATAACGCCGCGGTGGCGCACGTGGGGCTCCGTTGAGAGCGAAACGTTATTTCCCGATTGACCGGTCCTTGGACGATGGAAACCTACCTGCGGGTCACCTTCCACAGCGAGGGAGCGAAGCCCTCGGAAGTCGCCGACCGTCTGCAGGAGTTCGGCTTCGCCCCGACCCAGGGCAACTACGACTTTGTCTACGATTGGAGAAGTTCCCCGACCCGCGAGCAGGTTCTGGACCTCCTCGACGAGCTGAGCCGGCTATTGAGGGGCTACCGGATGTACTACGAAGTGGAGACCGTCTGACGTTCCCACTCGGGCCGGTTCGAGCGCAACGTTAAATCGCGCCCCCCCACTGGGCGCGCGACGTGCAGCAGTACCCGGTCAAATCCCGAGGCCATCCTCCCCTGAGCACCGACCGGATCGAACAGGTCGCCCGTGAGGAGTTCGGAGAGGCGCGCCGGGATGGCGAACGGGTCGTCGCCGCGTTCGGCGCGATCTCGGAGCTCCGCGGGTGGGTCGACGGAAAGTGGCTGGGCATCGAGCTGAAGATGAATCCTCAGGTCGAGACGGCGCTCCAGGCGGAGACGATCCGTCGCTACAATCGTTTCCTGGAGACGCTCACGGGATTCTCGAGCAAGGAGCGGGCGAAGCGCCTGAAGAAGGCCGCCACCGCGGCCGACGTCCCCGAGTAGCCCGATGGCCGGTCGCCCGTTGCCGAACTCATCGGCTCCGCCGCCCGAGATCGAGCGCATTCGGGCCGACGTGGCCGTCTACTTCCCGGTCTACGAGACGCGGCTCACCCCGAACTCGCTCATCCTCCTCGTCCACGCCGACCCCGCTACCCTCGAATTGAGCTTCGACCGCTTGCGCCAGGACCTCTGGCGCAAGTTCTACGTACCCCAGATCCGCCAGGAGCAGGGCGAGTTCGTCATCGAGGTCGTCCGTCGTCCCAACCGGCGCCCATGGGGGTTCACGATCAATCTCGCGCTCCTCGCGACGACGATCGCTTCCACCGTGGCCGCGGGAGGATTCCTGTGGCTGGCCTACGTGGGAGGTTCGAGCCTGGCGGCCTCGGATTTCCTGTACGGCGGCGTCACGTTCGCGCTCCCCCTTCTCGCGATCCTCGGATTGCATGAGCTCGCCCACTTTCTCACGGCTCGGCGCCACCACGTGGAGGCGTCGCTGCCGTTCTTCATCCCGGTCCCACCGCCGTACCTCCTGTTCGGGACCTTTGGGGCGTTCATCAGCCTGCGTGAGCCGATACCGGACAAGAAGGCGCTCCTTGACATCGGCGCGTCCGGCCCGCTCGCCGGGTTCGCTGTCGCAGTGCCGGTGACGCTCTACGGCATGCTGCTCTCGGCGCACGCGCCCGCGCTCTCGCTCGCCAACTGCGGGCCGACGATCCTCGGCGTCAACTATGGCAACTTCCTCTTCGGCACCTCTCTCCTCTGGGAGGGCCTCGGCC
Source organism: Thermoplasmata archaeon (assembly GCA_035632035.1). GTDB lineage: Archaea > Thermoplasmatota > Thermoplasmata > Lutacidiplasmatales > UBA184 > Lutacidiplasma. The sequence continues at coordinate 912 of DASQHP010000010.1, read as the reverse complement.
TCTTCGTCCCCGTGAGCTTCGTCAACCTCTCGCCGGTCGCTCTCGCCGGCTGGGTCGGGATCCTCGTGACCGCCATCAACCTCCTGCCGGCGGGCCAGCTGGATGGGGGTCACGTATTTCGCGCGCTGTTCGGCGACTCGTCCCGATACGTGAGCTACGCGGCCACAATCCTGCTCTTCGGCTTGGGCTTCCTCTACTCGGGCTGGTTCATCTTCGCGGTGCTCATCCTTCTCCTGGGGCTTCGCCACCCGCCGCCGCTCAACGACATCACCCGGCTCGACCTGAAGCGCTGGGCGCTCGGGGGGCTCGCCGTCGCCGTCCTGATCGGGGGGTTCGTGCTCGTTCCCATTGCGACCCCGACCGAGGAGTTCGCGTTGGAGAACGCCAACAGCTCATCGCTCGCCACTCCCGGCAATCTGACGCTGGCCGGGAACCTTACGCTCGGGATCTCGAACCACGACCTGGTCGCCCACGGCTATGTGTTCAACGCCAGCGTGGTGCGAGTGGTCGCCTCCACGAACGCGACGGGCCCCCATCCGCTCTCCGGCGCCGCGCTGGCCGCGTATGTGGCCAACTCCTCGTGGGTCGTGCGGTCGACGAATGGGAACGTGTCGACCTACAACGGAAGCGGCTCGTTCACCCTCGCGCCGAGCGACTACTCGACGGTCTCGGCGGGGGCGACGTCGGCGATCAACGTCTCGTACCGAAACCCGGAGTCCGCCGAGGTGACGATCCTACTCACCGTCACCGAGCTCTGCACGGGCGGCGTCGTCGGACCCCAAACCCAGGTGTTCACGGTCTACTGATCGTCGCGCCGGACGTAGACCCGGAACTCCCGGGTCAAGGACCGGTGAACCCGGTCCGAGACCGAGACCATTCGGACCCACGGCGGACCGAGCGGGTCGGGGCCCC
>DASQHP010000009.1:0-19726 GCA_035632035.1 Thermoplasmata archaeon | reverse complement strand
TGACGGTCGCCCACCTGCCTCCTCGTTGGGAGCCGCCACCCGTCCGGCCTCCCCTGCCGATCGGCGTCGCGATCCTGAGCGTGCTGATCTCGATCGTGGGAGCCGTGATCCTGATCGCTGGATGCCTCTTCCTGCTCCACTACTACTTCTCGGCCGCGGTCCCGACGACGCTCCTCATCGTGAGCTCCATCGACGCGGTGGGGGCGGCCATCCTCGTGCTGTTCGGGGCCGTGCTGATCGCCGTCGCGACCGCGCTCTGGCGCCAGGAGGCGTGGGCACTATGGACCACGGTCGTCGTGGTCTTCCTCTCCCTCGCGTACCTGTTCTTCACCGGGTCCATCACCGTGCTGTTCCTCGTGTTCCTGGTCCTCTTCATCTATCTCATCACCGTCCGACACCACTTCTACTGATGCGGATCGCCCTGGCCGAGCTCGCGCCGCACCCCCGCGACGTGGCTCGCAACGTGGAAACGCTGGGCCGGGTGGCGCGGGCTTCCGCCGTGGACCTCATCGTAGCCCCGGAGCTCTATCTGTCGGGATACCGGGTGGGGGACGCGTTCCACTCGCTGGCGCTGGACCGTCGCGAGCTCACTCACTCGCCGCTGGTGGGTCTCGCCCGGGAGTCCGGGAAGACGATCGTGGTTGGCGCGCCGCTACGCTCCGCCGACCGACCGGGCGAGGTAGAGAACGCGGCCGTCCTCGCGAGGCCGGACGGGACGGTGGCCGTCCAAGTGAAGCGCTACCTCCCGACGTATGGCCCGTTCGAGGAAGGAGCGCTGTTCACTCCGACGAACACCAGCACTCCCGTCGACGTCCTCGGCCAGCCGGTCGGTCTCGAGATCTGCTATGACGTCTTCTTCCCCGAGGTCAGCCGCGAGCTGGCCCTCGGAGGAGCGATCCTCCTCGTCGCCATCTCCGCGGCCCCGGTCACTTCCCGACGGCTGTTCGACGTCGTCCTCCCCGCCCGCGCGGTGGAGAACGCCCTGCCGGTCGTCTACGTGAATCGGGTCGGGGTCGAGGATGGGTTCGTGTTCGGAGGCGGCTCGGGTGCGTGGGACGCCCGGGGCCAGCCGGTCGCGCTGGAGCCGGTCGTCGTCGAGGGCCTCGAGCGGGATGAGTCCGTCCGCGTCGCCGAGATCGACCTCACGGACGCGCCGAGGTGGCGTCCGTTCCGCCCCGTCCTCCGCGACACGGCGAGCCGCCCGCCCGCGGGAACCGAGATCCGCGGCCCGCCCCCGCCCTGGCACTCCCCTCATCCCTCGACTCGAACCTCGGGCTTATAGACCTGCGACGGGGCTCGCGCTCTCGTGGCTCCCGCCCGCACCCTCGCCCAGCAGCTCGCGGCGAAGCAGCGGGAGATCTCGGTCGCCGAATTCTTCGAGCGGAACCGGCAGATCCTGGGATTCGACAACCCCCAGCGCGCGCTCCTCACCACGGTCAAGGAGGCCGTGGACAACGCCCTGGACGCGGCCGAGGAGGCCCAGGTTCTCCCCGAGGTCCTGGTCGAGATCTCCCGGGAGGGGACCGACCGGTTGAAGGTCGCCGTGACGGACAACGGGCCGGGGATCCTCAAGCGGGAGATCCCGAACGTGTTCGGGCGACTCCTCTACGGCTCCCGGTTCCACGCGAATCGCCAATCCCGAGGTCAGCAGGGGATCGGGATCTCCGCGGCGGTCCTCTACGCGGCCCTGACGACGGCCCGGCCCGCGCGGGTCGTCTCCAAGGTCGCTGAAGAGGAGGCGGCGCACGTGATGGAGCTCCTCCTGGACACGCAGAAGAACCTCCCTCGCATCGTGAGCGAGGACCTCCAGCTCTGGGACCGGGAGCACGGCACCCGGATCGAGCTCGTCCTGAAGGCCAAGTACACACGCGGCCGTCAGTCCCCGTTCGAGTACCTCCGGGGAACCGCCATCGTGAATCCCCATGCCCGGATCGTCCTCGTCGAGCCGGACGGCACGCGGGTCACCTACGAGCGGGCTTCCGAGGAGGTGCCGCCGCTCGCCAAGGAGGTGGCTCCCCACCCCCACGGGCTGGAGCTCGGCGAGCTCGCCTACTTCCTCAAGGCCTCCACGCGGGCGACGCTCCTCGACACGCTGACCCAGAACTTCTTCGGAGTTTCCGCCCGGGCCGGCCGGGAGATCCTCGCGACCGCCCAGGTGAAAGGCTCGGAGCCGCCGGCGTCCATCCACGGAGAGGAACTGGAGCGCCTTCTCGCGGCGCTGCACGCCGCTCCGCTGGTCGCCCCCACCGCGGAGTCCCTCTCGCCGATCGGTCCCATGCTCATCAAGCGGGGGCTACGGAACGTCCTGGGGGACGTCCGGCCGGATTTCTACGCACCCCCCGTCAGTCGTCCCCCGAAGGTCCGGGGGGGCTGCCCGTTCCTGGTCGAGGTGGGGCTCGTTTACGGGGGAGGACTGCCCGCCGACCAGCCGGTCCAGCTGCTTCGATTTGCCAATCGCGTGCCGCTCCTCTTCCAGCAGGGGGCCTGCGCCATCACGAACGCCGTCGAACAGGTCGACTGGCGCCGCTATGGACTCGACCAGCGGGGAGGTTCGGGGCTTCCCGCCGGGCCGTGCCTCCTCCTCGTCCACGTCGCGTCGACCAAGGTCCCGTTCACGAGCGAGGCCAAGGAGGCGCTCGCCTCGGACCCTGAGCTGGATAAGGAGCTCGTCCTCGCGCTCCAGGCGGCGGCCCGTCATCTCAAGACCCACCTCTCCCGCCGGTCCCGGCGCGAGTACGCCACGGAGAAGTTCACCATCATCCAGAAGATCCTCCCTCAGATCGCGGAAAAGGCGAGCGCGCTCGCCGGGAAGAAGGTCCCGGACCTGACACCGGTGATCACGAAGATCATGGACGTCGTCCACGTGGACACGGTGGCCGCGGCCGAGAAAGGACCCGTGCGGCTCACGACCGAGATCACGAACTACACGCCCCGCGCCCGGGTCCTCGAGGTCTTCGTGGAGCTGCCGGCGGAATTGTTCGCCTCGGCGACGCTGAGCCCCGCTCCCGAAGGCACGGACCCCGAGCTCGGGCGAGCCTGGTGGACGCTCCCCCGGCTGGAGCCGAACACCCGGCAAACCATCGCGGTCGGCTTCCCGGCCCGTACTGAGGTCGACGCGGGCGACCTCTCTTGGTTCGTGGCGGGGGTGGACGAGGCGCATCTGCTCGGGGCCGACCCGCTCCCGGGCGACTGGGACGTGCGGCTTCCCCGGGCGGTCATCGAGGCCGCCCAGGCGGGCCGCGAAGAGCTGCCGACCGCCGAGGACGAGGAGGTGGACTACGATGCCGCCGAAAAAGGGGCCCACGTCGAAGAAGACGACTGACGACGCCGACGCGCCGAAGGTCCGCGCCGACGCGCTGACCCCGACGATCGACCTCGCCAATCAGGTCTGGTCGCAGCTCGACCACGGGGAGATCCCGCGCATGCGCCTCCCGCTTCGCACGAAGCAGAACATCCAGTTCCAGATGCGGGAGGGCGTCTGGAGGCTCGGCCGGGCCCTGGGCACGCGCAGCGCCCGGAAGATCGACGGGGCGCTCATGCTCCTCCGGACGTTCTACCTTGTCGATTTCATCAACGAGATGGCGAAGGACCGGAAGACCTCGACGCTCCGGGAGCTCTACTACATCTCCGAGGCGTGGAAGGACGCCAAGTTCCACAGCGAGGACGAGTCGAACCTACTGATCGAGGACCTGGAGGTGCTCTGTGAGCGGCTCCGGGAGGACTTCCGGCTCCACCCCGAGGAGAACGGGGCGTCGGTCATCGGCGACCTCACCCTGGAGGAGACGAATCGCAAGGGGATCGTCAAGCGGATCAACTGCCGGGACGACGTCGGGGATGGCGGCTACGCCCTCCCGTTCAACGTCGAGAAGGAGAAGATCCGGTTCAAGAGCACGAACGCGAAGTTCGTGGTCGCCATCGAGTGCGGCGGCATGGTCGATCGCCTGGCGGAGAACGGCTTCGACGAGGATTACAAGGCGCTCCTCATCCACCTCAAGGGCCAGCCGGCCCGCTCCACCCGGCGGTTCCTGAAGCGGCTCACCGAGGAGATGAAGCTCCCCGTGGTCGTCTTCACCGACGGTGACCCCTGGTCGTTCCGCATCTATGCGAGCGTCGCCTTCGGGGCGATCAAGACGGCGCACATCTCGCAGTACCTCGCCACGCCGTCGGCCGAGTTCCTGGGCGTCACGGCGTCCGACATCGAGAACTACGACCTCCCTTCGGACTCCTTGAGCGAACAGGACGTGCGCGCCCTCCAGGCCGAGCTCACCGACCCCCGGTTCGGCACCGCGGAGTGGCGGGCGGAGATCGAGCTCATGCTCAAGAACGGCAAGAAGGCCGAGCAGCAGTCGCTCGCCAAGTACGGTCTCAACTACGTGACGGAGAAGTACCTGCCCGAGAAGCTCACCGAGATGGGCGTGCTGTAGCGCGGGCCGTGAGTCGCTGGCCGACCGTCTGACCCGCTCTCGGAGTGCACGATACCGGCTAGCGCTGGATCCTGCCGCCGACCTCGTTGGGATGCGTGCGTAGGGCCCTCGAAAGTGCGCGCGTCGGAATCGCTAGACTCCGTCCCGGCGGGCGAAGAGGAGTCGGTCTTCGAACTCCTGCCAGACGACGCCGACGTCGCGGAAGCCGGCGCGACGGATCGCCCGCTCGTGCCACGCAACGGGTAGCGCGTTGGTCGACGGATGGAAGTGGGGAAAGCGGCGACGGCGAGCTTGCATTGCCTCGGCGAGACGGGGTTCCTTCTCCACCGATCTCCACCATTCCCGCCACGAATCCCAACCGCCGGTCCGGCGGGGCCCCGACTGCCGGATCGCGTGGACTCGGCGAGAGAGCGCTCGGAGCCCGCCCGGCGAGGCGGGCCCCGGGAAATAGTCTCCGTTGAGGAGGATCCCTCCGGGCTTCATACGTCGGTAGAGATCGCGGTAGAGTCGGGTCAGTGTAGCTCTTCCGAGCCAGTGAAGCGCAGTGGTGCTCAGGGCAGCGTCAAAGCGCGGCGCGGGGAGGGCGGCGGTCCATTCCGACCGATTGAGGTCCGCGTCCACCCAGTCGATGCGATCGGCCCACGAGCGGAGCGCGCCCTGGCCGATTTGCAGGGCCACGGGGTCAAAGTCGACGGCGACCACCCGCGCTCGAGGGAATCGACGCACGACGCGCACTGCGAGCGACCCGGGCCCTGAGCCGAGGTCGAGAGCCGTGAAGCGGGGCGGAAGTTCGGACTCGAGAACGTCCAGTATCAGGGAGAACCTCGCCTCCCGGTCGGGAGTGAAGCTCTCCTGCTGTCGGTCCCACGACGCCAGCCATCGCTTCCACTCGGGGCGAGGGGGGCGGCGCGGCACCATGAGGGGAGCCCCCGCCTCGCTAAAGCCACGCTCCCCGGATCCGTGCCGTCAGGCCAGGCCGAGTACGGCGAGGTGGGCGGGGTCTCGCAACCCGGCGGTTCGATCCTTGGGCAGGTAGGCGAAGCCGAGGGGCACCTTCTCGCGACGCCAATCGATTCCCTGCTCGGAAAACTCTGAAGCGTCGGCGGCCGCCTCTCTCGCCTCCCCCGGATGTCGGGGTCCCGCGTTCGTCCCGTCGGGAGCGATCCGGAGAAGGCCTTCGTCCACGTCGAGGGTGACTTGGGCCCGAGGGACGACCACGAAGAGGCGGATGAGCTTCGGCCGCAGCTTGCTCTCGCTCTCCGTCTCCCGGCGGTGGAACACGGCGAACTCGGTGTCACCGACGGTCGCGAGGCGCTCGAACCAGAAGCTCTTATGGAGGAATTCGAGCACGTTGACCTCGAGATCGGCCGGGTCCACCATCCCCGACGGCAAGATGGGCGACGCATAATACCCCGGGCGTGGGCCCCACGCCGCGTTGTTCACCGTCGCGGAGTATTCACCTCGGCCGCGAGCCGGCAACCCTAATAAAGGGAGGAAAGTAGCCCACGCCGCCTCGGACACGGTGGAATGAAACGTAGCTCGCGCGTTTGGAAGAAGCGCGGCCACATGCGGTGGAAGTGGCGCAAGAAGCGGATGCGCCGCCGCATGCGGGCCCAGAAGATGCGCAAGCAGTAAGGTCGCACCCCACCGGCGGTCGGCACCGCCCGCGGCGAGACCGGTTCACCAGCCCAGGCGCTGGAGCTTCCGGGCCTCTTTCGTGGCCTTCTTCCACTGCTTGTAGTGGTCGCGGCACAGGGGCGCCCGGCGGCCCGCGTCCGGTAGGTCCGGGAGGCCCTTCTTCGCCTCGGTGAGCGCGAGCCGACGCACGGACTGCGCGCCGCACCCCTTCACGGCGCAAGGCTCCGGTCCCTCGGGCGCATCGCCCGTATCGTCCTCGCTCACCGGCGGCCCCGGCTCTTCCACAGCTGGGCGACGAGCCCGGGGATCTCGTAGGGAAGGGCGGCGACCTCGGCGCCGGCGGCCTGGAGAGCGGAGATCTTGCTTTCCGCCGTCCCCCGGCCCCGGCTGATGATCGCGCCGGCGTGGCCCATGCGCTTTCCCGGGGGCGCCGACCGACCCGCGATGTAGGCGACGACCGGCTTCGTCACGTGCCGACCGATGAAGGCAGCGGCCTCCTCTTCGGCGGTCCCGCCGATCTCCCCGACCATGACGATCACGTCGGTCTCCGGGTCCGCCTCGAACAATGGCAGGGCGTCGATGAAGGACGTTCCGATGACGGGATCCCCGCCCAGGCCGATGCAGGTGCTCTGGCCGAGACCCTCCTCCTTGATGCCGTTCACGATCTCGTAGGTGAGCGTCCCGCTTCGGGAGATGACGCCGATCCGTCCGGGGTTGAACACGACGTTGGGGATGATCCCGACCTTCGACTTTCCGGGGGCGGCGATCCCGGGACAGTTGGGGCCGATGATCCGGCCCCCGTGGAGCCGGCTGTACTGGTACATCGCGAGCATGTCGTGGAACGGGATGTGCTCCGTGACGACGACGCTGAGCCGGAGACCGGCATCGACGGCTTCGAAGAGGGCGTCCCGAGCGAAGGGAGCCGGGACGAAGATGACCGACGCCGTGGCGGACGTGCGGTCGACCGCCTCCTGGACGCTATCGAACACCGGGACCCCTTCGACCTCGGTGCCGCCCTTGCCCGGGGTGACACCGGCGACGACCTGGGTCCCGAACAGCTTCATCTGGCGGGTATGGACCGTCCCCTGGTGACCGGTGATCCCCTGGACGAGGACGCGCGTGTCCCGGTCGATGAGCACGCTCATGCCGCGCCTCCCGCGGGCCGAGAGTCGCGCGCCGCGGTGACGGCGGCGAGCACGGACTCCTTGAGCTCCTTCAGCGAGGTGATGCCGGCCTCGCGAAGGATGGCGATCCCCTCCGCCTCGTTGTTGCCGCGGATCCGGGCCACGAGCGGGAACCGTTCCGAGGGGGTGACCTGCTTCATCGCGTCCACGAGCCCGCGGGCGACGGTGTCGCACCGCGTGACTCCCCCGAAGATGTTGAGAAAGACGGCCGCGGGTCGTGCCTTCGCCATCAGCAGAAACGCCTCCGTGACCTTGCGCGGGTCGTCCGTACCGCCGAGGTCGAGGAAGACGCCCGGCCGGCCCCCGAACTGCTGGAGCACGTCCAGGGTCGCCATCGTGAGACCCGCCCCGTTCGCGATCACCCCGATATTGCCGTCCAGTTGGACGAACGCGATGTCCTTCTCGCGGGCGATCTCCTCGAGGGGGGTCCGGTCGTCCCGGACCTCCGCGTACTGGGGATGGCGGAACGACGCATCGTCCTCGATGATCACCTTCGCGTCCAGGGCGACCAGCTCCTCCCCCACCTGAGCGAGCGGGTTCACCTCGACGAGCTCGGCGTCCTCCTGCATGAACAGTTTCCAGAGGGATTCGAGCAGCCGGTCGAGCGACTTGGCGGTCGCCCCGGATACCCCGAGGAACGCCGCTGCGCTCCGCTTCTCGTACCCCGTGATCCCCGTGAACGGATGGACCGGTATCCGACGGATTCCGTCGTCTCCGACGGACTCGATCTCCACCCCACCCTGCGGGCTCACGATGAGGATGGGCAATCGGAGGCTCCGGTCGAGCGCGAACGAGAGGTAGAACTCCTTCGCGAGGGCCAGCTTCTCCTCGAGAAGCACCGTCCGGACCTTCTCCCCTTTGAATTCCATCGCCAGGATCGCGCGGGCGGCGTCAGCGACCTCGTCCGGGGTGTTGGCGAAGCGGACGGCCCCGCCCTTTCCCCGGCCACCGGCGAGGACCTGGGCCTTGACCACGCAGGGGAGGGGAACATCTCCGCCAAGGACGATCGCCCGGGCCTCCTCGGGAGTACCCGCGGTCTTTCCGCGCGGGAGCCGGACGCCATACGACCGGAAGATCTCCTTGCCCCGCCACTCTGCGAGCTTGACCACGTACAATCCCCGCGCCGCGGAGGCGGAGGCGCTTTTAACGAAGTCGGGGGGACGGGAGCGACCGGCGGCCGCGTGCTCTCGTGGGCCGCTCTGGGCCGGGAGCCGGACCGTTAGCGCGCTCGACTTCGGGCCCGTGCGCGGCGGGGCGCACGGTGGGGCCGAGAAGTAGCCGTCCCACCCGCACCGGCGGCCAAGGCGCGGTGGCCCACCTCGCGACCCAGGTCATCCAGAAGCTTCCCGGCGACGTCCGTCTTCGGGCCCTGCAACCAGTGCCGTCGCCCCGCCCGGTCGAGGACGAGCACGCTCGTCGTGGGAGATCCCATCGAGCTGCGATCGTTCGCTACGACGAAATCGAGATCGGACTCCTCGCGGAGTCGCCTCGCCGCAGCGGCCAAGTCATCGGTCGTGAGCCCGCTCTCCAGCTTGAACCCCACGACCAGCCCACGAGGGGGGACCCGTCGACGCAGTTCGGGCAGCACTTTGGGGGCCCGGGTCAGGGTGAGCGTGAGCTCGGGCCGTTCCCGGGAGGAGATCTTGCCCGGCACGGGCCGAAGGGTGTAGTCCGGCAGCGCCGCCGGCACGAGAACCAGATCACAGTGCGATAGCTGTCGCGACCGACTCTTCAGAAGTCCGAGCAGGTCCTCCGAGGAACGCCACCGCGACACCGTCAGGAACGACGGTATGGGAACCTGCATCGACCCGGCCCACAGCTCGACCTCGGCCCCGCGGAAGTGCGCCTGCGTGGCAAGAGCCACGGCCGTTTCGCCGCTGCTTTCGTTGGTCACCGATCGAACCGCGTCGATCGATTCACGTCCCGCCCCTCCGACCACCACGACCGAGCGCCCTGCGATCGGACCTCGACCCAGCCGATGGAGGACCGCCGCCGCGACCTCCTCGGGAGTCGCGAGCTTCTCCTCGCCCTCGGCCGATGCCGACGCGATAATGCCGACGCCCCATGAGACGAGCTTCGCGAGATTCTCCCGGATCGCGGGGTTCTGGCCCATGTGGGCGTGCATCGCCGGAGCGATCAGCACCGGAATACCGCCCCCAAGCGCGACGGACGCGAACGAAGTGACGGGGGTATCATCGATCCCGTGAGCGATCTTCGAGATGGTGTTGGCCGTTGCCGGAGCGATGAGGAGAAGGTCGGCCCGTCCCTCTCCCGGCCCCAGCCACGTCACGTGCTCCACGTCGCCCGTGAGCTGCTGCACGGGCGGGTGGCCCGTGGCGAACTGGAGTGATTCCGGGGTCACGAGCCGGGCGGCTTCGGGGCTCATGACGGCCCGCACCTCCGCCCCGTGGCGGATCAACTCTCGAATGATGCGCGGCGTTTCGATGGCGGCGATCGAGCCCGACACACCCAGGACGATCCGACGACCGGAGAGAAGTTCCGACCGGACGCCCCGGATCGCGCGGCTCGGGTGCATTGTCTTCTCTCGGACCTTCGCACGTCGGGAGACGGCCGGTGATAAAACCCCGCTCGATGCCCGTCCGCCGCCTTAATCTGGCCCCGGCCTACGGCGCCTCGATGACCGGCGGGGGGGATGCTCCGGATCCGCGAGTTCCCGGGGACCTTCCGCCACAGACCGTTCTTCCGATCGCCCGGTCCCACCGCGCCGAGGTGAGCCGACTTCCCGAGCGTGTCGAGTCCGTAGAACCCCGGGAGGTCAAAGTCGGCCTCGTCGTGTTCGATGTCGACGGGACCATCCTCGACTCGATCGGACTCATCAGCCAGCTAGCCGGCGACGTCCTCCACAAAGCGTTCGGAACCCCGCCCGAGGAGGGCCGGATCCACTACCTTGCGACCACGGGCATGCCGTTCGAGGCCCAGCTCGCCCAGCTCTACCCCGAGGCGCCGCCCGACCTTCGCGCCGAGGTCGCCCGAGACTTCCATCACCGTAAGGTGCAGGAGGCCTACGCCCACGCCGAACCGTTCCCCGAGGTGCCGAGGGTGTTGAAGCGCCTGGACCAGGACGGGTGGACGCTGGTCGTTTCGACGGGCGCTGAGCGCGAGATGGCCGAGCTGATGCTCGAGCGGGAAGGGCTTCGGTTCTGGTTCGAAGAAGTGCTGGGCTCGGCCCAGGGAACCAAGCGCGAACACCTCATCGAATACCGACGTCGATACCCGAGGGCTGCGACCTTCCTGGTCGGGGATTCCCGGTTCGACATGGAGGCCGCGTCGGGGTCTCCGGGGGTGCGGGCCGTCGGCCGAGCGTCGCGGCTCCCGGGCTGGACCCTCTCGCCCCAGGATCTCAAGAAGTGGGGGGCCGTCTGGGCCGATTACTCGCTCGCCGAGCTTCCGAGCGTCCTTCCGCGGCTCGCCCGACGGCGTTCGGAGGCGAGACCCGCGAAGGGAAGGCGGGAGGGCCGGGACCGAGAGTCTCCGAAGGCAGGGTAGGGCCCTGCCTTCGTTTGAACCCGGGTCGAGGGATCCACAGTCCCCCAGGATAGGCCAAACTACCCCATCCCGGCCGCATTGGACCGAGGCTCGGCGAGGGAGAAAAGCCTTTCCGGGGGCAGGCGGCGAAAAGGCGCCGACACGGCGGGGACCCGCGCCTCGTCGGTCAGCGGGGTCGGAGGGGAGCCGCCGGCTCGCCGACGCGAAGGAGTTCTTCGCGATACCGTCTCGCTCCCCGGCCGACGAGGAGGAACACGACCCCGATGACGAAGAACGGGACGATCGGGACGACGAGCTCGGGGGCTGCCTCGATCGCACCCGTCACGGCCAGCGCCACGACGAAGAACGTGCCCAGCGCCAGCACGAGGATTCCTCCGATCTTGAAGGTCGTATCGAGGAGCATCGGCCGGAATCCCCCCTCTCTCGAGTCCGACGAGCCCGGTCCGCGCTCCCGGCCACCGCCTGAGTGCGACAGCACGCCGCCTCTTATCTAACCGAGGCGGGTGCGCGGGCGCGATGTCGACTCCTCCCACGGGGCGGGTCGGGGAGCTCCGGAGGTGGCTCGAGCTCCCGATGGCACACCTGCCATCGGTCACCGCCGACGGCGAGTCGGTGCTCTTCATCTCCGACGAGTCCGGCCTCCCCCTCCCGTGGGCCGTTCCGGGACGTGGAGGCACCGCGAGCCCGCTCTGGTCCGGCTCGGAGAGGGTCGGGTCGATCCACGCTTCGCCGACCGGCCCGGAAGCGATCATCTCGGTGGATGCGGGCGGGAACGAGCACTGGCAGCTCGCTCGCCTCGACCTCGGAGAGCGTGGAAAGTCGGTCCATCCGCTCACGAGCGACCCGCAGGTGATCCACGTGCCGGGCAAGTGGGCCAAAGAGGGGGGCCGCTACATCTACGCCTCCAATGCGCGGGACCGGCGCTTCTTCGACATCCACGAACTGAGCCTGGGCGCGCCGCACGCTTCGCGCGTTCTGCTGACGGGCGACGCGACCCACGACGTCGTGGACGTCGCGCCGGGCCGATTGCTCGTTGCCCGCGCCAACACCAACCTCGACATCGACCTCCTCTTGGTCGAGGGCGACCGGACCGTTCATTTGAACCCCCACCCCGGGGAGGTCACGGTGCAGGCGGCCGCGTTCGGCGTCGATGGGGTGTATGCGGCCGCCAACCCCGACCGAGAGCTCGCGGGTCTCCTCCGGTACCGACCGGGGTCGACGCGCCACGAGTTCGTCCGCGAGTTTGCCGGTGAGCTCGAGCTCATCCGACCCTCGCCCGTCAGCTCCTCCCTCCTCCTCTCCGTGAATCGTCAGGGATGGAGCGAGGTCCATCTGTTCGACCCTTCGACCGGCGAGGATCGCGTCTTCAACTCCGGTCCGAAAGGAGTGGTCGAGTCGGTGAGTTGGTACCCCGACGGGAGCGCGTTCGCGTACGGGATCAGCTCCGTCGGAGGCCTGCAGCTCTACCGGCGGGATGTCCAGACGGGGAAGGAGAAACGGCTCGCGGGGCCAGCCAGCACTCCGAAACCGGTCTCCCCCCCGATGATCCGTCAGTTCCTGGCCGAGGACCGGGTGGCGATCCCCTACTGGGAATACCCTCCCGGCGGCCCGGCCCGGGGGACTCTCGTCTGGGTCCACGGGGGACCCGAGTCGCAGGCCCGTCCCGGGTTCGCCCCCGCGCTGGAGTTCCTCGTGGGGGAGGGCTGGCGCGTCATCGCCCCGAACGTGCGCGGCAGCACCGGGTACGGCCGCACGTTCACGCATCTCGACGACGTGCGCCTCCGAATGAACAGCGTTCGCGACCTCCGCGACCTGGCCCACGAGCTCATCCGCCAGAAGAAGGCCGAGCCGGGTCGGATCGGGATCGTCGGCGGCAGCTACGGCGGATTCATGGTCCTGTCCGCGATCAGCACCTACCCCGACCTCTGGGGGGCGGCCGTGGACATCGTCGGGATCGCGAACCTCGTCACCTTTCTGGAGCGGACGGGTCCGTGGCGTCGTCGGCTCCGCGAAGCCGAGTACGGCAGCCTGGACACCGACCGGGAGTTCCTCGCCTCCATCTCTCCCCTCACCCACTCCGACGCGATCGAGACCCCGCTCCTCGTCATCCACGGAAAGAACGACCCGCGCGTCCCGTTGCATGAGGCGGAACAGATCGTCACGACGCTGAAGGGCCGCGGCCGCAAGGTCGACCTCCTCGTCTTCGAAGATGAGGGGCACGGGCTGGTCCGTCGGGAGAACCGCGTCATCGCGTGGGAGCGCGCCTCCGAGTGGCTGGAGCGCGAGCTCGCCACTCCCCACGCCTAGCGCTCGGACGGCTTCGCCCCGGGGTCGTGCCGGAGCAGGGGAAGGAGGCCCTGGCCGAGCCACTGGCCCCCGTCGACGACGAGCACGTTTCCCGTCACATAGGACGCCCCGGACCCCACCAGGAAACTGACCGCGCCGGCGACCTCCTCGTCGGTCCCGAACCGGCCCATGGGGACGCTCGCCTCGACCGCGGCCACACGGGAGGGATCCGACCAGAGCTGACGATCCGTTCCCTCCGTGTGGACGGGCCCGGGTGAAACCGCGTTCACCCGGATTCCCACGGAAGCCCACTCGACCGCAAGGGTCCGCGTCAGCGCCACGACACCGGCCTTGGCCGCCGCCGAGTGCACCGTGCCCGGCCCCGCGCCCCAGGCGTACGCGGCGACCACGTTCACGATCGAGCTCCCTGGATGCTGCCGGAGGAGCGGATACGCCGCGCGGCAGCAGTAGAACGTCCCATCCAGGACGATCCCGAGGACCGCCCGCCAGCCGTTGGGTGTGAGCGACTCGGCCGGAACGACGAAGTTTCCGGCCGCGTTGTTCACGAGGACGTCCAGACGCCCGTACCGACTGGCCGTCGCGTCGAACAGCGCCGCCACTTGGGTGGGATCCCGGACGTCGGTCGGGACGCTGAGCACCCGTGCGCCTGTCGCGCGTACCGCTGTCTCGCCGTCGGCAAGGTGCTTCGGGTCGCGGCTCGCCAGGACGAGGTCGTACCCGTCCTTCGCGAGCCGAGTCGCGATGGCCCGACCGATCCCGGTCCCGCCGCCGGTGACGAGGGCGACCGGCCGGTCCGAGGCGGGAAGGGGATCCGACATGCCTACTACTGTGCCGACCGACGGTCTCTCGGTATCCGGCGCGCGCGGATCCGGCTTCGGGAGACTAGGACTGCTTGGTCCACGCCGCAACGAAACACGCCGAGCAGAGCGAGTGAAGCCTCGGCCACCCGTCGGCCGGCGCTTCGGTGACGCGGGTTATCGCGGCGTTGCAGGCGTCGCAAACGATCTGTCCGTCCTTGTACATGGCGTGCCTCGCGGGGCAATTCAGCTCCCCCCTTAAGTGATTCGCGCCCCGCTCACGAGGTGCGCAGCGGAGCGGTCCGAAATGGCCGCGGTGCGAGCCTCGGCGGCGAGCCACAACGCGGCCGCACTCGTTGGGTCGGTCGCCTTTGGCGGCAGGGAACGGGCTCGGTCGACGACGTAGTAGCCGCCGGTCAGGGACGCGACATCGGGCGACGTGGCGAGGAAGACGACCACCCGGGCGCCTCGGGAGGGGGAGATCCCGGCGATGGTAGACAGGAAGCGAATGGCACCGCTCGCGAGCCACCCGTTACCCTGGCCGAATCGGCTGCGCACGAACCCCGGATGACACGCGTTGAACGTGACGGAACGATCCGGTTCTCGACGCGCGAACTCGGCGGTGAGGAGGATCAATCCGAGCTTGGACTGGGAGTACGCCCCCCACCCCCCGTAGTGGCGAGCACGTTCAAGGTCGTCCAACTCAAGACGACCCGTCGCGTAAGCGGCCGAGGCGACGTTCACGACGCGCGAGGGGGCCGCGGCGCGAAGGGCCGGCAGCAGAGCCTGGGTCAAGAAGAACGGCGCGAGGACGTTGAGCGCGTAGGTGTGCTCGACCCCGTCAGCGCTCACCCTCCTTCGAAAGAAGACGGCACCGGCGTTGTTCACGAGGACCTGGACCCGGGGGTACGCCGCCCGGAGTTCCGTCGCGAGCCGAGCCAGATCGGAGCGGCTCGTAAGGTCCGCCTGGAACGCCCGGACCTGGACGCCCGGAGAAGTCGTCAGCCCTTGGAGGGTGGCCCGCAGCCGTTCCTCGGACCGTCCGACCAGCCCCAGGGAGAAGCCCCGCTCGAGAAGGGCGCGAGCGGTGGCTAGGCCGACGCCCGAGGTTGCGCCGGTGATGATGGCCACGGGCTCGTTCCCGTGTCCGGACATGAGGGAGCGCCGCCTCCAATCGGCCGCCGGACTTAGCCGTGCGGACCGAAGGCCGTCGGCGAGTAGGTCGAGCTGGGTGCAGTCAGCCGGTTCCGAGCGTTGCGGAGCCCGACCAGTATCAGGATCACCCCGATCAGGTTGATGATTGGGAAGAACCAGAGGACCGCTCCCGCGCGGAGGAGCGAGTCGTCGTACCGGGAGCCGAGCCTCCAGATTCCGATGGCGGTACCAATGAAGCCGATCAACGCGAGGATCGCACCGACCAGGACGAGAAGCGCACCGCCGAGGAGCGCCCCGAGGTTGACGCAGGATGGCCGCGGGGGAGTGGTGGTTCCCGCGCAGGCGAGGAGGGCGGAGACGCTGGAAAGCACGACCAGCAGAGCGAGCGTCAGGACCAGAAGTCCCACCATGGCGAGGATCGCCAGCGTGGCGGGCGTGGAGAACCGGGAGTCGTGGGAGCGAAGGTGGACGAACCCTTCCCGGGCGAAGTAGAAGGCGACGGCGGTCACGACGGTGCCGATGACGCTCACCAGGCCGAGATTGATCAGCGACTGCCCGCCGACCACCCCCGATGATGGGTTCGATAGCCCGAAGATGGAAAGGCCGAAGAGAGGGGCGACTCCGAAGTTGACGACGTAGCCGAAGAGGATACCTGCAAGGGCCGTCCAGGCGAACCACTCCATATGCTGGATCGCGGGAAGGTCCGTGGCGGCGTCGACGGGGGCAGCTCCCGACCACGCCCAGTTCACGGGGTAGACCGGGGCCCCGGAGGGCGGGGGTACATAGGGCCCTGGCGGGGGCAGGGGCATGGACGAGCCGGCCGTGAGAGGGCGCCCACAACGCTGGCAGAACGAGGCTGTGGGGCCGTTCGAGGTTCCGCACCAGGGGCACATCCGGGCGGACATCGAGGGAGCGCCAGCCGGGGGGAGTACAAAGCCGTCCCGGACGGGACTCGGTCAAACGGGGATGACCGGAAGGGTTAAACCCGGTGACCCGTCGTTCCAGCGGGAGAAGCGACGCATGGACCTTGCGGCGTCATCGAGCGTGCCGACGACGCCGGTGGCCACATCGAGGCCGCGCCGGTTCTCCCGGATCCGGGGGTTCCTCGCCCGGTATCTTCCGCCGGCAAGGTTGACCTGGATCGCCCTCCTTGCGTTGGGTGCCTACGGGGCGGATAAGCTCCATTTTGCCTCCGGTGTCCCCCTCCTCATCCTTCTTCCGCTCGTGGGGGCAGGAAGCGATCTGCTGTTCCAGGCGATCCGTTTCTCGAGCTTCCGATTCCCCGACGCCGGCATAGCG
The DNA here is from genome assembly GCA_035632035.1 of Thermoplasmata archaeon. Classification (GTDB taxonomy): domain Archaea; phylum Thermoplasmatota; class Thermoplasmata; order Lutacidiplasmatales; family UBA184; genus Lutacidiplasma. The sequence goes on along the minus strand of DASQHP010000009.1, from coordinate 3,415 downwards.
ACGGGCGCGTTTCTCGCGCTCCTCTTGCCGCCGACCGCCATCGTCTTTGAAGCCGGGATCGTCGCGTTCGCCGCCATCGCCCTCCGCCACATCCTGCGCTATCGCGGTCGGCCCTGGTTCAACCCCGCGGCGATGGGGGTGGTCATCGGCGCGGTGATGTTCGGCATGGCGCCGGCCTGGTGGGTGGCCCTCGGAACCACGGGTGAGCTCCTGATGCTCGCCCTCGGGGTGGTCGTGCTCGCGCGCTCGTGGCGGACCTGGCGCCTTCCCGTGACGTTCTTGATCGCGTATGCGGCGCTTGCCACCCTCTACCACTTTCTCTACGGCGGCGCCACATCGCTTCCGGTTCTGGCCCTATCCGTGTTCGACCCCACCGCGCTCTTTTTCGGACTCTACATGGTCCCCGAGCCTCGAACGGCGCCGAGCGACCCGCACGCCCAGCCCCTCTACTCGGCCGTCGTGGCGGTCCTCGCGGTCTTCTCTCCCCTGATCTTCCCCACGCTAGGACTCTTGATCGGTCTCCTCGCAGGGAACATCCTCTCCGCGGTCCTCCGCCGCCACTCTGCCGCCAGTGAGGCGTCCGCGGACCGCGTCGGCTCCCGCCCGCGGGGGAGCCCCCGGGTTCGCCGCGCCTCCGCCCGGTGGTCGGTGACCCGTCGTTTCGCCGCCGGTTTGTTCCTCCTCATCTTCCTCGGCGTAGCGGCCGCAGCCAGTGTCGGGCCCAGTTCGACTCCCAGCCTGGTGGTGAGCGCCCCGCCGGCAACGGGCGGGGGTGGAGGCTCCACGAACGCCGCGGCCTGCGCGTCCGATACGTCGAGCGTCGACAGCTCGACGTTGAGCCTGCTCCACTCGGAGCTAGGGCCTTCGGTGATCCTCTCCTACGATGCCAACACCGGCGTGGTGGTGTTCTACGACCCCGTGAACCAGGTGACGGTCACCGAAACGGACCTCTACGAGGACCATGGGTTTGCCGAGTTCAACGGCGACGACTACACCGTGAGCGGCTGCGCGCCCTAGTTGACGTCCAGGGTCATCTCCCGCTTCAGGATCTCTCGGCTCTCCTCCGCGGCTTCGATCGAGGCCTGATGGGTCGCGCCGAGCATCCGACGGTCGATCTGTCCGATGCGATGGTACAGCCACTCGAACTCGTGGAAGACCAGCGGGTCCTTCAACTCCGTCCGGGTCCGGCCGATCAGGTCCACGGGGTGGCGGAGCGCCCAGTAGTAGTTCGACACCCACCCGCCGAAGGCCTCCCAAACGAGGTCAAGCTTCAGCACCTTGCGATGGGTGAGCGCCCCGACAAGCTCGAAGAACGTCGCGACCTCCACGCTCGTGATGTCCTCGTGGGTCCCGCGGACGAGGTGCGTGCTGAGCTCTCGACGGGCGGCGCGCATGCGGGGGGAGTCGAACCGTTCGCGTAGCGTGAGAATCGAGTTGGCGCTATTGAGCTCCTGCGTCTGCCGCGTCTGCCAGTACATGAGGACGAGAGTCCCGATCACCAGGGCCCATGTGCCCAACGCCGTCCAGGTCGCCACGTCGATGCTTACCATCGTCTGTCCTCTGCGCGCACGCGGGGGTGCGGCGCGGGTCCCACGCCCTCTTCCCACCTATACTCCTCGGTGGTGCCCGGGTGACCAGGGGAGGCGAACTGGCTGCGGTGCGGCCGCTCGCCCGGATCCTAACCGCGAAACCCGCGCGCAGAGAGTCCGCAAGGGATCCCCAACGTGAGCCAGAGCGGAGAACCCCCGATCTACCTGGACGGCCTCCTCGCTACTCGCTGGGCGTCCCTCGGGCGGCTCGCCGTACTGGGAGCAGGGCTCCTCCTCGCAGGGGGGCTCGGCGACCTCGTGCTCTTCAACCCGCGACTGCTCACGTGGGGGGAGCTCATCCCGCCGGATGAAGGAGTCGTGGGCGCCCTTCTCCCGGGGGCGGTCGGACTGGCCATCGCCGGGGTCCTCGTGTGGCGGTCGCGCCGCGTGCCGCGTGAGCTGATCATCGCCGGCGGCACCGTGACCGCTCGCTTCACCGACCGTTCCGCGGAGGACACGGTCGAGCTCTCCCGCATCCGCGTCGCTTCCCGGGGCGACCGCTTCGAGGGCACCCGGGTCGAAGTGGAGAGCGGAACGGGCCGGACGAGGCGGTGGTGGGTTGATCCGGAGATGGCCCGGGTACTTCGTCTCCGGACCGGGCAACCCGCTGCGCCGGTCTCCGCGTCGGACCCGGCGCGTTGATGAACCTGTCCGACCGTGTACTACGCGTCCCATGGTCCCTCCTCCACCCACCGGGCTGTCGCTCGCTCCCTCGCGGTGGTGCGGAACGCGCGCCCTGAAGAACGCCCGCGCCCTGCTGCATCTCCTGCCGCGGGAGTTCAAGGCCCCCGGCGCCGGCGGTTCGCTCCTCGACCTGCTGCCACTCGAGGAGCTCGTCCGGCTGCACCTTCTGACCCCCGCGGAGCTCGACGCGGTGGATTCCCGCCTGGGCCGGCTCCGTGGCCCCATCCCGGGCCCCGGCGCCCTTCGAGGACCCCTCTTCACGGGAACGCTTCGCTTCCTCGCCGTCGCCTACGACGTAGGCTCCTCATCGCCGGTGACCGTGGCTCCCGCGGACCTCGCGACGGCGATGCAGTACGCGGGCCAGGCCCTCGTGCCGACGCTCCGCTACGTCGGCCAGTATGGCAGCGTCCAGGGTCAGGTCGCGTCTGCCCCCGTCCCCAGCCGGTTCGCGAACCCGAACGGGCAGATCTCCGACGCAGACCTCCAGAGCTGGATCGATGCGCTGTTCCACGCGGGAACGCTCGCGCCCGGGGACTGTCCCGTCGTCCTGGCCCCTCCTCGAGTGCTCAACACCGACGCGCCCGCGAGCAAGGGGGTGCTCGGATACCACGGGCACTCCCAGCTCCCCTACATCTTCGTCAACGTGCTCGGGGCCGGGTTCACCCTCGCCGACCCCCAGGATGTGTATGCCCTCGCATTGAGCCACGAGATCGCGGAGATGCTGGTGGATCCCGCGGCCGACGGGTCCAACCCCGAGGTCTGCGATCCCTGCGGTCCCAACTGCCAGAACGCGCTTCGGGACTACTTCTCCGGCAACGGGCAGTACCTCGGGACCACGACCGCCTTCCCGCCGGCGTACTCGTACGGGTTCTACCTGAACGCCATCGTCCAGCCATCGGCGTCGGCCGCCTGCCCCGCACCTGTCCGGGCCTGCGCCTACGGGCCGCCCTAGCCGTCCCTACGTCGTGCCCGTCGTGAGCAGGGCCCGCTTGCACTTGCGGCAGACCGTGAGCCACGGTTCGTTGGACGTCCCGCAGTTCGAGCAGACGAGCGGCGGGCGCGCCTGCCCCGCCTTCGGCCCTGACGGTCTCGGACGCGCGGCCACCGTGACGGCGTTCGGGTCCGAGTAGTACCTCGGGCCC
>DASQHP010000008.1:0-4805 GCA_035632035.1 Thermoplasmata archaeon | reverse complement strand
TCGCCTTCGCCCTGCGCCGGGGGGCATCGCACGCCGGGGCCCCCGGCGACTCGAGGCTCATCCCCGCCGTGGGTGCCATCTCCGAACGGCCGCACGCGCCTCACAAACCGGGAAATGGCCCGACCGGCCCCCTTCTCGGGGATCGGAGCACCAGCTCCCAGGAGGAGCTCCTCCGATTCCTCTCCGAACTCGCATCTACGCTTTCTCCCTCCCTCCCGTTGAGGGTCATCTCAACCGAGTCCCCGCTCGACCCCCCGCCCCAGCTCGCCTGGTGGCAATCGCGCCATCCTCGGTGGGAGATCGTCCTCACGGGAGGGATTGACACCTGGAGGCGGGTCGCCCTCGGCCTGGTTCGGCGGGTCGGGCTCGGGTCCACCCCCCGCAACCGGTTCCGGGGTCGAGCGGAAGTGACCGGCGCCCTCGTCAAGAGCATCGAGGCGATGGTCGCCGGGTCGGAAGAGCGCGAATGGATCGCCCCCCGGTCGGAGGCCGAGGCGGGTTCGGCCGCGTACCAGTTGAGATCCGACCTCGCCGCCACCGGGCGACGCGTTAGCCACCCCCGAGGCGCCGCGGAGGCCGGCTCCCCCTCGCCGGTTGACCCGGAACGACTTCGCGCTTCCGCCAGATTCGTTCTCCGCAGGTACCTTCGCGTGCGCCGCGGGGAACGAGTGACCATCGAGGCGTGGACCAGCACGCTGGAATACGGCAACGCCTTCGTGCTGGAATCGCTCCGACTCGGGGCCCGTCCCCTACTGCTCTACCAGGACGAACCCACCTACTGGGCGGCCACGACGGAGGTCCCCGCGCGTTCCCTGGCGGCCCTCGGCGATCACCGCCGTGCCGCGTTGGAAAAAACGGATGTGTTCGTCAGCTTCCTCGGGCCGAGCGACCGAGAACGGGTCCACTCCCTGCCGTCCAGAGTCCTGTTCCGACTCGGGGAGTACCAGGATGCGCTGTATCGGGCTGTCTCCCGATCCCACGCTCGGGCGGTCCAGATGGCCGTCGGTCGCGTTTCGAGCGCTTCCGCCCGGATGTACGGGGTGGACGAATCGGCTTGGCGGGACGAGCTGGTAGAGGGAACCCTCGTCGATCCCCTCCTTCTCCGTTCCCGTGGGCGTCGATTGGCCAAGGCGCTCCGTAACGGCCGTGAACTCGAAATCGCCCACGCCAACGGGACCCGGCTCAGACTTCGGCTCCGGGGCCGGCTCCCCGTTCTCACCGATGGCTTGGTACGCTCGGCAGCGCCGCGGGGCGGCTGGCACCTCATCACCCTGCCGGCGGGTATCGTGAGTGTGGCCGTGGACGAGCGTTCGGCCGACGGAACTTTCGTCTCCAATCTCTCGAGCTCGGTGGGGCTTTCGGACTCCGTCGGGGAGTTCGATGGGGGGCGATGGACCTTCCGTTCGGGCCGGCTCGCCCGATACCAGTACGAAAAGGGTCACACGCTCTTCGACCAGAGCTACCGGCGGGCCGGCCCCGGTCGGGACCTCCCGGGGATGATCAGTATCGGGCTCAACGACCGGATCTCGCGCTCGCCGCTTCTCGAGGACCAGGGCCTCGGTACGGTGACGCTCAACATTGGTCGGAATTCGTTCGTCGGGGGCGCGAACAACGCGTCGTGGTGGGCCTGGCTCTATCTGCGAGGAGGCACCGTTCGGGTTGACGGACGCCCGATCGTGAGGGATGGTCGCCTCATCGGCGATTGACTCACTGGCGCCCCCTCGTTGCCCCCGCTCCTCGACCTCGAGCCGTCCGGCGGGTAAATCCTGCCTTACTCAGCGCTTATGTCTCGTTGACCGAATGCTGAGCTGATGACAGTGACTGGATCCGTGCGGTGCCGATCGTCGCACTGTGGGCGCACGATCTTCCTAGCCCCGGAAGATTGGGTCGCTCTCGAGGAAGACCTCTCTCCCTGGGACGGAGTCCGGGTCCGTTGCCCGGATTGCGGACTGACGTTCGTCTACAGCGCGGATGACCTTGTTGAACCCGATGAAGGGCTGCTGCTCGCCGTCGATTCCCAGCCTTCTGGGCAACCCGTCTAGTCAACTCCGAAGCGACCATCCGCGGCCGGACGGGCCGACCCGTCGCGCGGCGATGCAGCAGCCAACCGACGAGAGCCCTCCTGGGAAGAACTGAGCCGAGGGTCCGTCGATTCCTTTAGTGAGCCCGTATCGGCCGGGCCGGGTTGGGTGTCGCGACACCCCCCGTCTCGCGCCTACCGGCGGGGCAGCGAGCCAGGAGTCCCGAAGGGCAGAAGCCCCGGTTCAAACTCGGGTTCAAGATTCGAACTCCAGTCTGTGGGCGGAACGTACATCGCATCCCCGTTAGCTCCCTCGATCGTCCTTGGGCCAGGCCGCGCCGTCAAGTCTGTAAACGTGGCAAGCAGCGCGGGATTCGAGTCTCGAAGCACGAGCTCGTCTCCGAGAGTGACCTCGGAGTTTCGAAGTCCCTCAAGCGTCATCACCAGGACGACCAGCGTTCCCAAGAGGCTGATCGCGCCGAGAAGCCCTTCCTCCAAAGCGTCGGGCAGGGTGACGAGGAGGGTGACGCCGCCGATGACCAGTCCGGCCACCAACACTCCCGCCATCACGGAGACCTCGATGAGGAATCGTCGTAGGCGCTGAGGGTGCAGGATCAAGTTGACCAGGGATTGAGCGATCCCCTGAGACCCGCGGAGTCGGGAGAGGAGACGGACGGCGCAGATCCCGAGGATCACAGGCACGGTCACGAAGACGATCCCGAGGAGGGTGGCGGCGAAGCCCGACATGGGCCAACGCTTCGAATGATACCCTATAATGCGAAGGTGGAGGTAACTTGACCACGGGTCTCTCCGTCAGGATTTCTATGAGACGAACGGCGGTCGACGTACAGGAAGTGGGGTGGGTGCAGGGCAATGCGCATCTACCTCGCGGCAGGCCCCCGCAGGCCGAAATCCAATCTCGTCCAGAAACCCGGATGGAGTGATATCTCACCGAGCCTTCTCCGACCATGGACACCCGCACGCTCGGTCCCAAGGGTCCCAGAGTCTCGGCGATCGGACTGGGATGCATGGGCATGTCCCAGTCGTACGGAACGTTCGAGAATGAGGCGGAATCCATCGCCACCATTCATCGGGCGCTCGACCTCGGGGTCAACTTCCTTGACACCGCCGATGCCTACGCTTCCGGAGCCAACGAGGAGCTGGTCGGTCGTGCGATTCAAGGTCGGCGGGACCAGGTCTTCTTGGCGACCAAATTCGGGTTCGTGTCCGGCCCCCACGGACCCGCGGAGGAGGTCGATGGCTCGCCCGAACACGTCCGCTCGGCATGCGATGCCAGCCTGCGCCGCCTTGGGGTCAAGGCGATCGACCTGTACTACCTGCACCGGGTCGATCGCCGCACGCCGATCGAAGACACTGTCCGGGCGATGGCGGAGCTCGTCGCCAAGGGAAAGGTCCGCCATATCGGACTCTCGGAAGTCTCTCCGGCCACGCTTCGACGAGCGCACGCGATCCACCCCATCACCGCGGTCCAGAGCGAGTACTCTCTGTGGACGCGTGACCCTGAACGTGGCGTTCTCGCCACGTGCGAAGAGTTGGGCATCGGGTTCGTGCCATTCAGTCCGCTCGGCCGCGGATTCCTCACAGGAACCGTCCGCTCCCTGGAGAACCTCCCCCCGCGAGATTTCCGCCGCGGCCAGCCAAGATTCCAGCAGGGCAACCTCGATCGCAATCTCGCACTGGTCGACAAGCTGGGGGAAGTGGCCCGCGAGATGGGACGCACCCCCGCGCAGCTTGCCCTCGCCTGGGTCTTGAGCCGCGGCCCTCACGTGGTTCCGATCCCCGGGACGAAACGGATCCGGTACCTCGAGGAGAACGTCGCGGCTGCCGAGCTCCGACTCAGCCCCTCTGAGCTCTCGCGCCTGGAGAGCGCTGTCCCGGTCGGGCAGGTCGCAGGTGAGCGGTACGCGGCCGACACGCTTGCCAAGGTCGACAGGTAGCCTCGCTGATCGGCGGGGAGCCGGACTCAGCCAACGAGGACTTGGTCGAGGCTCCACGGAGCCGGGTTGGGCCCGGGAGCACTGCGTGCAACCTAAGTTACACCCTCAGATTTCCGGAAACCGGACTCTATGCCGTGGCTCCGGGAACCTGCCGATCACGGCTCCAGCGAAACGCCATACTTGTCAATCTGGGCTCGAACCTTGTTGAGGACGTCTCGCGGCTCGAACTCCAGTTCGTATCGGCGGAAGTAGCGCTGAAGCGCGCCAAGCCCCCCCGAGAGCGCCCGAAGCGCTTCCCCGAGTCGCGCCCACGGGGGCCATCCGAGCCGGTCGACCCGGATTCCTGCGGCGAGGTCGATGAACCACGGCATGTCCTCGTGGACAAGGATGTTGAACGGGCTCAGATCCGAATGGACCAGCCCGGCCTCGGCGAGACCCTCGATCCCCTGTAGGGTGGAATTCAGGAACTCTCGCGGTTGAGTCAACTCCGCATGTTGGAGCATCGGAGCCGGTCGGCTGGGAGAGCCGAGGTACTGCATGGAGAACATGTTCTCGATCCGGCCTCCCGGTCGGGGCACTTTGGCTCCCCCCTGCCACGCGTACGTGAGAAGCTCGAACTCTCGAACAGCCCGTTGACCCATCGACTCGAGCTTGACCGGCCGACCGCCCCGATGGGCGGACCGGTAGAGGCGATAGACCTTGACGGCGATCAGTCGTTGATCGTCCCGGCAGAGATAGACGTCCGCTTCCTTGCCTGACCCGAGTCGTTATCCGACTTGAGTGGCCAGTCCGCCGTCGAGGATGGCGTCCGCTACCTCGTCGTGCGT
>DASQHP010000007.1:0-23510 GCA_035632035.1 Thermoplasmata archaeon | reverse complement strand
GACGGGCGCGGCCCTGCTCGTACTCGCTGTCTTGGGTCTCCTCACGGTCGCCGCGCTCGCTTGGCTCGCGACGCGGTGGGGGGAATGGCTCAGCGATGTCTACGTGGTGACGAGCGACCGTCTGATCGAGCAGACGGGACTCGTGCGGCATGAGATCAGAGAGATTCCTCTCGACCAGGTCAGGAACATCGACGTCGACCAGGTGAGTCTCGTCGCGCGGGCGTTCGGCTACGGCTCGCTCCGCATCAACTCGCTCCAGACGGGGCGATCGGGGGGACAGGCCGTCCCGCTGGTCCACACGATGAACCCCCGCAACATCGCGGCGGACGCGGCCGGGGTTGAGTTCTGGGTTGGGGTACCCGACCCGCTCAAGATCCAGCGGCGCATCGAGTGGGCTCACGAGGGCCTCAACCCACAGCCTCGTCGTCGAGCGGCTCAGGCCGCCTGAACAGAGGTCCACATGGAGCGACCGGCCGGCGCCACTGTCCTACGCCCCCGGAACTGGGCCCTGTTGGCGGGCCTCGTGACCTGTTTCGTCGTGAGCACCGTGGGACTCCAGCTGTCGATCCGGTTCCTTCAGGTCGTGGGCAGCGCCCTTGGCTTGGTCTTCATCGTCCTGTTCCTCATCTCCGTCCTTCCCGATCAACTCGCGAGGGCACGCGGGCGAGCGCCCAGATCCTCAGACTCTCGGTGAAACGCGTCCCTCGCCGCTTCCCGGAGGCAAGGGCGTACGCCACGGATCGAGATTCGCCGCGAGGACGGAGTCCGACGGTCGAGTTTCCCGCGAGATCGGTTGAGAGTCAAGACGGAGATTCCGCTGGTGAGGTACCGGCCGGCGCGTCTCCTTCAAGGCGTCACCATCGGCCGACCCAACGGGCTGGACGGCACGACGGGGATGAGGAGAGATTGGGAAGCGGGATGCCCCGATGCCGGGATGGGCCAGGGCGGATTCGAACCGCCGATCTCCGCGTTGTAAGCGCGGCGTCCTAACCGCTAGACGACCGGCCCGGAGCGAGGGACGGGCTTCCCCGTCAAGTCGCTGTCGGTGGTTCAGGTACCGATCCGTGTACACGATGTCGCACACGGACAGCGAGACCCCGAGGGAGTTCGGTCATCAATCGGCCGGGCAGTTCGGCTTCGCCGACGGCGAGCAGCTCGCCTCGACGGGCGAGGGTGACCGCATCGCCGCGTGCGATGAGCGGGTCGGCTCGAACGATCCCCGGCGTGAACAGATCTCCCGTGAGCTGAACATCCGCGGCCACCTCGACCTCGAGCGGGTGGGCGGGGAACATCCTCCGGGCCCCGGCTACCGTGAGCTGGAAGAGTCCCCGCTCTTCGCGCCATGTGGCGAGGTCCTGCCGCGCGCCGTCGGCGAGCCGCTGGAACCACGGGCGCCCCATGAGCCGGACTGGGTCGGCGAACAGTCGGTCCGCCGCGTCGCGGCCGAACTGGTAGGCGGCAACCTCATGCAGTTCTTCCCGAACGACGGCGAGCGGGCCTCCGGGGACCGGCCGGGAGTCCCGGAGCCGGCGTTCGAGGGCCGAACGCAGCGAGTCAAGGGCACTCGCGGAGGTCGTGTGCTCGTCCGACGCTGTCCACTCGAGGTCCCGCAACGCGGCTGACGACCGGAGAAACTCGTACTCCTCCGGGTCCAGGTGCACGATGACACCGGAGTAGTGTCCGGTTTGGACCATGTGTTCGGTCGCCAGGACGACCCGCCGTCTTTCCTCTTCGTCCCATTCGCCGGTGACGGGGATATCGTAGTGACGGGCGGGAAAGACATCCTCGAGCTCCCGAGGCACCAGACCCAGGGGGGAGGTCACGGAAGCGATGTGGACCCGGTGCGGGTTCGGGAGCCCGTCGAGCGCCGACGAGTATCGGCGATGGCTGGGGGACGATCGGTACGGTTTCGTCTTCGAGCACGGAAGGAGGACCAGGAGTTCCTTGGATGGGGGTGGCCGATACCTCGCGAGGAACCGGTCGAGGAAGCGCGTCACCTCGGGACGCCGCTGCGACTCGCGGAGCACGTAGCCCCGGATCCCCTTGCCCACGACCGGCGTCCGCTCTTCCAGAAGGGTCTTCAGTATCCGATCCGCGTAGCGGAGAATCTCCGCGAGAGCGGGCTCGGACGTCAGTCGGGCCTCCACGAGCTCTCTCAACCGCCCGTCTCGCGTCGAACGGCGGACGAGGTCGAGCTCCGTGCGGAACTCGCGTGCCACTTCCACCGCTCCCACTTCCGGCGGGAGTCGGCCGGGTTGACCTTCCGGCTTCACGTCGTCGCCGATTCGCTCCCCGAGCGTCGATTCGAACGACGCGCCTCCAGCGACACGCAGACGTGCCTCCGTCGTGTCCGCGACGTCGACGCCCAGATAGGCCAGAAGCGCGAGCCGGTTCGGGAGCGCCACCCGCGGGGCCCAGAGGCCCGGACCCCCGCCCAACCGGTCTCGGATATCGCGGACCGCCTGGACGAACGGTTCCCCTTCGCGGAACAGCGCGCGCGCGTTTCCCAGCACGACGAGCTCGGGCCGAGTACTGCGCACCAGCTCCCAGTCGCCGGTCGAGAGGGGCCAGTGGAGGACCCAGACGTTCGACTCCGTTCGATGCGCCGACCCGGCGGCGCCGCTGACCTCAGGGACCGGTACCGGGAACCGGATCGGGAGCCGCCCATCTGATGTCTCCCAAACCACGGTCCGCTCGCCGATGGTCGACACGTCTCCCGGATGGAGCGTCAGGGGGAATCCTTCCGGGCCATCCTTCTCGTCGGGCCGACTGGTCGACCACGCGACGCAAGGCACGGGCAGGGAAACGCCGGCTACCGAGAGCCGCCCCTGGATCGCGAGACCGCTCAGGACGTCGACCGTTCTTCCCATCGGCTGCGGCCCCTCCGCGGATGGCGCGGATAACGGCTTGGGTTGAAGACCTCGCCGGCCGCCGCCCGTTCAGAAGATGAATACCGATACGGCGACGCCAAAGAGGAAGATCAGTCCCAGGACGAAGTGCGCCCGGAACGGGAAGAGCGTGTCCTCGGGCTGTCGATAGAGACGGAGGTCGATGACCCCGACGATGAGGGCCATGAGACCCAGCGCGACGAATGAAGCGAGCCCGAGCCCGCTGACCGCGACGTAGGCAGCTAGCAGCGCAAGCGCCCCGGCGTGAAGTGCGGGTACGAGACGGATCGACCGGTCCCGTCCGAGGGCGGCGGGGATCGAGTGAAGTCCGGCGGCCCGGTCCGCATCGATGTCGCCCACGCTGTGGATGGTTTCGAACGCAGTGCCCCAGAGCAGGATCCCGCCGATCGCCGGCAGGACGGTCCATGGGAGCGTGGCGGTCACGGCGACGTAGGCACCCGCCGGGGTGATCGCCTCCACCAGGCCCAAGAAGCCGGTCGTCGCGGCTGTGAACCGTTTGGTGAAGCTGTAGCCGAACAGGATGGCGAGGGCGACGGGCGCGAGGACCAGCGCGAGGAGGTTGAGTAGATACGCCGCGACGAACAGGAGGGCCGCGCTGGCCGCGGTGACGAGAAGAGCGAACGTGGGCGAGTACCGCCCCGTCACCAGCGCTCGGTTCCGAGTCCGGGGATTGAGCGCGTCGAACCGCCGGTCCGCCCAGCGGTTGAAGCTGTGGCCGGCGTTACGCGCAGCGACGAAGGCGACCACGACGAGCACGATGACCCGGGCCGAGGGCACGCCGTGCGCGGCCCCCAGCAGAAAGGCGATGGCGAACGACAGGTTGAGCCCGAGGTTCTGGATCTCGAGGAACCGCCCGAACTCGGCGACGTTGCCGGTGCCGGCGGCGGGAGGTCCGCTCACGGGGGCGTGGCGCTACCGAGCCGGCGGAGGGTCGAGTCCGTCCCGAGGAGCTCGTCGATCTTCCTCACGACCGCGGGGTCCATGGCGATCTCTTCCGGCCACGGACGGGGGAATCCGTCGGCCGGGGTCTTGCGGGTAGCGTCAAAACCCAGCTTCGCCCCGAAATTCGGGACCGGGTTGGAGATCGACAGCTGGTCTACCGGGCCGTGCGCGAGCTCGGTGTCGGCTTCCGGGTCCGCCTGGAGCGTCACCCGGTAGAGCACCTCCCGCAGGTCGTGGACGTTCACGTCGGCATCGACCACGATGAGGTAGCGAGTGAACATCATCTGGCCGAGCCCCCAGAGGGCATGCATCACCTTGCGCGCGTGCCCCGGGTAGGCCTTGCGGATCGACACGATTCCGAGATTGATGAACAGCCCCTCCATCGGGAGGTTCATGTCGACGATTTCCGGAAGAACGAGCCGGACCACGGGCAAGAACAGCCGCTCGACCGCCTTTCCCAGGACCGCGTCCTCGGTGGGGGGCCGACCCGTAACGGTGCTGAGATAGACCGGCTGGGTACGGTGGGTGATCGTCGTCACGTGGAGAACGGGGAACGGTTCGGCGGCCGAGTAGTAGCCCGTGTGGTCGCCGAACGGTCCTTCGACCTTGCGCTCGGTGGGATCGACGTACCCTTCGAGCACGATCTCCGCCTGGGCCGGAACCTCGAGGTCGATGGACCGGGCGTGGACGAGCTCTACGGGTTCTTCCCGCATGAACCCCGCGAAGACGAAATTCGAGACTCCCTCGGGGACAGGAGCGAGCCCGGAGAGGAGGGTGACCGGATCGATCCCAAGAACGACGGCCACGGGCATGCGCTCTCCTCGGGCGGCCCACTTCCTCAGGTTGTTGGCCCCGATCCGGTGGATCTGCGCGTGGAAACCCAGCGTGTCCGGACCATACTGCTGCAGCCGATAGACACCAGTGTGCGCTTCGCCGGTTTCCGGGTCCTTCGTGATCACGACCGGGAACGTGATGGTGCGACCCCCATCCCCGGGCCAGCAGCGCAGGATGGGGAGGCGGTCGAGGTCGACGCGCTCCTCGACGACCTCCTGGCACGGACCGCGATTCACCCGTTTCGGGGCTAGGGAGCGAAGAAGGTCGAGTGTCTCCAGCGTCCCGGAAAGGTCCTTGATCGCGCCGACCACTCCTGCCGGGGGACGCATCCGGGTCAGCTTGCCGATCCGCTGCGCCGCCGCGTCCAGCGAGTCAGCTCCGAGCGCGAGCGCGATCCGGCGAGGTGAACCCAGGACGTTCATCGCGACCGGCATCGAGCTACCGGTCACATTCTCGAACAGGAGCGCGGGGCCGTCCCGACGGATCGCCCGCTGGGTGATCTCGGTGATCTCGAGGTCGCGGCTCACGGGGGCGCGGACGCGGAGGAGGTCTCCCTTCGCCTCGAGGATCCCCAGGAAATCCCCCAGGGTTCGCGCGGCCATCGGCCGAGCGAGCCGGCCGCGCTATTTAACCGACCGACGGCCCCCGGTCGGCGAGCGGCTTCTTATCGCTCCGAGCCCCATCGCACACCCGTGCAGACGGTCTCGCTCGAGTTCCGGACCGAGGACCTGGTCCACCTGGGCGTGATCCCTCCCAACCTGTTCGAGAAGTACGAGGAAGTGGAGCTCCTCGAGACGCTCCGGCTCGAGCGAGGTTGGCGGCTCCAACTCGTCCGGGTGCGCCGGCGGGGTCCGCTGCGGACCGCGCAGGAGCTTGAGCGCGAGTCGCGCCGGATCCGTCGTCTCTACGGTCTCGAAGGGTTCGAGCTCGTGGAGCGCCGACCTAAGACACGGGACTACATCGTGTTCGTCCGTCAGAAGAACCCCGAGACGCTGCGGCGCCTCCTCTCGCTCGCCGAGGGACAGATCGCTCCGACGGCACCGTTCCGGATCACCCCCGAGCAGGTGATCGCGACGTTCCACGGGGAGGAAGGCGCGCTGCGTCGCGTCCTGGCCCGGCTGCGCCGGGAGGAGTTCCCGTTCCGGGTCCGCCGGGCCTCCACGCGGCCCTACGGCGGCGAGGGCCCCGCCGAGGCATTGACCGTCCGGCAACGGGCCGCGCTGGCCCGTGCCTGGGCGCTCGGATACTACACCGTCCCGCGTCGCACGACGCTGACCCGCCTCGCGAAGGTCACGGGTCAATCCCCGCCCGCCCTCGGCAAGATGCTGCGACGGGCCGAGGGTCATCTCGTGGCCCAGATGCTCCGGACCGACTTCGGGGGCAGCGGCGAGGAGGCCGAGGAAGCGGGGGGGTCGGCCGGTCGCGAAAGATAGAAACGCTCCGACTCTACGTCGCCCCTCCGCGGATGCCGATTCATCGGGTGGTCGTGGAACGAATCGACGCGGGGAGCTCCATACCATTGCCAGAGCGTGCCACCGACGGGTCGGCGTGCTTCGACCTGCGGGCCGCCGCCCGGACGACGCTCGAGTCGGGACGGGTCGAACTCGTCCCCACCGGCCTCCGAATGACCTGCCCCCCCGGGACGTTCATTGAGGTGCGGCCGCGAAGCGGGCTCAGCGCGAAGGGGGTCGTCATGGTGAACGCGCCCGGGACCGTCGACCGGGATTACTCGGGCGAGGTCCGAGTTCCGATGACCTTCCTGTTCACGGGCCGCTACGTCATCGAGGCGGGTGACCGGATCGCGCAGATCCGGGTCGTGGAAGACCACGCGGCCGAGTTCGTCGGCGGAACGGTGGCCGCTTCCCCGTCCCGGCAGGGCGGCTTCGGCAGCACCGGCCGCTAGTCGAACTCGGTCATCAGCTTCTGCCGGGACAGGGGTACCGGTGGCGCCAGGGTCCCGGACCTCGCCTCGGCCTCCACGGTCTCCAGCATCTCGTGCATCCGTCGCTCCCGGGCCTTCGCGGAGCGGGCGAGTCCCTCGTCTCGGGTGCCTTCGGCCACGAGCACGACCGCTCGCCCGGCCCGGGCGCGACCCGTGCGGCCCCGTCGTTGGATCGTCCGGATCACGTCGGGAACCGGTTCATAGAAGATCACGAGGTCGGTCGAAGGAATGTCAAGCCCCTCCTCCGCCACGGATGTCGCAACGAGGCAGTTCACCACCCCCGACCGGAACTTGTCCAGGATGGCGACCTGCTCCTTTTGGCTGAGACCGACGTCGGCACCGCGTACGCTCTGACCCACGAATCGTTCCGCGCGCACAGCGGGGTCGTTCGCTTCGCGCAGGGCACGGGCCACCGCCTCCGCCGTGTCCCGATAATGTGTGAACAGGATCACCCGCGCGTCGGGCGACTGACCCAGCTCGTCACGGACCAGCCGCACCGCTACCTCCACCTTGGGTAGGTCGACCTTGAGGTCACGAAGGATCTCCTGGGTCCGGACGATGCCCGGATCCGAGAGGAACCGGCGCTGGGCGGGAGCGACTCGACCGGAGCGGGGATGCTCCTGCTCGTCCAGGAACGAGCGCAGCTGGTCCGCGCCCTGGGACTCGATGAGCTCGAGGGCGTGGAGCGCCTTCATCGCCGTCGTCTGGGCCGTCACCGCGGACCACACCGCCGGCGGTGGTGATTGCCCCCGGTGCTTCGCCGCGTCGATCTCGCGCCGGAGCCGTTCTCCCAAAGCGAGCAGGTCGCGCCGGCTTCCCGTGGCGGTCTCGGGCAACAGACGCTCGGTCTTCAGCCAGTCGACCTGACGCAGGATCGTCTCGCGGATGTGTACAGCGATCTCGCGGACCGCCGGCGGGACCGCCACCTCGACCGTCTGGACACCAATGTCGTGGACGTAGGGCCGAACGTCCGGGTCGTTCGGCGTCCGGTACTCGAACCGCTCGATCCCGAGGTTCGCCCACACTTCGCGGATCCGTTCGATCCGCGACCCCGGCGACGCGGTCATCGCGAGGACGCGCGCCCGCGCAGTCGAGGCGTTCGCCTGTCCGATGCGTGCGTAGGGATAGTCGCCCACCGCCCGGTGGGCCTCGTCAAAGACGATGAGGGAGAACGGGTCCAGCGTGAGGTTCCCTCGCTCGAGGTCGTTCGCGATCACCTGGGGGGTCGCCACCACCACCTGGGGAGCCGAGTACTGCCGGGCACGGCCGCCCGGGTCCACGGTGCCGGTCAGGACCAGGATCGGGGGAGTGAACAGGGTCTTCCGAACGCTTTCCGCGTGTTGGGTCACGAGCGGTCGTGTCGGGGCCAGGAACAGGACGGAGCGTGTCGGGAATCGCTCGAGGTGGTCCGCGATGACCCGAAGCGCGATGGCGGTCTTCCCGAGGCCCGTCGGAAGGACCGTGAGCGTGTTCGCCTCCGCGGCGGTCCGGCTGATGTTCGACTGGTAGAGCCGGTCCTCGAGGACATTGGGTCGGATGCGCGAGTGTTGGACGCCCGGCATCGGGGGACCCCCCGACCCCACGGGGTTCGTCTTAATACTGCGTTGGCTGGCTCGAGATCGTGGTCGCCGACTGGGTGGTGGCGCTCGCCCTGCTGGCCACGTTGGGAACCCTCGTGTTCCAAGGGATCCCGATCTACCTCGCCGCGCAGATGCCGCGGGTGGACCCCGGCGACCGGGAACGACGGCCGGAGCGCACTCCCCGGGTGAGCGTCATCATCGCCGCGCGGAACGAAGCGGCCGACCTTCCAGCGTGTCTCGAGAGCTTCCTCCACCAGTCGTACCCCGCGCTCGAGATCATCGTCGTCGACGGAGGGTCCACCGACGGCACCGTCGAGGCGGCCCGGGCCTATGGGGATCGGGTGCGCGTCATCGAGGAGCCGCCGCTCCCACCCGGCTGGGTGGGGAAGAACTGGGGATGCCACACCGGATCTGTGTTCGCCACGGGGGAGTATCTGCTGTTCGTCGACGCCGACGTGCGGGCTCATCCGGACGCGGTGCGGGCGACCGTCGCCTGGGCTCTCGAGGACCGGGCGGAGCTCACCACGCTCGCGCCCCGGATCGAGGTCCAGAGCTTCTGGGAAAAACTGATCCTCCCGTTCTACACCCAGGTGGTCCTGACGTACTTCCGGGCGCCCCGCGTCAACCGCGCACGGTCCCGGACCGCGATGGCGAACGGCCAGTTCCTCCTTCTGTCCCGCGCGGCGTACGACGCGGTCGGCGGGCACGCCGGCATCCGGGGGTTTGTGCTGGAGGACGTACGACTCGCACAGAAGATTCGGGCGAGGGGCTACACGCTACGGGTAGGGTGGGCGCCCGACCTACTGGTGACCCGGATGTACCGGAACCGGCAGGAGATGTTCGAGGGGCTGCTGAAGAACGTCCACGGGACGGAATTCCGGGTGAGCCGGCAGTTGGGATTCCTCGCGATCCTGGTTGGATTGTACTGGCTTCCGCTGGCCCTGCTGCCCGTCGGTCTCTGGGCGGGCAGCGTGGCGATCATCGCGATGGGCGCGGTGCTCTATGTGGCGCTGTTCGGAAAGCATGTGGGGTTCGCGTGGGCCACTCGTGGATCGGCCGTCTACGGCCTCCTCTATCCGATCGCCGTCGGCTACTACGTGCTCCTCGTTAGCGCGTCGCTCTACCGGGGTGTTCGCCGCCGACCGATCGAGTGGAAAGGGAGGCGGTACTCGATCGACCCGACCCTCGGGGTGACGAAGCGTTAAACCGCTCGCTCCCCTGCGAGCCTCGATGTCGGGCGTCGAGCCGTTCTACGAGCTGTTCATCGGAGGGTCATCCACACCGGGCGCCCGCGGGGAGCGGGTCACCCTCTTGGACCCCTCGACGAACCGACCGCTCGCCGACACCGCCGTGGGGGGAGTGGACGATGCACGTCACGCGATGGAGGTCGCTGATGCGGCCTTCCGCTCCGCCGAATGGGCGACGGGTGACGGGGGACGCCGGGCGCGGGTCCTGTTCCGGTTGGCCCAGCTCCTGGATGCTCAGTCCGCCGCGTTCGCTGAGCTCGAGAGCCGGAACAACGGCAAGACCCTGAAGGAGTCGAACGGCGATATCGCCTTCGCGGTCCGCACCCTCGAGTACGTGGCCGGGCTCGCGGACAAGATCCAAGGCGAGACGATCCCGGTTCCGGGAGCCCGGTTCGACTTCACACTCCGGGAACCCCTCGGAGTGACCGTCCACATCGCCCCGTGGAACTTCCCCCTCGTCCTCGCACTCCGTTCCGTGGCTCCGGCGCTCGCTGCCGGGAACGCGGTCGTGCTGAAACCCGCGAGCCTGACACCGCTCACGGCTCTCCGGTTCGCTCGTCTCGCCAAGGAAGCCGGGGTTCCCGACGGGATCGTCAACGTCGTGGTCGGGAACGGGCGGGAGGTGGGGGAGGCGCTCATCCGCGACCCCCGGTGCCGGTCCGTCTCGTTCACGGGAAGCCTCGAGGTGGGGCGCCGGATCGCCGAGCTTGCCGCCGCCCAGCTGGTTCCGGCGACCCTCGAGCTCGGGGGAAAGAGCCCGGTCGTTGTCTTCCCCGACGCCGACCTGGACCGCGCGGCTCGCGGGATCGTGTCGGGAATATTCTCCAACGCCGGCCAGATGTGCTGGGCTGGCTCCCGGCTGATCGTGCACTCCAGCGTTCACGCCCCGCTCTTGGAGAAGGTCCGCGCCGCATCGGAAGCGATCCGGCTCGGCCCCGGTATGGAGTCGGGTGTGGAGATGGGACCCCTCGTGTCGGCCGACCAGCTCGAGCGGGTGATGGGCTACGTGGAGGGGGCGAAGGCCGAAGGGGCCACTGTCGTCACCGGCGGGGTCCGACCCACCAACCCGCCGCTCGACGGTGGAAACTTCCTCCGACCCACGGTCCTCGACCAGGTTGCGCCGGACTCCCGGGTCGTCCGGGAGGAGATCTTTGGGCCGGTCCTGGCCGTGAGCACCTTCGAGACACCGGATGAGGCCGTGGCGGCCGCGAACGCCACGACGTTCGGTCTCTTCGGCGCGATATGGACTCGCGACCTCGGGACCGCGCACCGGATCGCCCCGCGTCTCGAGGTCGGAATGGTGACGGTCAACGACCCGCCGCTCACGTTCCCGCAGTCCCCGTTCGCCGGCTACAAGCAGAGTGGCCTCGGGTTCGAGCAGGGGATCGATTCGGTGCGCGCATACACCCGGCGCAAGAACGTGGTCATCAACGTGGCGGCGCCGAAGGCGAAGAAGTAGGATCGACGGGTTCGTCCGGCAGCGGAACGGACCGGAACCGCCGGTAGACGAGGAGGTCGTAGGCGACCTTCATCGCTCCGGCGAGGATGAAGGGGAGCGCGAGGTATCCGCCGACCTCGAACGCCGAGGCGGGGAACGGCGCGATGCTCTGCGCGAACCCCCGGCTCGCCGAGAGCGTGCCGGCCGCGGCGGTCCGCTCGCGGGCCGATACGAGGCTCATCGTGTACGCCTGCCGCGTCGGGACGTCCATCTGGGAGAGGCTGGATCGGGCGGCGAGGACCCCGAGCGCGAGGCCGAACGTCGGCATGAGCGGGACGAGGGCGAGGAGGATGTTCGAAGGGAGGTGACTGAACACCATCGTGTTCAGAAGACCGAAGCGACGGGCCAGGCGGCTGGACGCAAGGAAGCTCACTCCCGCGATGGCCCCTGTGATGGCAAGGATGAGGCCGATCTGCGCCGCATCGGCGTTCCAGGCGTAGACGAAGTAGGCGGCGATGAGCGGGTTGATCACCAACCCGCCGGCGAAGGCATCGACGCCGAACAGGATGGCCATATCGCGGACGTGGCGGCGGCTCATCGGGGAGAGGGGCTCGGAGGCCGCTCCCGTCCCCGCTTCGCTCTCGACCGCCGGCGAGAGGTCCCAGTAGGCGAAGGCGGTCATCCCGGCGAGGAGCAGGTAGAGGAGGAGGATCCAGGGATGCGGTGCGGCGGGAAGGAATGGGATCGCTCGAGGGGAGAGCGCTCCGGGGACCACCAGCAGGAGCGCTCCGCCGGCGCTCGCGAAGTATGCGAGGAGGTTGTACCAGGCGAAGGCCTCCGCCCGGTCGGACCGCCGTAACGTCGACGGGAGGATCGCCGTGTCGAGGCTCGCGAGCGGCCCGTTGTCGGCGGAAGCGGCCGCCACCCCGCCCAGGAGGGCCGCCGCCAGGATCGCGGCCGGCACGGCGACCAGGAAGAGGATGGCCGCCGACAGCACGAACAGGAGACAGAACACCCGGATCGCTCCGCGGCGGCCGAGGCGCGCCTCGAGCGGAGAGACCCCGAGCAAGCTCCAGGCCGCCGCGCCCACCAGGGTGAAGGCGGTCAGGACGAGCGCGCCGAACCCGGAGAGGCCGATGTCGTCGGTGAGGTAGAGGAAGAGGAAGCCGCTCAGAGCCCCGTAGGCGACCGCCCGCGCGACCTTTCCGAGATAGATCTTGCCGCGGTCGTCGCGGGCCCGGCCCGAGCGTCCCTCACGGAGCGTGGGCCCGGGCATGGCCGGGCCCGAGGCGTGGTCCCCTATTTCTTCCGGTGGCGAGGCCCCGGGATTCGTACGAAACGGTCAAAGTCTCTCCCCGGGGTCTCGCGGGACGCCCGTGCCCGAATCCGACCCGGCCGAGTGGGTGACCTGCCGCATGTGCGGCGGAGCGGTCCCCCCCAACGCGACCAGCTGCCCGAGCTGCCTCGAGGCGCAGCCGGCGGTGCGGCCCGCCGACGTGGCGAAGCTCCCTGGGCGGCAGCGCCGGCGGATCCGCTTCCTGCAGGGGCTCCGGATCGCCATCGTGCTCGCCGTCGTCGTCGGTCTCACCTTCGACATCGCGTCCGCGGTCTGGACCGGCTCTCCCACGTTTCCCGACCCGCTCACGACGCGGGGGACGTTGAGCGTCCCCGCGGGCAACTTCTCCTACCTCGCGGGATGGATCACGGGCGAGGACTACATCGACGGGAACTTCACCGTCGTCTACCCTGTCGGGGTGCCCATCAACTTCGTGGTCTACAACGGGACGGAGTTCACGAAGTTCCTGGAGCACCAGCCGACGGACGCGATCTGGTCGACGTCCAACCAGTCCTCCTCGCGGATCATCTTCGCGGCCCCGTACACGGACCAGTTCTTCCTCACGTTCCAGAACCCGTATCCCCCGAGCTCGGGGATCGATGTCCAGATCTACGAGGTCACGAACTACCAGACCAACGTCGTGATCGGGTAGGGATCAGGCGGTGCCCGCCTCGTGGCGGGAGAGGAACGACGCGGGGACCTGGTCGACCAGATAGACGGTCTTGCCCGCCTGCATGATGACGATCCCCTCGGCCCGGGCGCGCTTCGCGTCGATGGCGAGGATGACGGGCTCCGGGGTCCGCACCGAGCCGGCCGCCTTCGCATCGGCGGCGGTCTTCGAGAGGTGGACCTTCTTGCGGTCCGACGGCTTCAAGCCCACCTCGAGGACGATGCTCACCTCCTCGGCGGTCACCGGGAAGTAGAGCTCGTCGGGGATCCGGTCCGTCGGGAGGTCCAGGTCGACCTCCAGGGTGTGGCCGTACGTGGCGCGGATCCGGTCCTCCTTCACCTCGTAGCGTCCCTTCGGGTCGCTCTCGGCGATGGCGACCAGGTGGTGGGGGCGCAGCCAGTGGTAGCCGCGGTGGTGACCGGCGATCGCCTGGACGAGCTTCGGAAGCTCGATCCACCCGTGGGGTTCCATCGTGAGACCGTACTTCTCGGGGAAATGGCGGAGGATACCGGTCATGACGCGACCGAGATGATCGAGCTCCCGGTCGTTCATCAGGAACCGGGCCGGCTGGCCGCAGACCGGGCACGTCTCCGCCCGGAAGTAGCCGTGCTGCGGGCACTCCTTCAGCATCGTCGCGCCTACGACTTGACCTTGTCCGCCTTCTTCTCGAAATCCTGCAGGATGTCGCCGTAGACGTCGGCGAGCTCCTTCAGGACGCGCTTCAGCACCTGCTGGGGCTTCTCGCCCTTCGTGCGCAGGAAGAGCGACGGGCGGTCGAGGTAGGGGTGGCCGATCAGGTATCGCGCTTCAACGACCTTCTCTTCCGCCTGGAGCGCCTCCACGAGCGGGATCAACAGCGTCTCCTCCGATTTGGGGAGCTCGATGCGGAGCACGTCGTGCTCCTTCTCGACGACACGAAGTTCCATCGGCGACCGGTCGCGGCCACTTCGGCTCACTTCTTAAGGATGGCGACACGGCGCCGCCACGGCTATATCTCCACCTCTCTCCTCGCGCGACGGCCATGCGGGTTCTCGTCATTGGCGGCGGCGCCCGGGAGCATGCGATGGCCCACGCGCTCCACCTGGCCGAGGCGGAGATCGTGGTGGCGGCGGCCAATCTGAACCCGGGTCTCAAGGCGATCGCCCGGGAGTACGTCGTGGCGGACCCCGCCCAACCGGAGGCGATGGTCGCGGCGGCCCGGACCCACCGCGTGGACTTCGCTCTCATCGGACCCGAGGCCCCCCTCGCGGCCGGGGTGGGCGACGCCCTCCGGGCGAAGGAGATCCCCGTCGTCGGCCCCTCCAAGGCCGGCGCTCAGATCGAGACCAGCAAGCGGTTCTGCCGTGAGCTCCTGGCGCGACGCGGCCTCGAGGTCTCGCCCCGATTCACTCCCGTCGCGAACATGGACGAGGTCGATGCCCGCGTCCGCGAGTTCAACGTCCCGTTCGTCGTGAAGCCGGTCGGACTCACCTCGGGGAAGGGCGTGAAGGTGCAGGGCGTCGACTTCCAGACGCCGGAAGAGGGCGCGACCTACGCGAAGCAGTGGCTCGCGGCCCATCCGAATGAAGGCGGGCTCCTCCTCGAGGAGAAGGTCGAAGGCGAGGAGTTCAGTCTCATGGCGTTCGTGACGGATTCCGGCATCTACCCCATGCCGGTCGTCCAGGACTTCAAGCGGGTGCTCGAGGGGGACATGGGCGGCAACACCGGTGGCATGGGGTCGTACTCGCAGCGCGACCACCTCCTTCCGTTCCTATCGACCGGCATGCGCGACCGCGCCTTCGATGCGCTGCGCCGCACCGTCGATGCGCTCCATTCGGAAGGGATCCCCTATCGGGGCGTCCTCTACGGGGGATTCATGCTGACCGCGAACGGCCCCGTGCTCATGGAGTTCAACGCCCGGTTCGGCGATCCCGAGGCGATCAACGTCGCGACGCTCTACGAGGAGGGGAACTTCGCGAAGCTCCTCTACGGCGTCGCGACCGGACACGTCGACCCGAACCTCGTGCGGTTCCGGCTACGCGCGAGCGTCGTGAAGTACCTGGTACCTCCCGGATATCCCGACCATCCGACCTCGGGCGGTATCCTGACGGTCGACGCCCCGGCGATCGAAGAGCTGGGGGTCCATGTGCGGTACGGAAGCGTCGACGCGGCCGGACCGGCCCAGGTTCGGCTCACGAGCTCGCGCGGCATCGCTCTGGTCGGAGAGGCGAGCGCCGTCCACGAGGCGAGCCAGCGGGTCGACGAGGCGCTGAAGCACGTCTCCGGGGAGTTCGTCGTTCGCCGGGACATCGGCTCGCGCTCGGACCTGACGCGCCGCGTCGAGCACATGCGCCGACTCTTCGTCCCCGGCGCGAAGCCCTCCCCGCTGCCGCTCAGCGTGGCGCCGCCCGACGCACCGCCCGAGAGCCACGCTCCGGCGAGCATGCTTTCGTAGTCGGCGCCGGGCGCGACCCCTAAAGGCCTAAGTACCGTCCGCCCGCTCGTCGGCACGCCATGTTCTGCCCCAAGTGCAAGCGTCTCATGCGACCCGACAAGGCCGCCGGGTTCTGGCGGTGCAGCTCGTGCGGTACGAAGGTCCCGCTCGGGAACGGTGTCGAGGTCGGGCGCTCGGCGCCGACGGGCCGCCAGATGGCCGTGATCGAGGAGAGGGGCGCGACGCTCCCGACGACCCAGGAGCAGTGCCCCAAGTGCGGCAACATGGAGGCGTACTGGGTGCTGCGTCAGACCCGGGGGGCGGACGAACCCGAGACCCGGATCTTCGAGTGCACGAAGTGCGGGCACAAGTGGCGGGAATATCAGTGATCCCCGACCCCGGGGAGTTCCAGCCGATCGAGTCCGCGTTCGCTCCGGATGCCGTCGGTCGGCGCTTCAAGGTGCGGGGCTGGGTCCTGAGGGGCCGGTCCTCGGGTGGGATCCTGTTCGTCGTCCTGCGCGACCGCTCGGGGATCATCCAGGTCACCGCGAAGAAGGACGTCCTGGGCGCGGAGCGGTTCGCGGCGGCCGAGCACACCCAGGTCGAGGGCGCGCTCCAGGTGGAGGGAGTGATCGCCGATGACCGACGGGCGCCGGGCGGACGCGAGCTGCGGGCGGACCGCGTTGACGTCGTGGATGCCGGCGAACCGTTCCCGATCTTCGCCGACCAGACCGAGGAGTTCCGGCTCGACAAGCGCCATCTCGTCGTCCGGTCGCAGGACCTGGTGGCGACGTTCCGGGTCCGAGCCGAGGTCCTTCGGGCGCTGCGGGGGTTCCTCGAGCGCGAGGAGATCCTCGAGGTCACCGCCCCCATCATCACGGCCAACGCGGCGGAGGGCGGCTCGGAGGCGTTCCAGTTCGACTATTTCGGCCGTCCCGGCTATCTCTCCCAGACCGGCCAGCTGTACCTCGAGGCGCTCCTCTTCCCCAACGAGCGCGTCTACGCGCTTTCGACCTCGTTCCGGGCCGAGAAATCCCGGACTCCCCGCCACCTCACGGAGTACACGCACCTCGAAGTGGAGCTCGCATGGACCGGGCTCACCGAGCTCATGGAGCTCACGGAGCGGATGATCGTGAGCGTCCTCCACGAGGTCGCCCAGCGACGTCCCAAGGAGCTGACCCAGCTCGGCCGGCCTCCCGAAGAGCTGCTCGCGTTGAGCGTCCCGTTCCCCCGCATCACCTATCGGGAGGCCGTCGACCGGCTCGCGGCGAAGGGACTTCCGGTCCAGTATGGCAGCGACCTCGGCACCGCCGAGGAGCGCGCCCTCACGCTCGAGGAGAAGCTCCCGATCTTCGTCACACACTTCCCGGCCCGGCTGAAGGCATTCTACATGCTGCGCTCCCCGACGAACCCGGAGGAGGTCGAGGCGGCCGACCTGCTCGCTCCCGAGGGCTACGGCGAGATCGTCGGCGGCAGCGCGCGCGAGACCGACAACGCGAGGCTCGTCGAGCGGCTCAAGGAAACCGGAGCGAACCTCGCCGACTACGAATGGTATCTCGACCTTCGCCGGCACGGGAGCGTGCCGCACGCGGGGTTCGGGCTCGGCGTGGAGCGACTGCTCCGCTGGGCGCTGCGACGCGAGCACATCCGGGAGACGATCCCGTTCCCGCGAACTCCGTCACGCCACACGCCCTGAGCGAAGGGGCAAGATTCATCTCCGACGGTTCCCATGTGACCTCCCTCCGAACAGCGGAGAACACTCGAGTGCCGGCACAGGGCGGGTCCGACCGAGGGGACGAGCGCGGCGTCTCCGCTGTCGCAAAATCAGGAGCGTCCGCGAAGCCGCTCGTCGTCGAGCGGCTCACCCACCAGGACGTGCCGGACATCTGCTCGCTCTACAAGCGCGTCTGGGAGGCGTTCCGGCCCGAGCTCCCTCCCGAGCTCCTCAAGGCCTGGCAACCCAGCCCGCTCGAGTTCACGAGCTGGATGGAGGGCGTGACGTACTTCGCCGCCCGCCGGGACGGCCGCATGGTCGGGGCGATCGGCTGCCGGGTGGCGGACGGGAGCTGCCAACTGCTCCACCTCGTGGTCGACCCGGAGCACCGGCGCCAGGGCGTCGCGACGGCGCTCACCGCGGCGGCGATCGAATGGGCGAAGCACTCCAACACGCGGTCGGTCTGGGTCGACGCGCTCGCGAAGTTCGAGGCCGCGGCCGCCGTCATGAAGCACCTGGGGTTCGCCGAGGCCGGCACGCTCCACCGGCACTACTTCGGCGAGGACGTCAGGCTCCTCGAGATGATCCTGTAGCGGGCCCGTCGCCGCGGGGGCGGCTTGCGGGGCGACCGAATCCAGCTCCGTGCACCTGCTGCAGCACCCGAAGGCGGTGGAGCGATTCTTCCGGTCGGCCCTTCGCGAAGGCGTGGGCGGCCCGCGCGAGCTCGGCGGCCTCGAGCTCGACGGCGACGCCGTCCCCGCGCTCCCGGACCAGGTACTCGCCGTAGCCGCTCACGAACCGGGGCACCCCGGTCTTGAGGCGGCCCACGGCCTGCAGCCGGAGCCCGCGCAGCTTCTGCTTGAGCGGGGCGAGGCGGCCGCCCCGCAGCTCTCGCTCGAGGTCCTCGGCGATGTCGTCGGGGTCCGCCGGAGCGTCCAGGCCGAGCGCGACCATGTCGCGGAGCAGCGAGACGAGCCGCTCGAGCTCCTCCCGGGCCTGGTCGAGATGGCGCTCCTTGAGGGCGACCACCCGGTTCACCTGCTGGAACGTCTGGAGCGCGAGGCTCAGGTCGCCCTGGCGGGCTGCGTGCAGGACGTCCTCGATCTGGTCCCTCTCGAGCCGACCGTCCACCGAGTACGCCTCGAGCCGGGTGAGCCGGTTGCGCGTCGCTTCCTCCCACGATTCGAGGGCCTTCACGACCGCCTTCTGGGCGAGGCGTTCGACGCCGCGGACGACCTCGAGCCACGCTTCGGTCCCGGTCCCCCGACGCATCGCCTCCTCGGCCCACGATGGAAGCGCCGGGATGGTAATCCCGAGCGAGGGGGCGGCCTCGCTCCATTGTTTGAGGCGGGCGATGCGTCGCGACAGGTCGCTGCCGGCCGGCTCGCTCGCGCCCCAGCCTCGCGGCCGAGACGCCTCCACCGGGGCGGCGGGCGCGACGGGTGTGCCGCACGCATCGCAGCGGGTCGCGCCCGGAGCGAGGGGAGATCCGCACTGCGCGCAGGCTGTGTTGTCCGTCGCCCGACCCCCCTCCGTCTCGTCCTGGGTGGGCGGTATCATCACGTCGGTGTAGTTCAACTAATCCCCGGGGTAGAACCCGGGGCGGTCCGTGTCGGAGAGGGGTCCGCGGGCACGGTCGGGCGGGGGGATGCAGGGGGTGAGATTTGAACTCACGAACTCCTACGAGACCAGGACCTCAACCTGGCGCCTTTGACCAAGCTGGGCCACCCCTGCGCGACCGGGCGAGCTACGGGTCTTCGGCCATAACACTTTGCCTGAACCGGGCCGCCGGCGCCCCCCACGAGGGGCGCCGGGCCGCAACCGGGGAAAACACCTTCTACCTGCACCGCCTCGCGCCGCCGATGGTCGCAGGCGAGCCGGACGGCTCGACCGGTCCCGGCGTCACGGTCTACATCGGGACGAAACCCACCATGACCTACGTCTTCCAGGTGGTGGCCCAGCTCAACAGCGGCGCGGGACCGGTGGTCGTGAAGGCGCGGGGCAACGCGATCGGGAAGGCCGTCGATGTGGTCGAGGTGGTGCGCCATCGGTTCCTGGAAGGACAGGTCGCCATCGCCCAGATCTCCATCGCCACGGAGCGTCTCGTGAACCGGGAGGGCCGCGAAGCGAACGTCTCGGCGATCGCGATCCCGTTGCGTCGGACCGGACCGATTCCGGCCGTACATCCCGCCGGCCCCGTCACTCCTGGATGACCCAGGTGCCGGCGAGATAGTCCCCCAGGCGCTGGCTCTCGGTGCTGCCGTAGATCGCGACCAGGCTCGCCGCTCCGCAGACGAGGAGCCCGAACCCGATGAACACGATGAGGTCCACCAGCGCGAACAGCTCCGCCGGCAGCGCGACGCCCGCGGTCACGCCGCCCGCGACCGCCGACCCGCGCACGGTGATGAGCGTCGCGACCGCGCCTCCGAACCCGAGGATCGTGAGCGGGATCAGCTTCGGGAGGTCCCGCACGACCACGGGAAGAGCGGGCGCCGGCCGGAGCGCCCGATCCCGGACCCGCAGCCCGAGGAGATGCTTTCCCACCGTTGCGCCGACGGCGAACTCGGCCAGGACGAAGTAGGCGAACGCGTAGGCCGCGAACCCGTAGGCGGCGGCATTGAAGGCGGAGCTGCTGAGCACGTGGGCGATCGAGCCGCCGATGGTCGCCGAGAGGTACCACCAAACGCTGATGGCGGGCAGCAAGAGGAGGGCGAGGTCGATGAGGAACGCGGCCGACCGACGGGCGATGGTGCCGAACCGGCGGCGGGAGAGGTGTCGCGCCACCCGCACGAGGTAGCGCGCGGTGAGATGGGCCCTCCAGGCGTCCCGAGCTCCGACGTCGAGGCGGCGGGCGAGGGCATCCAGGTTCGTCGAGTCGCCGTCGACCCACGGCGGCGCGCCCATCTCCGCCCACGGGTGATCGGAGAGGGCGACCGCGGGCAGCCGGAGAAGGCCCCGACACTGCGCTCGGGCGTCGACCGCCGCCTGGTGAGCCTCCCGGGTCGCTTCCGCGAAACGGCCCGTGAGCAGCAGCGTGAGCGAGGCGCGCACCCGCCCCGCCGGGGTGAGAGACCGGTAGTCGGTCCCGGGCTCCGGGGCGGCCGCGCGCCCGAGCCGGCGCATCATGCTGTAGACCAGGAACGTGACCACGAGAGCCAGTAGCCCCGAGAGGTAGAGCAGGTCGAGCAGACCCGCGCCACCGATCGAGTAGAGGGCGTTCGCCGCCGGAGCGTAGAGGGGGGGCTGGTGGAGCACGTCGGCGCCGACCAGCACGCCCAACGTGGCCGAGCCGTACGCGAGCGGTAGTCCGGCGTACTCGGGTCGGCCGGTCGCGAATCGGACCGCCGTGACGGCGAGCACCCCCACCGCCACCGGGGCGAGCAGGTAACCGGGGAACGAGGAGATGATCCCGACCCCGGGAGCGGCTTCGGTCGTCGCGTAGGTGGCGACGAGTGCGACGGACGTGAGGGCCGTCGCGAAGGTCACCGGTCGCCAGGCGGCTTCGTGCCGGGTCGCGACGAAGAGGCTGACGGGCGTCGCAACGGCGATCGCGAGCGTCCCGAGGGCGGACAGGGGGATCCATCCCGGAAGACCCGGGGTCGCGGGCGACGAGCTACCCGCGAACACGACCCAGGCGAGGGCGGCCGCGGTCTCGAGGACGAACACTCCCGCGAACACCGCGAGAAGGTCGGTCCGTCGACCGAACTCCCGGTGCAGCAGGCTGGCGGTGAGGAACATGGGGAGGATCCCGCCGCCGATGTTGATCGCGAGGACCGCACTGCTGATCGGGACGAACGGCAGGTTCCCGATCGTTCCGATCAGCGAGCCGGGCAGGAGTAGCCAGAACGCCAGCCGACCGAACCCCGTCGCGCGGGCGAGCGCCGGGGACTGCCAGGCGAGGAGATAGAGGAAGAGCCAGAGCAGGGGCGGCGTAGCAAGGTAGACGACGTTCTGAACCACGTCGCTCGCGAGCGTCCCGGGATCGACCACAGGTGCGTCGAGGCCCACTAGGTGGAACTCGCTCTCGCCGGCGTGGGGAGGCGACCTAAAGGGTTTTCTGATTCGCCCCGGTCCACGGGCCCGTGACCGGCGCGCGCGTCGAAGAGGATTCTCTCGGAAAGCGCGAGGTTCCCGAGGCGGCCTACTACGGGATCCAGACTCTGCGGGCCAGCGAGAACTTCCCGGTGAGCGGGCTTCGCGAGCCGAGGAACTTCATCCGGGCCTACGCCCTCCTGAAGTCCGCCTGCGTCCGGGCGAACGTGGAGCTCCGCACGCTGGACGAGCGGCGCGGCCACGCCCTCGAAGCCGCGGCGACGGAGGTGGCCGAGGGAAAGCACGATGGCGAATTCATCGTGGACGTGTTCCAGGCCGGTGCGGGCACGAGCTTCCACATGAACGTGAACGAGGTCCTCACCAATCGGGCCCTCGAGCTCCTCGGCCTCCCCAAGGGTCGGTACTCCGAGCTCAGCCCCAACGACCACGTGAATCGCGGACAATCGACGAACGACACCTTCCCCGCGGCCGCGCAGATCGCCGTGCTGTTCGCGCTGGCGGAGCTGCGGGCCGCCCTCCGGACCCTCGTGACGAGCCTGAACGCCAAAGGCACCGAGTTCGCGAAGCTTCCGAAAGCCGGGCGCACGCATCTCAAGGATGCGATGCCGGTGACCCTCGGGGCCGAGTTCCGGGCGTACGGGTCCGCGCTCGAGCGTTGCCTGGAGGTCCTGCCCGCCGTGGAGCACGCCCTCGCGGAGCTCCCCCTCGGGGGGTCGGCGGTCGGGAGCGGCATCAACACCGTTCCTGGATTCCGGGCGCTCGCGGTCCGGTACACGGCGGAGGCGACCGGCCTCCCTCTTGTCCCCGCCCGGGACCCGTTCGAGGCGATGCAGAGCCGGCTTCCGCTGGCCGCCGCTTCGTCTTGGCTACGGAACCTCGCCGGCGAGCTCGTCCGGATCTCCAACGACCTCCGCCTCTTGTCGAGCGGACCCGCGACCGGTCTGGACGAGGTCCGTCTCCCCGAGATCCAACCCGGCTCGTCCATCATGCCGGCGAAGGTGAACCCCTCGGCCGCGGAGTGCCTCAACATGGTGGCGTTCCACGTCATCGGGGCGGACACCGCGACCACCCTCGCCGTCCAGGCCGGCCAGCTGGAGATCAACGTGATGATGCCGCTCGCGGCGTGGGAGGTGCTCTTCTCCGCGTCGCTTCTCACCCGCTACCTGCCGGTGTTCGCCCGCGGATGTGTGGACGGGATCACCGCCAATCCCGCGGCGCTGGAGCGGTTCCTTACTTCGTCCACCGCGCTCGCCACCGTCCTCACGCCGAAGCTCGGCTACCTCAAGGTCGCCGAGGTCCTGCACGAGTCCCAGCGGACGGGAACGCCGGTGAAGAGCCTTCTCGTCTCGAAAGGCCTCCTGACCGAGGCGGAGGTGGAGGCGCTGCTCGGCAATTCGGCGCTTGTCCAGATCGCGGAGCCGGTTCCATGAGCCCCTAGGTTAAGTGGGGTGGCCGAAGTCGGGGAGACGATGTCGACCGCGGAGGAGGTGGCGGTCTCCCTGGGAAGCGAAACGTCCCAGGAGTACCAGCGCGCCGTGGAGGTGCTGGGGAAGGTGGGCCTTACCCACTACGAGGCCCGCGCCTACATCGCGCTGGTCGCCCGGGGCGTGGGGGATGCAGCGACCCTCGCCCAGGCCGCGCGGATCCCGCGGACGAGCGCCTACAAGGTCCTCGAGTCGCTCGCGGAAAAGGGCTACGCGCTCCCGAGCGGAGGCAAGCCGATCCTCTTCCGTCCGAAGGCGCCGCTCGAGATGGCCGAGTCGCTGAAGACCGACGTCCAGGAGGTCTTCGAGAAGCTCGACACGCTCCACCGGATCGTGGGGGAGCGCGGCGAGCCCCAGCTCGTCTACCTCATCGCGGGCAAGGAGAAGGTCCTCGGGAAGATCGGCGACCTCCTGGACCAGTCCCAGTCAACGTTCATCCTCACGACCCCGCAGATCGCCGAGATCCGTGACGAGCTCGGCAAGCGGATCAGCCACGCCGTGAAGCGGGGGGTCCACCTCACGTTCGTCTCGGCCCCGCTCCAGCGGGTTCCCGAGGGGATCGAGTTCGTCCCCCGGGAGAACCTTCTCGCGACCGAGGTCCTCGCCGATGGCGAGCACGCGCTCCTCGCGGCTCCCGGCCTCGACGCGTGTGGGTTCACTGACAATCCGATCCTGACCGCCCATCTCCGCCAGTTCCTCGAGGTCATCCTCGAAAAGGGTCCCGCCGCGCTAGGAGGGACCCCGCCGTCGGGATGACCCAAAGCCCCTCGCCCGGCGAGCGCGTCCGCGCCGGGTTGCGCCGGGCCGCCGGCCCCGAGGTCGCCGCGGCGCTGCCGCGGAGGTACCAGCGACTCGGCCGCGTCCTGGTCCTTCGGTTGCCGGAGTCGCTTCGACCGTACTTCTCTCTGGTCGGAGAAGCCTGGCAGACCGAGCTCGGGGTGGAAACGG
>DASQHP010000006.1:0-10317 GCA_035632035.1 Thermoplasmata archaeon | reverse complement strand
CGCCTTGAATCCCGTCGTCGCCCCGGTGCTGGGGTCGGTGATCTCCACGGGTGTGAGCGTCCCCGGCGCCGACTGTTTCGACATGAGGTCGAGGCCTAGCTTGGTCAGCTTGGCGGTCACGCTGAAGTCCGTGAAGGTCGGAACGACCTCGATGAGGTTCATCTTCTCCAGCTCCCGGATGCTGTCGCTCACGTTCTCGTCGAGCGGTCCGGGAAACTCGCGTTCGCGACCCTCGGGGTGCCCCACGTCGGCCGGGTCATAGTAGTGCCAGAGGATCTTGATCGCGGTCGGGTAGAGTTCGATCTCTTTGTAGTTGAGCCGGGCCGCGAGGCCACCGGGTGAGGGGCCGTAGTCCTCTTCCTCGGGGGGAGGGGGAGCCGCACTCTTCCTAGACCGGAAGAACGCCACCATGGTCGGACCGAATTCGCCTACGAGCGGTACGGCGTTCCGGTACTTAATCCCCCAAGAGGCGGCCACGCGGGATCCACGAGTTCCGGTTCCCTCGTTGTCGCCGCCTCGACTGGCCCCCAGCGCGAGGTTTATTTTCCGAGCATCGTCTCCACGATACATGGGGTCCATCGTTCGGGTGAGCCGAAAGCCCGAGCCCTCTATCGGAACCGGGCTCCGAAAGCCGGCGGTCGGCTCGGCGACCATCACTCCCGCGGGAGTGGCGGGCGACTTCAATCGATACCGGCACGAGCGTCTCGCCGACGACCCCGACAGTGCCGTCCTGCTGATCCCATCCGAAACGCTTGATGCGTTGAACGCCGAAGGATGGCCGGTTCAGCCGGGGGACCTGGGAGAGAACATCACGACTCGAGGCATCCCGTACGACGCCTTGATGCCCGGGACCAGGGTGAGCACCGGCACGGTCGTGCTCCAGATCTCGCGCGCCTGCGACCCGTGCACGAACCTCTACGAACTGCCGTACGTTGGCAGTCAACGCGGGCCGGCGTTCATCAAGACGATGAAGGGTCGCCGCGGTTGGTACGCCCGCGTCCTCCGCGGCGGCGTGGTCTCGACGGGCGACCGGATCGCGGTCGAGGCCTCTGCCCAGTAGTCGCCCGCCCGGGAGTTCTCCCGCGGCCCTCTGGACCTACCTTGGAGAGGACCCAGATCGACTCAAGGGGCCAGTGGCGGCCGAAGGCGAGATCCTGACGGCTCAGGTAGGTCGACCGCGTCCGGCGGCCTATAGGGAGCTCGACCAGACGCTCGACCACGAGCTGGGAGGACCGGAACAGGTCTACCCAGGCGCCGTACGCCAGCTGGAAGTTCACCTCCCCGGCGTAGTCGATCCGATGGAGCCCGAAGTACGGGTGGCGCAGGCGCTTCCCCATTCCAAACCCGCGACGCGCTTGGACCACGTTGCGGAACGGGCTCGCGGTCGCGAAGACAAGGCGCCCTCCGACCCGGAGCACGCGGCTGGCCTCAGGAATGCTTTCCAACGGGTCCGCGAACGTGAGGGCGCCCCAGTCGCAGAAGGCCGCGTCAAACGTCCCGTTTCGGAATGGCAGTCGCCGAACGCTGCCCATCACGAGGGGAAACGAAGTGCGTGACCGGCGTTGCACGCGGCGGGCCGCGGCGAGCTGCGCGGAGGACAAATCGATGCCTACGGGGTGCGCTCCGAGCCGGCGGAGACCCGTGGACCATCGAGCCCCCCCGCAGCCGAGCTCCAGGATGTTGCGTCCGCGTACGTCCCCCAGGAGTCGGAGACGGGATTCTGGGACCCGCCCAAGACCCCAGCTCAATCCGCCGGATCGTGCGAGCGCCGCCGCGTGCCGGCGATCGTATTCGGCGCTTTGCCGATTCCAGAGGCGGCGGTTGATGCGCTCCGCCCCGACCGCGTGCGCGTGAAGGCGGGCAGCGGTTCTCGACGGCCGTGACCCCGGGGTCGGCATCCAGAAGGTGGGCCGTAGCAACCGCGCGATATGGAGCTATGGGGCAAGCTCAGCCCAGACGAACGCGCGGGTCGAGGTACGCGTAGAGGATGTCCACGACCAGGTTGACGAAGACGATCACGAGGGTGAACAGAAGCGTCGAGCCGAAGATGAGCCCGTAATCGAACGGTCGCTGGATCGAGTAGGCGAGGAGGAGGCCGACGCCCCGCAGGTTGAACACATACTCGATGATCGGGAATCCGGAGACGAATCCGGCGAAGGTGAGCCCGAGCACGGTCACCGTCACGTTGAGCGAGTTGCGGCCGGCGTGGTGGCCGATCACCGTGCGCTCCGGCACGCCCTTCGCGCGAGCGGTCCGGATGAAGTCGAGATTCATCACCTCCAGCATGCTGTTGCGGACGAACCGGAGGATCCCGGCGATGGTCCCGTAGGCGATGACGATCGCCGGCAGGAGCATCCGACGGAGGGAGTCGGCGGCGAGGAAGTAGTCGCCGTGGACGAGCGCGTCGACCGTCGGGAACCCGGTCGGCGATGTCTGCTGGTACGCCCCGATCCACGACGGGAGTCGGTCGTTGGAGAAACAGGTGAGCGGAGGCCACGACCCGTACCAGTCCGTGAAGGAGAATGCCGTCCCGGAGCAGTGGATGTCGGGTCCTTGGATACCGATCGCGACGAAGATCAGGAGCAGAGCTAGAAGAAAGCTGGGCAGCGCGAACCCCGAGAACGACATCACGCGGGCGGCCTGGTCGATCGGGCGGTTCCGGTGCGCCGCGGAGAGGTTCCCGAGAGGGATCGAGATCACCAGGGTGAGTACGAGCGAGAACGCCGCCAGCTCGACGGTGTAGGGCAGGAAGTAGCTGAGCGCGGTCGCCACCGTGGCGCCGTTCGTGAATCCGATCGATCGGCTGGCGAAACTCCCCGCGTCCGTGAACCCCCAGTTGAGGGTTAGGCTGTTGACCATGTAGTGCGCCCATTGGGTCCAGATCGGCTGGTCGAGCCCGAGCTGGTGGACCCCGCGCAGGTAGGCGGGGTTGGGGCAGGTCCCCGGCTGCTCGATCCCGATCTGGGTGCAGAGGATCTGGGGGTCGTACCCGATCTTGGACGGGCCGTAGTAGGCGAGGAGCTTGTCTTGTATCGGCAACAACGCCACGAGGGCAAACGTGATCGTCATCACCCCCAGGATGACGGGGACCACGAGCATACATCGGCGCGTGATGTACACCCACATCTTCATGGTCCGCGGCCGACCGAGCCGGACGCCGCTATATATCGAACTTCGAGGGAGCCAGGAGCCTAGGTCGCGGTGCACGCCGGCTCTCTGCGAGAGAGTTTCTACCGGCACTTCCTACCGCAACGGATGGCCGCTTCCGGCGTCGAAGTGGACTGGAGATCTCTCCCGGGACCCGCCGCGTGCCCGGGATGTGAGAGAGAGGCGATCCAACCCGGACGCCGTGCGCTCGTCTTCCGCCGCGGACCTCGGGGGACCGACCGGCTGATCGGGCAGGCGTTCCATGGGTTCGAGTGTCTGGCCCTGCGCGCGGGACAGTGCGCGTGGGAAGAACAGGACCGGGGTTCCGGCCGCGCCGAAGCCTACCGACTGGTCGAGCGGTGGGCTACGGACCAGGCGCGGCTCCGCCGGATCCCTCCCGGCAGCTAGCGGTCCCGTTCGAGGTTTAGTCGGTCGTCATGGGACCGACGCCGGGCCGGGTCGCTTCGACGGTACGAGACCCCCATCGGGCTCTCGGAGCTAGGGATGCGTCACCTGGCTCGGAGGGGCGGCCGGCCGTGCAGCCACGCGGCGGGCGGGAGGCCGGCGCTTCCCCGATAGCAGCACGCCGATCACGAGGCCCGCCACGAGTCCGAGCCCCAGTCCGATCACGAGGAACGCGGTCCAGTCCAGCCCTCCCGGAAGTCCGGTCCCCGATCCGGTGGAGGGTCCCGCCGGCGGGGACGCCGGCGACACCGCGATCGAAACGCTGCCGCCCATCGCGCTGGCGCCCGTGGAGTCCCGAACAGAGACCGAGATGGAGAACGCTCCCGGCCCGGTCGGAACGAAGGTGAACTGGGGGCCCCAGACGTCGGATACCGCCGTGCCGTTGACGGTCCAGGTGAACAGAAGATTCCCCGACCCACCCGTCGCGAAGGCCGTCAGCGCGAGCGGGGAGCCAACGGCGGTGGCGTTCGCCGACGGCGCTTCGATCGACACGGAGGGCACGTCCGACACGGTGAGGTCCCCGCCCGAGGAGCTCGTGAAGGAGGCTCCGATCCCGTCGGTGACCTGAACGGAGAAATGGAACGATCCCGCCGCCACGGCGGTATACGTGAATCCGACCCCACACGTCCCGGACGCGCCCCACGGGCCGCCCGAAACCGACCAGCGGCAGGTGTAGGGAGCGGATCCTCCGGTCAGAGAAGCATTGGCCGAGACGGACTGCCCGACATCCAGCGCGGACACGTTCATCTGGACCGAGGCGGAGAGGCTAGGGTTCACAGTGAGCGCGGCGCCCGATGTGGCGGCAAGAGCACCGGACGCGTCGCTGACCACGACCGATACGCTGTACGATCCGGGAGTGGTCGGGGTACACGCGAGAATGGAGGCGTTCGCTGCCGTGCACCCCGGCGGAAGCCCCACCCAGCTGAACGTGTACGGGACGGTTCCGCCCGAGACGTCGACACTGAACGTGGCCGAACCGCCGAGGTCGATGTTCGACTGCGAGGTCGCGAGGCCCGCGAACAGCGGCGAGGAGACCACGTTCGTAAGGATGGTCTCCGCGAGGCTGGCCGTCGTGGGCTGGTACGCGGCGCCGATGACCAGGTGGGTGTACGACCCCCCGCCGGTGGGGGAGGCGGACAGTTGGGAGTAGAGCTTCGTGGTCTGGGTTTCGATGAGCGAATGCGAGATGTCGAGGCCGGCTCCGGGGCCGAGAAGCTCCTCGTAGCCGGAGTCGATGTTCACGCCGCCGGTCAACCGGTCATCGACGTGCTGGTAGCCGGTCCAGGCCGACACCGTCCCCGTCGTCCGCTGGGTCTCGTTCCACTCCTGAACGACATTGTCGAGATAGGTCGTGAAGTTGCCATAGATGGGATAGGTTCCCCCCGTGGATGACGTCTCGATGAACTGGCTTCCCCCGTCCATCGCGAGGGGGAAGTCGAAGGTTTGGACCTGCTTCGAGTCGCCGGAGGGCCCCGTCGTGATCGAGGTCAGCGTCATCCGTTCTTCCGAGGTCGTGTTGTTCCAACTCGCGCCGAGCCAATGCTGGTTGAGCGTCGTGGCGCGGGAGTAGCTCTCATTGGCCCAGGTCGAGACATTGACCGGACCTCCCGGGGTCCCCCACGAGGCCCCATAATGAACGCTCGCGGTGGCGGTCTCATCGTAGTAGGTCACGCCATCCGATGTGATGGTCGGCGCAGGGTTCGAGACGGAGTAGGTCCACGAGCTCGCGACGCCCGCGGTCGGAGCAGTGTCGTAGAGGATCGACCCGCCCACAAACCAGGTCGCCCCCGGGGAGATCCCGTTGACGCGGACCGTGAGATTGCGGGCGCCCTCCAGAAGTCCGAGAGCCCCGGTGAGGTTGAGACGGTACGGGCGGTCTTCCAGAGTAAAGGCGCCCGTGATCGGACGCCAAGTGAAGAGTAGGATTCCGCCGGTGTTGATGTAGGTGAACGGCAGGACGGAAGCGATCTGCGTTCCGTTCGAGAACACCTGTACCTCTCGCAGCCCGGGCTGCTCCAGGTACCAGAACTCGTCCGTGTTGAGTCCATAAGCGTAGAGTTCGAGGGTGGCGTTCGTGATGTTGGTCGGCAACACCGTGTCCACGTAGACGATCGGCGCCGACGAGGTGGGCGATACTCGGTACCATAGCGGGGCAATGCCCATCGGCTCGGAAGGGGGCGCGCTGCCCGCCGGTACCGGATAGAACGCGAGGCTGAGGCTCGTCAGGAAGTAGCCGCCGGGGGGGACCGCCACGCCCAGGAGGAAGGTCAGGTTGAAGACACCGTGGAAGAGCACCGAGTACTCCGTGAGGTCCTGGAGCACGGTCCATTGACCGTACTCCGGGGTCGTACCGAAGAGCACCATCGACCGGTCCAGGAATCCGCGATAGGAGCTATCGAACACACCGTTGACCCCGACCCCGGTGTAGTTGAGCACGATCCGCGCCCAGGTGCCCGCAGGGGCGGTGAGGTTCTGCGAGTACTGGGACGAGCGTGACGCGTTGAGCAAGTACATCATCACCGGGATCGTGTTGGGTACAGGCGGCGAGGGCTCCGCGTAGACGACGGAGCTGGGATTGCCGCTCGCCGAAGGCGTCCCAGTTCCCCCCAGGGTCTCGTTCAGAGGAAAGCCGGGCGAGAGCACCGGGGAGGCGAGGGCGCGGGTCAACGGGGGGGCCGGATTCCCCACTGCATGTCCGGCTGGCGAGGCGAGCGGCGGAGCAGAGCCCGGCGATGCGGGCGGAACCAGGAAGAGGCCCAGCAGGAACAGCCCCGCGGCCAGTGTGGCGCGCAGCGCCAGGCGCCTCACGACCCGCGCCATTCGGCGGCGATACATAGACCCTCGCGTCCGCCCCCGGTTGGGAAGAACGGCTCCATCGGCCCCGCGCTGTCCGCCCGCATCGGACCCGCGCCCCGCAAGGCGCCGCGCCCGGGCCGTGCCCTTCGCGGAGCGATACGGACGGAGCGCGGGTTGAATCGGATCGGACCCGTCACTCGGTGAGCACGACGTTGGGTCGGACCAAGATCTGGAAGACCTCGGGACGGAGGATCTCCTTCGGAGGCGGCACGCCTTCGGTCAGGGCTTTGCGGATCCGCGTCTGGCTCGTGTCCAACCGGTCGGCCGCGGGGTGGTGGCAGGTTTTGGAGGTGGCCATCCACCCGCAGGTCCTGCAGAAGAACGTCTCCTCATAGCGCAAGGGCTGGATGTCGACGGGGAACTCGTCGAAGATCCGATGGCACGCATACGGGTCGTAGTACTTTCCGACCCCCGCCTGGTCGCGCCCCACGATGTAGGAGTCGCACCCGAAGTTCTTGCGCACGATGGCCAGGAACAGGGCGGCCTTGGGGCCGGCGTACCGCATGGTGATGGAGAACGCGGCCATCTGCACCCGGTCCTCGGAGTAGTAGTGCCGGATAAGCTGACGGTAGGCCTCGAGGATGACGTCGGGCCGGTAGTCGCCCTTCTTCAGCCGGCCGACGACCGGGTGGATGAAGAGACCGTCCACGTCCTCGCGTTCGAGCGTGAGCCGCTGCAGGTACTCGTGAGCGGTGTGCGGAGGGTTGCGGCACTGGTAGGCGGCGACCCGCTTCCACCCCTTGCGCTGGAACAGCGCCCGGGTTTCGAGCGGGGTCATCTCTTCCGGGCCGGTCGGTAGCTCCAGGCGCCGGATCAGATCGATCCGGCCGCCCAACGCGATGGGGCCGGTCGCTTCGAGGTCGGCCACGTTGGGGTGGTTCGTATCCGTCGTTCCGAACGTGGATTGGGCGACCCGCTTCTTGTCGAACGAGAACTTGTCGTTGACGTGGAGCAGCGCGAAGAACCGGCCCTTGTCGTCCAGCAGGGCGACGTCGTCGCCACTGCGGACCTTCTGGACCACGGCCTCGTTCTCCTTGCCGACCGGCGCCAGGAGGATGGGCATCGACCAGACGTTGCCCCCGGGGAGGTGGGAGGTGGAGATGACGCTCTCGAGCGACGTGGAGTCCATGAACCCCTCCAGCGGGCTGTACGCACCGATGCCGATCTTCTCGGCGTCGTAGACCTCGTCGATGACGGGTCGGATCTGGAGGAGGTCGGCGAGCTCGCCGTCCCGGCGGGAGCGCTCGCTTGCGGAAACGCTCCGGTCGATGAGCCGACCGCCGTGGGGAGGGAGCGCCATCAGCGATCCCCCTCTCCGGCCTGCGCGGGAATTGGGAGAGTGGTCGGGCCGGTCACCGAGGAGACGAGGGATGATTCCATCACGAGGCGGCCAACACCGACCCTTGATAAGGCCGTCCCCGTGTCTTCTCGAAGGGGCCTCCGCGCGGAATCCCGGCGGCGGTCCGGGCAAACCCTATAGGCGGCTCTCGGTGGGAGGCTCGTGGCCAGTCGGCGCGCCCTGATCACGGGGGTCACGGGCCAGGACGGCTCCTATCTCGCGGAGCTCCTCGTTTCGAAGGGATACGAGGTCTTCGGCGTGGTACGCCGCCTCTCCAGCCCGAATATGGCATACCTGGGGAAGGTGCTCGACAAGATCCAGATCCTCGACGCCGACCTCATGGACCAGACGTCGCTCCATCTCGCGGTGAAGCGCGCCGAGCCCGATGAGGTGTACAATCTGGCTGCGCAGTCGTTCGTCGCCGCGTCGTTCTCCCAGCCGGTTCTGACGGGCGAGATCACGGGGCTCGGTGCGGTCCGCCTTCTCGAAGCGGTCCGGGCCCACGCGGCGGGGGCCCGAGTCTACCAGGCTTCGTCGAGCGAGATGTTCGGCCACGTCGACCGCGAACCCCAGGACGAGACCACGCCGTTCCATCCCCGGAGCCCGTACGGCGTGGCGAAGGTCTACGCCTACTGGGCCTGCATCAACTACCGCGAGAGCTACGGCATGTACATTTCGAACGGGATCCTGTTCAACCACGAATCCGAGCGACGCGGGCTCGAGTTCGTCACCCGTCGGATCTCCGACGGCGTGGCCCGCATCGCCACGGGTAAGGCGAAGTCGATCACGCTGGGCAACCTCGACGCGCGGCGGGATTGGGGCTACGCCCCGGATTACGTCGACTTCATGTGGCGCACGCTTCAGCAGCCGGCTCCGGGAGACTACGTGGGGGCGACCGGCGAGTCCCATTCGGTCCGCGACTTCGCAAAGGCCGCGTTCGCGGTGGCCGGCCTCACGGACTGGGAGCAGTACGTGAAGAACGACCCGGCTCTCTTGCGACCCTCCGAGGTGTTCAACCTGCGGGGCGAACCGGCGAAGGCCGAGCGGGTCCTCGGTTGGCGCGCCACGGTTCGACTCCACGACCTGGTCCGGATCATGGTGGAGTCCGATCTCCGCCGACATCGCGCGGCGAGCGCGTGAATCTTCATCCGTCCCTCGTTAAATTTGTTAACCGAAGTGTGTATATTTACTCGACCCGTTCGGCCCATTCACCATGGAGCCGGAAAGCCGGTTGTTCGCCGGATTCTCCTCGCAGAAGCAGGCGATCCTTCTCGCGCTGAAGCGCGGCGGGAACCTCTCCCTGAAAGAGGTCGCCGCGGCGCTCGGAGTCACCCGCGTCGCCGCCCTCCGACACCTCAGCGTCCTGGAGTCGCAGCGTCTCGTCGAACGCTCGTACCGCCACCAGGGAGTCGGCCGGCCCCAG
Source organism: Thermoplasmata archaeon (assembly GCA_035632035.1). GTDB lineage: Archaea > Thermoplasmatota > Thermoplasmata > Lutacidiplasmatales > UBA184 > Lutacidiplasma. The sequence goes on along the minus strand of DASQHP010000006.1, from coordinate 1,087 downwards.
GTGTACTTCCGGCTCGCAGCTACGTCGACCGGCCTGTTCCCGCAGGCCTACACGCAGATGTCCGTCTGCGCGCTCCAGTTCATCGAGCAGCGCCTCGGCCGCGCAGCCGTCGTGGAGCTCCTCCAGCAGCGGGCCCATGAACTGGAGGACCGCGGCCACGCTCGGTTCCAGGGCAAGAGCCTGGCGGGGCAGGTCGCTGAGCTCGCCCGGTTCCGACAGGAAGGCGGCTACATGGCCGAGGTTGGCGCGCGACGATCCGGGTCGGTCGAGATGCTGGAACACAACTGTCCGATCCTCGCGATCGCGCAGGAGTTCCCCGAGGCGTGCGAGGTCGAGCGGACGATGTTCGAGTCGATGCTGCGGGCGAATGTCTCGGCCACCCACCGCGTAGTGGCCGGGGACCCGGTGTGCCGGTTCCTCATCCGGCCGAGAGCGGAGGACCGGTGACAGCCGCTACGGTCCGCTCCCCGGTGGCCGTCGTAACCGGGGCGAGCCGGGGGCTCGGGGCGACTCTCGCCCGATTCCTGGCCCTCGAAAGGTACCGGGTCATCCTGACCGCGCGGGGGGCGGACCCGCTCGAGGCCGAGGTCGTCGAGCTCCAGGCCGGGGGCTTGGCCGTCGAGAGTTCGGTGGGGTCGGTGGTGGACCCGGCGCACCGGGAAGCTCTCGCTCGACGAGTCGGCGAACTGGGCGGACTCGATCTCCTCGTCAACAACGCTTCCGAGCTAGGCCCGTCCCCGCTGCCCCGTCTGGCGGCGGCCGACCTGGTGGACCTGCGGACCGTCCTCGAGGTCAACCTCGTCGCGCCACTCGCCCTCGTCCAAGGGCTGATCGAATCGCTCACCCGACGTCGGGGCATGATCGTCAACATCTCGAGCGACACGGCCGTGGGTGGGTATCCCGGCTGGGGTGTCTACGGGGCGAGCAAGGCCGCTCTCGACTTGGGGTCGAAGACGCTCGCCGAGGAGCTCCGGGGCCGCGGAGTGGCCGTCGTGAGCGTAGACCCCGGCGACATGCGGACGGCGATGCACCAGCTGGCCTTCCCCGGAGCCGACATCTCCGACCGGCCGCAGCCCGCGGTCACGTT
>DASQHP010000005.1:0-11308 GCA_035632035.1 Thermoplasmata archaeon | reverse complement strand
ATCCCCGCGGCGAGCGTGCTGGGCGAGAAGCCGGCGGCCTCTTCCCACCGCTCCTGGAAGGTCGCCGGCCCATGCGCAAGCAAGAACCGGGCCGCGGCGCGGACCATCGGATACGGGTCGAACGACTGGAGCGCGTTCGCGCGGTGGAGCCGCCACGCGAGCAGAATCGGGAACGCGACCTCGTCGAGCTGGATCCCCTTCCAGTACGGGGTCCCATCCAGCCAGAAGTTCTGCGGGAAACCCCCGTCCGGCTGCTGGCTCGCGGCGAGGTAGATGAGCGTCCGCAGCGGGGTCTCGAGGTCCCCCGCGGCCAGCAGCCCCGTCGCAGTGTTCACCAGGTCCCGCGTCCAGACCAGATGGTATCCGCCCATCTCCACGCCGGACCGGGCGTCGCCCCAGGGGATGCTGAGGGACGCGATGAACGCGCCCGGGAAGGTCTTGTCCTCGTGGGCGAGGAGCAGGCTGTAGCTCGCGTGATAGAGGTTCCCATTGTCGCCGGTCAGGGCCCGTCGGTCCTTGAGAGTCCCCGCGGGCCGGTCCCACTCGGCCTGGAAACGCTCCTTCCACTCCGCGAACGGTCGGCCGAGCGCCTGATAGAGCGCGGAGACGGCGGCGGGGAGGCCCTGCCCGAACGCGAGGGCGAGGGTGAACCCTTCCGGGCCCGGGATCGGCAGCTCCCCGGTCAGCGCGACGTTCCCATCCAGCGCGCGGTCGAACTCCCACTCCATGGCTTTGTGGAGGTTGATGTCGGTCCAGCCGTCCGAGGAGCCCACGTAGCCTGCCGAAGCGTGGAGGAACGGCAGGGACCCGCCGAGCACCATCCAGACCCCGTTGCGTTCCGCCGCGAGCAGGCTGTGGCCGTTCTGCCGGAGCACGTAGGCATTGTTCCCCCACCCGCTCACGTCGAGGTGGGGCGCCGCGAGCGCGTAGAGGTGGAGCGGGTTCGGGGCCGGTCGATCGACGGTGAAATGGGTCTGCTGAAGGATCACGGGAAGGTGGGGCGCCGCGATCACCTCCTTGCGGATCGTGTACCGGCCGTCGGGGTCGCGATTGGTGATGTGGTACCCCAGCGTGTGGTCGGTGAGACGACGCGTCTGACCGACGAGGTGGCGCCGTTCCTCCTGGAAGAAAGTGGCCCCGTCGCTGACCAGGTACTGGAGGTCCCGAAGCTGGGGATGGTCGATCAGCGGATAGTAGACCTCGGTGAGGCACCCGCGGAAGAGGGTGAACCAGACCTTGCTGTCCTGGGCGTACGCCGTTCCGACGCCCTCCTTGTTGCCGTGGGACCACTTGGGCGGGATGCCCGGCCCCCCGAACGCGTCCCGAGTCCCGCGGACCTGCGTCTCGTCCCCCCCGATAGAAAACATCGTCGAAGGAGTATGTATCAATGACCCGAGAGCCGGGGCGAAGGGGTGGGTTGCCTACTCCGGCTCGGCGCTCCCCTGGGCGAGGACCCGTTGGTACTTGTGGACCACATCCACGAACGTCGAGTGGGACCAGGTGAGCGGGGTGGCACTGCGAGGCTCGCCGGAGCTGGCGTCCAGCTGCTCCGACAGGAGGAGGGTGGGAGTGGCATGCGCGGCCACCCACTCAATGAGCTCCCGGGCCCGCGCGCGGTCCCCGAGGAGCAGCCGGAGCTCCGCGAGCCAGAGCGTGCAGATGACCCAGGGATTCTCGCGTCCGTAGTATTGGTCGCCCTCGAACCTCGCGATCCCCCCGGTGGGCTTGGACCAGAGCCGCGCCTCGACGCCGTCCACTGTCTGTCGGGTCCGGGGGTCGTTCGACTCGAGGAGTCCGAGCTTGAGGGCAAGCAGGATGGAGGCGTCCAGTCGATCGTCGAGCGGTTCGACCGACCGGACGAAGCGCGCCTTGGCCGGGTCCCACAGCTTCTCAAGAGCCGCCCGATGGATCTCCTCGCTCGCGAGCCTCCAGCGCGTCGGGTCCTTCCCGAGCTCCTGGGCGATGCGGGCGGCCCGCTCGAGTCCGTGGATGACGGCCGCCGTCGAATAGGTGTGGATGCCGAGACGCTCCTCCCAGAGGTCGAAGCTCGCGGCCGGCAAGCCCGTCGCGCTGTCGCGGAACCCGACCAGGAAGTTCGCGGCCCCCTTCACCATCGGCCAGAAATCGACCAGGATGTCGGGGTCCGACCCCCGCTTGAAATGGTGCCACAGGGCGGAGACCACGGTCGCCGTCTGGTCGATCTGCAGGAACGGGGGCGGGTGCCAGGTGCTCCCCATCTCGCCATCCGGGAAGTGGCGGTGGAAGAACGACCCGTCGGGGCGCTGGCACGACCGCGCGAATTCGAAGAATCGTTGGGCGTTCTCGTAGAGCCCGGCCTCGTCCATCGCCTTCGCGACGTAGCCGCCATCCCGCCACCAGCAGTAGTTGTACGTGTCCCCGCCGATGACGAGCGAGCGGGTATCCGGCGAGGCGATGATCGCCCCGTTCGTCGCGACCGCGTGCCGCATGACGAGCACGCTCGAGCGGTACAGCTCGCGCACGCGGGCGCTGAGCCCTTCGGGGATTGCCGGCAGACGCCGAGTGGCCCAGGCCTGCCAGAACGCCCGGGATTCCTGCTCGAATCGGCTGGGGCCTCCGGCTCGGACGTACTCCCGGATCTTGTGGACTGCCTCGGCGCTGGTCCCGATCGCCACGAAGAGCCGGAGGGTCGTGTGCTGCGACGGTCCCACCTCGACGTCCCACTGCATCACGCTGTCCGCGGCGCCGTGGGCCACGTGGCGGCCGTCCAGGCGCCCGTCCTCGGCGTCGACGTACGTCCCCTGGAGGCCCTTCAGCGTGTGCTCACCGCAGACGGCGTCGGTGAACGCGGGCTCGCTGAAGAACTCGAAGTAGAACCCCCGCTTGTAGTGCATGAGCGCATTCTGCGGGGAATCGACGTACGCGGTGTCCTGGTACATCGATTCGGCGATCTGGAGCGAGTGGTACGCGAACAGGCGGAGCCGGCGGGGCTCTTCCGAGCGGAGGCGGATGGTCCGGACGATGAGGTCGTGGTTCGGATGCACGTGGTCGAGGACGGTCACCTTGAGGCCGTATCCCGTCCAGTGGGAAGCCGGGGAGTTCTCGACGCCGGTCGCCGCCTGTTGATTCAGAAAGCCGTTGCCGGTCCTCAGCCACGCGAACCGGTTCGAGCCGGGGTCGAAGATCCCGAGGCGCATCTCGCGGAGATGCTGGAACTCGCCGGGATACGGGTAGAACAGATCGTTCCACTCTCCGTTCTCGTTGACGGTGAGCAGAACCCGGCCGTTGCCCGCTAGCTGGGTGATCATTCGATGCCCGCGGGACCGGGGGATCGACCTGCCCGGCGGAAATGAACCTTTCCATGGACGGGCGCTCGGGCGAGTCCGCCGGCAGGGTCAGACCCTTGCGCGGGGTGGCCGGTCCCGCCGGAGGGAAGATTGAGATACCCGGCCTCACTCCTCGCTCCATTCCCGCGGACCGGCCCCGCCGTACGACCCCGCAGCGGATCCCGCGGGACCCGCTCTCGACCCGGGCGCTCGAGCCGCTGTCCGCCCGGTCGGCGGGCCGGGGATTCCAGGACCTTCTGGTGGCTCGACTCCGGGTCGTCCTGCCTGAAGGGATGCCGCTCTCCGAGTTCACCCGGCGCTACCCCGGCTCGGCGCTGCACATCATGGACCGGGTCCCGATGGGGGATGGGAAAACTCTCCTTATCCGGTTCGAGGTCGACAACATTGACCCCGCACTGGTCGCGCAGGACCTCTACACGAACCCCAAAGTGGCCGAGGTGTGGCTTGCCGCGGCCGGGCCCGGACGCCGGTCGTTCGTGGTCCGGACCTATGCGCCACCCTACGTCCGGACCCTTCTGCGGTTCGCGGTGCTCCGTTGGCTCCCGATCACCGTCCGAGCGGGGGTCGCGGATTGGACCGTCCTCTGTCCGCGCGCCGATTGGCATCCGTTCCTCGCCGACCTGCAAAAGCGGGTCCCGGAAGTCACCGTCGTGGCGACGGGTGTGCACAGCCTGCGAAGCCCGGAGGGACCGCTGACCCGCCGTCAGGCCGAGGTGTACCGCCAAGCCGTCATCGACGGCTACTACGAACTCCCTCGGCGCATCTCCATGTCCGATCTCGCGAAGAAGCTCGGGTGTTCCAAGTCGACCCTCTTCGAAGTTCTTCGGCGGGCCGAGCGGAAGATGATGAGGCACGACGTCATCGCCGCTCCGACGCCGCTCATCGCCGTCCGGGCTCCGCCGCCGACGCCCCGGGGGCCGGACGACTCCGCGTCGGCCCGGGCCTAGGCCGTTCGCGTTTCGGGCGGCGGCACGTACTTCGCGAGCGCCCGCCGCCGAAGGTCCGTGAGGGCGTTCATGTAATTCGCATACGCGTCGAACGGACTCCCGTACGAGCTGAAGTACTGGTGGACGCCGAGGTCGGCGCCGTGGCCGCCCACGTACATGTAGTAGAAGTGGTCCGATGTGAGAAGCCGCCGCCAGTCGCGGAGCACCATCTCATCCCCGCTCCGGCGCACGATCGTTCCCAGTTTCTTCGCCGCATCGAACGCCGATTGCTGAAGGTCGTTGCCCAGCCATGCGCCGAGGTCCCGGTTCTGGTCGGCCCAGCTGATCGTCCTGGGTGCCGAGAGCGCGTCGCGCGGCGGGATGGACTCGATCGCTTCCTCGACCGTGGCCCAGGCTAGATCCGGGTGGGCCGCGACGGCGTCGGGCAGGGCGCGCAGGAAGTCGAGGATCCCGGTCGAGGCGGCGTGGTGCTCGCCGAACGTCTCGAAATCCATGAAGAGACCGATCAACTCGCCCGGAGTGGCGGCGAGCCAGCCCGCGTACTTCTCGCTGGTCAGCGGGTACTCGCTCCACTCGCGCGAAGAGAACCGGAACCCGATGTCGTCGCTGAGCCGGTAGTGCCGTAGGAGGAGGCGCACGGTCGGTGCGCTCGCGGCGCAGTAGACGTGCGTCGGTTCCGCGCCGTGCAGAAGGCCCTCCCACCCCTCCCCCAGCATGCCGCTGAACCGCTCGGCTTCCGCGAACCGGGCGAGGTCATCGGAGTAGGCGAGCTCGGTCATGCGGAGGACCTTCGGAGCGACCCCGAAGCGCTGGCGCAACGCCTCCCGGTGGAGCGCCACCTCCTCCTCGAGCTCGGGGGCGGGCAGGAGAAACGCGAGCGAGTGGAAGTACGTCTCCGCCACCAGGGCGCATCGACCGGTGTCGACGAGCGAGCGCAGGAGCGGGATCAGGTCCGGTGCCCAGGCGTCCGCCTGCTCGAGGAAGGTCCCGGTGACCGAGAGGCTCACCCGGAACTCCCGGTGCGACCGGAGGAGGTCGTAGAGGATCCCGAGTGTGGGCCGGTACGCTCGTCCGGCGATCCCCTCGAAGATCGCCCGGTTCCGCGCATCGTCGAAGTACGACCGGCCGGAACCCAGGTCCACGTAGCGGAATCGCGCGAGCCGGTACGGCTGGTGAAGGTGGAGGTAGGGAACGATCCTCACGTCGACCCCCGGCGGGCCACGAGCTCGGCATAGACGCCCACCGTCTGCAGCGCGCGCTCGGGCCACCCCTCCCGGAGCGCCTCCCACCGGCCGACCTCGGCCATCGCCCGGCGAAGGGCGGGATACTCCAGCACCTCCTCGATCCGGCTCGCGAACTCGTCGATGTCCCAGAAGTCGACCGCGAACACCGCTCCGCTGATCTCGGCCACGCCGCTCGTTTTCGACACGATCGCCGGGACCCCCGCCACCATCGCCTCGAGCGCCGCGATTCCGAACGGTTCGACGATCGACGGCAGCACGAACACGGAGGCCGAGCTCAGGAGCACGGCCCGCTCGTCCTCGGTTACGCGACCCAGGAAGAGGACACGGTCCCCGATCCCCAGATGAGCGGCCAGCGTGACGAGCCGGGGGTACTCGGGGCCTTCCCCCGCCACCACGAATAGCGTCTCGTCGTCGAACGCCGCGACGCGGGCGGCCGCGCGCAGGAAAGTGTCCACCCCCTTCATCGCCGCCAGCCGACCCAGATACAGGACCAGGCGCCGGGACTGCTCGAGGCGGCTGAGCCGCGAGCTCGGTCGCACGGCGTTGTAGATCACGCGGACCTTCTCGGGGGTGGCATGGTACCGGTCGACCAGCTGGTCCTTGAGGTGCCGGCTCACGGCGATCACGCGGTCGGCCGCATCGACCCCGGCCTGCTCTCGGCTCAGGATCTCGTCCCACGGGTGCCCGAGCGACCGGTCATACTCCGTCGAGTGGACGGTCATCACGAGCGGGACTCCCGAGCTCCGGGCGAGGTCCCGAGCGCCGACGGTCCCGAACCAGTCGTGGACGTGGACGATGTCGAACGGGCCGAGCGCTGACCGGGACGCGATCCAGGCGTTGTAGGTCTCGATGGAACCCGGCTCGATGTTCCCCGGCACGATCTCGTACGCCCCAGGGTAGGGCACCGGACCCTGGCCGGGGTCACCGGGGTGGAGGAACGTCACTCCCGGGACCGGGGTGAACGGCCCGGGGAAGGGAGTGAGGAAGGTCACGCGGTGGCCCATCCGGGTGAGCTCCTTCACGAGCTCGTAGCAATGGACCCCCAGCCCTCCCGAGTGGGACGGCGGGAACTCCCACCCGACCATCAGCACGCGGAGCGACCGGGGGATCGGGGGAAAAGCCGCGGACGTCGGGACTTCCGGGGGCCGTCGCCACGCCAGGAGGTGAGTGAGCTCGGTCAGCTCGATGCGCGAGAGCCGACGCGGGCGGACCCGGGGAGGGGCGTGGCCGGGGGGCTCCCGGGCGCGGCGCCCCTCCTCCCTACGCACGCGGGGGCGAGGGCGGCCCCGGGACCGTCGGCGAGAATCGCGATGGCTGGCGGACGGGGTGCGATGGCTCCCCTCCGACCGGTCCCTCGACATGAACGGACACCGCGGGGAGGGTCGCACTAGCAGGGCCGGCTACTTGTGGTTTCGCGCACGGCCGACGAACGTGCCGACCTAGAATCCGGCGAGCAATTCGGCGATGGCGCGCGACGGGTTGGGGGCGGTCGCGACCGCGCTTGCGACGAGGATGCCCCGGCTTCCGAGCTCGAGGGCTTTGCGCACGTCGGCGCGGTCGTGGACCCCCGCTCCGCAGAGGACACGGGTCTCGGGGGAGATGCGTGCGACCGCCTCGACCGCCCCACGGATGAGTTCGGGCCGCGCGGCCGAGACCGAGACCTTGCCGCCGATCAGCTCCGGGGGTTCGATGGCGAGGAAGGGGGGGTGGGACGAAGCGAGGTCAGCGGATTCCGCGACGGTGCGAGCGCAGACGACGGCCGCCAGGTGTAGCTCGCCGAGCCGTCGCGTGACCCGTCCCGCGGCCGCGACGTCGAGAGGGTGCTCCGAATGGTTGACCAGGCTACCCGCAGCGCCCGCCGCTCGGATCGCTTCGGGAGGCACCGAGCCCGTGCGGGCCCCCGGAGGAACGTCGTCCGTGTGCTGGGCGAGCACGGGGAGCAGGCGGCGATTCGCGATCGAGCCGATGTCGGGGAACGCCGGCGCGATCGCGGCACTAACGCCGGCTTCGGAGGCGGCCGCTGCGAGCAGCTCGGCCATCGAATTCGCTCCGGACCCGAGGCAGCTCGGATAGGTCTTGAGATTCAGGAGGAAGAGCGGACGGTCGGTCGGGAGAGGGTCAGTGGGCCACGGGTAGCCGGGAGCGCTTCGGGCGGGAGCAGATGGCGTACTCGTCCCCGTCGAAGAAGACCTCCCGCTCGGGGTGCTTCCGCTGGAGTTCGGAGATGTGCTTGAGAACGTCTTCGACCGTGGTGTTTTCGTCATTCGGGTCGATCCTGAGATGTACGATCTTCTCCGTTTTCTGGGCGGAATGCGCAGTCCCCACCATGCGGTACCGGAGCAGCCCACGACCGGAGTACCCCCTAAAGGCCTTTTTCCTCGGGGCAAGCGCCCGGTTATCCGGCGGGCGCGGCCGTGTCCGCCCGGCGTCAGCTCGGAGAGACGCCCACGAATTCGAGCGAGTAGCCGGCTCCCCCGTTTGCGGGAATCGAGTCCGCGGCGATGAGCAGCGCGAGCCCGAACGTCTGGCCCGGGACCAGTCCCAGCAGCTCGGCGGATTCCGCGTAGGAATTGTAACAGCACAGGACCGCCCGTACATAGAACGGGTCCGCTCCCGCGAAGTTCGTGGCCGAGACGTTCCAGCTGGTGACCTCGTGGTAGGCATTCCCCGTGTTGGTCAGGTTCAGGTAGACGACGATGTCCGCGATCGGGGCTCCGAATCGAAGGTCCACCGACGGGCTCTCGGGACAGCCGGTGCACGCGTTCCCGGCCGGTCGGATCGAAAAGTACCCGCTCGTGTTGCCGGAGTAGACGATCCCCAGGGCGACCGAGTTGACCTTCTCCGCGTGCGGATTCGGGTCGGACCCCGGGGGACCTCCGCCCGAGGGGGACCCACCGGCGTTCACCAGCCCGAACCAACTGGTGAACACGCCCGCAAAGAAGACGACGACCGCGAGCTCCAAGACCACCGTCGCGACGAGCCACCGGCGAGTCCAACGCCGGCCACGCGGGCCGCCGGCGAACCGACGGACCGAGTCGCTGGAGTCGGGCGGGTTCCCCGTGGGACGCGGTGTCCCGCAGAGCGCACACCGCTCGTCGTTCGGGCCGAGGGACGCGCCGCAGCGAGTGCAGGTCTCCCGTCCGCTCGGCAAGGTCAGCCGCGCCGCGTTCGGCGGGCGCTATCCATTCTCTCTGTCGGCGCACCCCATAAACCGTTCGCAAACTCGGAACGGACCGGAGCGTGCTGGCCCCGGGGAGCCACACCTTATCTGGGCGGCGACGCATCGGACCTCACGCGATGGAAGACCGTGCAGAGCTCGGCCGCATCGTCTTCGGGCAGACTCGCGTGGTGCTGACCCGGGACCTCTCGATCATGAACCCGAATCTGGTACCCGGAGCTCAGGGTCTCGTGGTCGGTAAGCTCGCGAACTACACGCTCAAGGTCGCCTTCCCCAAGGTGACGGTCGGCGTGAACTGGCAGGACTGCGACATCGTTTCCGGGGTGACCGGTATGCCGACCCAGGCGGAGCAGCCCAAGGACATCCCGCGTCCGCGCCAGATCTCCGACGACGGCTAGCGCGGACCCGATTCATCCGATGCCGAACCCCGGGAATCCGGAGGTGCGCCCGCGCGACCGCATGGGCACTCCGCTGGTGGGGGATGCCCCGCGAGTGCTGCTGCTGGGCAGCGGAGAGCTCGGTCGGGAGATCGCGATCGAGGCGATCCGTCTCGGCGCCGAGGTCATCGCCGTCGACCGATACGCGAACGCCCCCGCGATGCAGGTCGCCCACCGTCACCACGTGCTCGCGATGACCGATGGCGCGGGGCTTCGCGCCCTGGTGGAGCGCGAGACGCCGGACGTCATCGTGCCCGAGATCGAGCAGATCGACACCGCGACCCTGGTCGAGCTCGAGTCGGAAGGCTGGACGGTCATCCCGCGCGCGGAAGCGACCCGGATCACGATGGACCGGGAGCGGATTCGCCGACTTGCGGCCGAGCGGGCGCGGGTTCCGACCTCCCGATTCTTGTTCGCGAACGGTCTGGAGGAGGCGCGGCGTGCCGTGGACGAGCTCGGGCTCCCCTGTCTGTTCAAGTCGATCACCAGCAGCTCCGGCCATGGGATGACCCTCCTGCGGGACGCGGGAGGGGTTGCCGCGGCGTACCGGGCGGCCGCCGAGGGGGGACGCGTTGCGAATCCCCGCGTGATGATCGAGGAGCACATTCCATTCGACCTCGAGGTGACGATGCTCACGGTCCGTCACGTGGCCCCTGGCGGGGAGCGCGCGACGACGGTGATGGACCCGATCGGACATGCGCGACCGGGGACGCTCTACCACGAGAGCTGGCAGCCGGCGGAGACGTCGCCCGAGGTCCTGGAGCGGTTGCGCCGGACCGCGACCGCTGTCACGGACCAACTCGGGGGCGTTGGCGTCTTCGGCGTCGAGTGCTTCGTGAAGGGGTCTCAGGTCTACTTCAGCGAGGTCTCTCCCCGGCCGCACGACACGGGCCTCGTCACGCTCGGGAGCCAGTGGAATAGCGAGTTCGCTCTTCACGCCCGCGCGATCCTGGGGCTCCCCTACCGGGGGCCGGAGCCCACCCATCCGAGCGCCGCCCACGTGATCCTCGCCCCGTCCGGCGGATGGGCTCCCTCCTTCGGCGGCCTTCAGGACGCCCTGGGGACTCACGGGGTCCGACTGTTCCTCTTCGGTAAGCCCGAGGCCTACCCCGAGCGCCGTCTAGGGGTGGCCGTCGCCCGCGGACCCACCGTGGCCGACGCCCGTCGCGCCGCGGAGGCGGCGGCTCATGCGGTCGAGTCGCGGATCTCGGTTTCCGTACCTCATTCTTCGGGAGCGGCGCACCCGTGAACGCGGGTCACCGCGTTGGCGCGTTCTCGGGCTCCACGAACTCGAGCCGATTGCCGAACGGGTCCCGCGCATAGAAGCGACGGAACCCGGGAAGGGGGAGATCGTCGAACACCTCGGCGCCTGCCTCGAATAGTCGCTTCCGCAGCGCGGACAGGTCGCTGACGAGGAACGCCGGATGGGACTTCCAGGCCGGGTGGAACTCAGCGTCCATCCCCACGTGGAGCTGCTGCGCGCCGCAGTCGAACCAAACGCCCCCCCGCACAGCGAGGTGAGCGGGTTTCGGGATCTCGGTCAGGCCCATGACGTCACCGAAGAATCGGCGAACCTCGGATTCCGAGCCCTCGGGGGCGGCGACCTGGACGTGATGCAGTCCTCGGACGGCCATAGCGCGGGAACGGCGCCGGCCAGTTGACGATGTCGCCTCGGGAATCCTACTGGCCAATGAACGTCGAGACGACCGGGAGATAGACGAAGAGGAGCGCCACGACAGCGATGGCCCCCCCGAGCAGGGCAACGGAGGTCGGGCGCCGGAGATCACGGAGGGGCCGGGCCGCGAGGAAGAAGAGGCCGGCCGCGAGCCCGATGAAGAGGATGAGGACTGCGAGCGGCGGAAAATAGAACGTTGTCGAGATCGGACCGAGCAGGGGAAAACCCCCGCCGTCCACACCGATATGGGCGAGCACCGCACCGACCCCGATCAATGCGGCCGAGCGGCCCTGGAGCTCGTAGAGGAGTCCGCCGACCAGCACCACCAAGAAGAGGTCATGCGCGGTCCGTCCCGTGACCGTCGCCAGGACGTCTCCGAAGACGTGGTCGACATCCAGTCCGAGCGCGAGGATCGGGGCGAGCCAGGCGACGACCCACCGCCGGGCGGGAAGCGCGAGCCCGAGCGCGGTGAGGAGATGCCAGAGCGCATCCACCAAGCTG
>DASQHP010000004.1:0-43060 GCA_035632035.1 Thermoplasmata archaeon | reverse complement strand
GTAGCGCTAGCGGCGGCTCAGGAGCTCCGCCGACTCTTCCAGGAACGCCACGAGAATCATCTTCATCCGCTGCACGAGCTGCGGCAGGCCGTACTTCGACGGGTCGATGAAATTCTGGAGGAGGATCCGGTTGGGTTCCTGGGCGACCACCGAGACCCCGATGAGCCTGCGCGCCGAGCCCTGGATCTCCTCGACCCGCTCGGGGGCGAGCGGAATCTCGGTGCGGATCTCGATCGCATCGTGGCCGACCCGATAGGCGCCCACTACGAGTCGCTCGAGGACGCCGGGGGTCGTGAACGAATGGGCGTGCACGAGGAACGGCGTACCGACCGGCGCGGCCCCGGGAACCGGGGCCGGCTTCAGGTAGAGCGTCCCGTCGTCGTTCTGGTCGAAGACGATGAGGTCCCCCGGTCGCAAGTTCATCGCCTCGGCCCACGGCTTGGGGAGCGTGACCGCGATGGAGGAATGGCCGGCCTTGAGGACGCGACGCTCCCGACTGGGGGTGGACCAAGCCATGCGTTCCGTTCGAACCTCTTACGAAGTTCGTAGGTTGGAACGAGACCCCCTTTTTAGGCGTTGCGGCCGGTGGCCGCTCGATCCGCTATTTCTTGTCGGACGGAAGCGGGGCCGGCGGTTCCGGGTACCCCAGCCGCTCCGGAGGCATCTCGTGGACGGCTCCTCGCCGGCGCCCGATCACGAACCCGAGGACCAGGGCGAGGACGACCAGCGCGGCGATCGACCCCGAGATGATGAAGACCGGAGCTCCGGGACCGGTGTTCGCCGTGGCCCCGCTGCTCCCGTGCTCCCCGGAGCCGAGGATGCCCCACATTCCGGCGGCGAAGTGGCCGGAGGCGAGGCAGAGGTACTCGTACAATCCGAACGGGGGCGCCACGAACGTGGCGGTCTCGGTTCCCGGGTTTCCCGCGATCGTCACGTTCACGAGGGGGTGATGGGCGGCCAGGAACGCCAGGATGTGGGAAGAACTGTCGGCACTGGTCGTGCTCCAGTTGAACTGGAAGTTGGGCGCGTTGAGGAGAGTGAAGGTGTGCTCGGTGTCGGAAGTTTGGACGAGCGTGACCGTCACGTTGTCGCCGGGCGTCACCTCATCCGTCGAGAGGGTGAACTGGAGCGCGGTCCCGACCGTGACCGTCAGGGATTCCGAGCCCGCGGACGAGACCGCCGGTCCGGGGTGGACCGAGTTCGCGGAGGCGTACCCCCCAAGACCGAGGAGGACCAGGGCGGTGATCGTCAGAACGAGCGGCTTCGTGCGCCGAGGAACGATCTTCGTCACGCGGGTACACCGGTCGACCGAGGGGCCGATGCGCGGGGACGGACGCACGGTTCAAAGGGGTTCCGTACGAACACCGGAATTATCTACCCCGGTCCCTCCGTCCAGCTGTGTCCCTGCGCGGCGCGCTCCGCGGGTGGTTCGCCTGGGCCGGTGCCATTCTGGCCGCCGGGACCGGGACGACGCTGAGGGCGGCGGGACAGACCGACTACCAACAGACGCTGCCGCTCATCGATGTGATGTTCGTTCTCTCGCTGGCCGGCGCCCTGGTGACGTTCGGCATCCTCGTCTGGGCTCTCGTGAAGTTCCGCGATCCCGCCACCAAGGGGAGGCGGTATGGTTAACCGGCTCGAGGTCGCGTGGACGCTCGGCACGGTCGCGCTGATCGCGGGCGTGGCCGCGTACTCGACCGTCCTCCTCTACCACATCGACGCGCTGCCCGCGAATCCCTCCGAGTACGTGGTCGTGACCGGCCACCAGTGGTTCTGGGAGTTCTACTACCCGGCGAACGGTTCCGACTTCATCACGAGCTACGACCCGACGACGAACACGACGAGCGGAGGCGCTCTCTGGGCCGCTCCCGGCACTACGATCCAGGTGAATGTGACCGCGACGGACGTGATCCACTCGTTCAACATCCCCGGGCTCGGCGTTCGCATCGATGCGATCCCCGGCCGGGTCAACCACTTTGCCTTCACCATCCCGAATGTCGCCGCGGGAACGGAGTTCCTGATCCAGTGTACCGAGTTCTGCGGGACGTACCACGGCACCATGCGGGCCGACCTCGTTGTCACGTAGGTCGGTGTAGTCCCACTCGGTCCCCCTTCTCGCCGCGATCGACTGTCGGGGCGATCGAATTCGACCGACCCCGGCCATGAGCGGGTCGCCACCGGGGCGACCTCCAAGGCTAGTGGTGGCCGCCAGATCCGCCGGGAGGCCGGGGGAAGCGGCCGACGAAGGTCGCCACCACCGTGAGGACGACCGCGAGTCCGAGGAGCGCGCCCGCGCCGGCCAGCACCAGCGGGTCCACGATGGCCGAGCTGGGGGGCGGCGGTGGCGGGGCGGGCGTGTAGCCGACGTAGAGCCAGCCGAACATGCCCCCCTGGAAGTGGCCGGAAACCTCGCAGATGAACTCGTACGCGCCCTTCCCCGTGATGGTGAAGTTGGCCCAGACGGGGACACCGGACGTGGTGGGAACGTTCACCGAGGAGAGCGGCGGGTGGTTCTGGAAGTAGGACGAGAAGTTGCCGGGCAGGAGGGTGTTGTTGTTCTGTCCCTCGATCGTGAACGTGTGGGTGGTGGTGCCCGCGTTGGTGACCTCGACGGAGACCGTGATGGGGAACTGGGTGGCGTTGGGGATGGCGAGGGTCGCGGGTAGAAAACGAAGATTGTCGGTCGTCTGGTCCGTGAGGGCGTACGCCCCCGCGGAGGAGGGATACTGCACCGCGACCGTCCCGGACATGCCGGCCTGGAACTGGTAGGGGACCACGGAAACGAACTCGAACGTCGCTCCCTCGTCCACGGTCGGGAAGGAGACGTTCCCGAACACCGTCTGTCCGCCCGGGACCGTGAGATTGAGGAGCGAGCCGTTGGCCGTGAAGAACTGGTCGAGCTGCTGAGGTGTCCACGACGCCGGTATCGAGAAGTTGGCCACGCTCGAGATCGTGAACGTGTGCGGGTACGTCCCCAGGTTGTGGAGAGTGAGCGACAGCGTCTGACCGGCGATGGCCAGCAGCTTCGACGGGGAGAACGCGGGCTGGTCGGTGAGGTTCACCGTGGCGCTCCGTCCGGCCGAGGGAAGTTGTGACGCAACGCCCGTCGTGCTGACGCGGGTAGCGAGCTCCGGACCCGTCGTGGCCGGGTAGAGCGCCACGCCCAGGAGGAGGAGAGGGACCGCGACGGCGAGCGAAGCGCGGGCCCCCCGACGTAGTCGGCCGGCGCGGTCGCTCGGGGGCACGCGGTTCGGACCGAGGCGCGCTTGATAACGGTGATGTACGAATCGCGGTCAGTTCGCCGGCCGGGGGTCCGTACTCGCCACCCGGATCTCGGCGGGCGTCGGAGATGTCGACGCGCGACGCGCGTAGCGCGCCTCGAGGTCCCGAAGCCCTCGGTCGACGAGACCGATGCCGGCGGCGACCGGCAGGCTGAGGAGCGGGGTGAACGGCTGGGCCCACAGCCACGCTAGGGCCGGGGCGGGTCCGACGTCGACCTCCAGGATCTGGATGGCCGCGGAGATGACCAGGGCCAGGAGGAGGGTGACCGCGAACAGTACCGCGCGGGCACCCCCAGGGACCGGCGGAGAGGGAGTCCGGGACGGCCGCCAGCTATCGCGGCCGGAGGTTTCCTCGATGACTCGGCCGTAGACGTCCCGGCCGCTGACGGGGGCATCGATGGACCGACCGAGTCGGAAGACCCGGAACATGACGAGCACCGCATAGATGGTGAGAATCCAGACGACAACCGAGGCGCCGATGAGGAGCGCGCTCAAGTCCCCCTGGTCGGAGAGCGTGCTGACGTCTCCTCCGTTGTGGGCGGAGGTGAAGACGTCGAAGAACCCGTGGAAGACGGAGACCGCTCCCACCAGCAGCACGACGAAGATCCCCGCGTTCACGGGGAGGGGAGCGAATGGAAAGAGGCGGGGGATCGTTCCCTCCAGGACCGGCCTCGCCCGCCGGCCGAGCCCGAGGAAGGCCGCGCTCGATATGGCCGCCCCGAGCGCGGTGAGCGCGGGGGCGACCCACGCCGTGGTTCCCGTCGAGGGGAAGAACGAGCCGGAGCCGACGAGCAGCATGAGGAGGCCATCGACGGCGACCCCGGCCGCCACGATCCCGAGCGTGAGCAGCGTCGACTCCCGGACCGTGAGCGGAGATCCGGGCGGCGCCATGGGTCGTTCGGGCGGAGGGGGGTTATCTCTCCCCGGTACGAACCCGGACGCTACGGGGGATTCTTTCCCTCGTCGGTCTCGAACCGGCGGATGAGCTGCGTGGTCACTTCGATGAGAGGGTGATGGGCCGAGCGGTCGACCTCGATGTCGGCCAGCGTCTCGAGATGGTGGTCCCGCGCGATCCGCTCGAGGCCGATCTCCGTCGCGGCGAACTCGTGGGGCTTGTCGCAGGTCAGGATGAACGCCTGGAGCTGGGCCAATCCCATCTCCCTGGCCGCGAGGGCCCGGTGGTGGCCGTCGACGAGGATCCACTGCTCCCCCTTCTGCACGACCAGGACCGGCTCGGCGAAGCCCCGCTCGAGCTCGTAGCGCCGCCCCTCGAGCTCGTCCTCGTAGACCTTCCACTGCGTCGGCCGGAGCTGCGAGATCGGCACGAGGCCCCGGCGGAACGAGAACGGGAGCTGGTAGCGCTCGGAGAGGAGGTGACGCAGGGTCTCGGCCTTCGCGGGGGACGCCCGCTCGAAGTGGGAGCGGACGATGTCGAGGTTCGAGATGACGCCACACAGCCTCCCGTCGCTGTCGACGATAGGAAGATCCCTCAGCCCGAACCGGAAGATGATGCGGGCGACGTCGTCGAGCGCCATCTCCGGATGGGCCGTGTACGTCCCGGGACGGATGATCTGCGAGAGCGGGCGGGTCCGGTGGTCCGCGTTGCGGAGCAGCTCCTTCGCGCTCACGAAACCCACCAGGTGGCCATCGCGGTCGGTCACGGGCAGGCCGTGGTGGCGGCTCTTGGTGAGCTGCTGGATCGCCTCGCCCACGGTCGTGGAACCGGTGAGGTGCTCGACCTCGAGCACCATGTAGTCCTTCACGCGGACGGTCATGCGCGGGGGCGCGGGGCCTCGTCGCGGAGGTACGAGGTCAGGAGGTGGCAGATGAGCAGGTGGACATCCTCGATATGCTGCATGCTGGTCGAGGGAACCACGATGGGGACGTCCACGAGGCCCTTCAGCTTCCCACCGCCCATTCCGGTGAGCCCGACGGTGGTGACCCCCATCCGGTGAGCGAGCTCCATCGCGCGGAGGACGTTCGGCGAGTTCCCGCTGCCGCTGATCCCGACAGCCACGTCCCCCGGATGGGCGAGTCCTTTGAGCTGCTCGGAGAACACGACCGCGTACTCGGCGTCGTTCGCCCACGCGGTGAGGCTCTCCACATTGTCGTTGAGCGCGACGCAGCGGAAGCGCGAGCCCTCGCCGCGGATCGTGGCCTTCCCGATGTCGACGACGAAGTGGGAGGCCGTCGAAGCACTCCCCCCGTTTCCGAAGAAGAAGATCGTCCGCCCCTCGTCCCGGGCCTTGAGGAGGATGGGGACAACCCGGGCGATCCCCTCGGCGAGGTACGGGTCGCTGAGCGCCGCGTGGGTCTCCTCCACGTAGCGATGGACGTAGCTCTCAATGGGCGCCCCGGTCACCGTTCACCGTCCGACGAAAAGGATGCGCGACCCCTCTGCGTTGATCCGCACATCGAGGCGCGTCATGGGCGAGAGGGCGGTCGCTATTTCACGGCTTCTCTCGGGAGGATGCACCACCAGGAGGAACCCCCCGCCGCCCGCCCCGGTGATCTTGCCCCCGTACGCCCCGGCGCGCTTCGCCCGGTCGTAGACCTCGTCGATCTGCGAGGTCGTGATCCCGTTCGAAAGCTGCCGCTTGATCCCCCAGCCCTCGTCCAGGAGGCGGCCCAGGCCGGCCCAGTCGCGTCGGAGGAGGGCGTCGCGGGCCTCGCCGGCCATCTCGCGGAGCCGGACGAGGCCGTCGCGGTTCTGGTCGGTCCGGCTATCCTGCGACTTCAGGATCCCCTGGGCCTTGCGGGTGATCCCCGTGTAGTACAGCGAGAGATGGCTTTCCAGCGAAGCCCGGTCCTCGCGGGAGAGGGGGATGGGGGTCGAGCGGACGGTGTCGTCGCTGTGGAACTCGAAGTACTGGAGCCCCCCGAACGCCGCGATGTACTGGTCCTGCTTCCCCAGGGTCCCTCCGAGGATGTCGATCTCGATCCGGCAGGCCTCCTCGGCGAGCTCGCTCGGGTCCTTGAGGATCCCCCGATGCGCCCAGAGCGCGTTCAGGAGACCCACGGTGACGGTCGACGACGACCCGAGCCCGGTCCCTTCCCCGGGAATATCCGCGACGGTGTGGACCTCGAGCGAATGGGTGACCCCGGTGAGCCGCATTGCCTCCCGGACGAGCTCGTGCTGCAGCTCGTCCAGCCGATCGACGTTCTCCGTCCGGGAGTACGCGACGCGGATCGCGCGGTCGAACTTGTCGTTCACCAGGACATGGATGTACCGGTCGATCGCCGCGCTCGTGACCGCCCCGCCCCCGTGCTGGCGGTAGAACGACGGGAGGTCCGTGCCGCCACCGGCGAAGCTGATCCTGAGCGGGGTGCGCGTGATGATCACGGCGTCGGCTCCATCCGCCTATCGGGGGGTGGGGCACTTAGCCGTTGTGGACCGAATCCGGCGTCTCCGCCCGGGCCGGCCGCGACACCCGTCGGCCGTAGAAGGTCCGGGCCGTCGATTCGAGGTCCTTCAGCGGCGAGAGACCGGGAAGGACGCCGGCGAAGATCGGGGCGCGTCGGTCGAGCACGATCGCGATCCCGCGGTCATGCTCGGAGCGGATCATTCGCCCGATCGACTGGAGGATGGCCCGCTGGGCCGGCGCCTCCATCGCGTACTCCCAGCCGCGCCCGGTCTCGCGATCCCAGAACGCCCGCAGGGCCTCCCGCTTCGCCGTCGGTCGCGGGAAGGGGATGCCCACGACGACGACCGCCTCCAGCTCCTCGTCGGGGAAGTCGATCCCCTCGGCGATGCGGCCTCCCGTGACGCCGAGGAGAACGCTCCCGCCCGGGTCGTGCTTGAACACCTCGACCGACCGCCAGAGGTCCCCCATCGACACCCGGCGGGATTCGATCACCGCTCGCGGTGGAAGGTCGGAATGGAGGCCCGCGGCGAGGACGCGTTCCATGAGCTCGAAGCTCGGGAAGAAGACGGCCGTCTTGACGGGGAGCGACTGGAGGACCTCGCCCAGGCGGTCGGCGAGACGCGGGATGGCCGTCGGGTCGCCCTGGATCTCCTCGAACCGCGTCGACAGTTCCGGGTCGAAGAAGATGCGGCGGTTCTCGGGCGGGAAATGCGATGGGACACTGAGGAGCCGGGTCGACTCGCTGAGGCCGAGGGCGTCCCGGTACTCGGGGAGAGGCGCGAGCGTGCCCGAGAGGTGGACCGAGAGGTGGCACTCCCGGATCGGCTCCGCGGTCGACCGGGCATCCAGCGCGTAAGCTTCGAGCGCCCGGCGGGGGCGTCGGGTGGCGACCTTCACGTACGTAGGGGAATCGAGCTGCGGCCAGGAGAGGAGCGTGAGCGCCACGGTGTGGACCCAGGACCGGGGGAGCCGCCGGGCACGACGGCGTTCCTCCCTCAGGGTCTCGCCCCAGTTCGCGAGCGCGCCCAACCACGTGTCGAGTCGATGCGACGTTCCCCCCAGCGCGGCGAGCAGCACATCCTCGAGCGCGTGGGGGGGGAGGATCGCGTCCTCCTCGTCGCCCGTGTGGGTGAGCAGTTCGTCCACCGCGCCGACCACGATGTCGAAGAACCTCGAGGCTGTTGGGCCCTCCGCGAGGGTGACGTCCCCGTGCTCCAGGATCTCCGCCCGGGCCCGGCGGATCGATTCCTGGGGCAGCGAGACCGTGGTGAGCTCCCGCAGGTGGTCGGGGAGGTTGTGCGCCTCGTCGACCACAAGGTCGATCCGGTCGATGCCCACCCCCATCCACTGGAGGAGCGACTGGCGGATGTGGGGGTGGAAGAAGAAGGCGTACGGGGCGGTCACGAGTCGAGCGCGCGTAACGAGCCGCTTCGATAGTTCGTAGGCGCAGAGGTTCTCGTTCCGGCTGTAGTCGTCGAACTCGCGAGGCGTGGCGACCTTCGACGTGAACCGCTCGGTGACGGAGTCGAGGTCGCTCTGGAGCACCCGCCCGTAGTACGGACAACCCTCCAGGTCGGTGAGGTCCACCGCGCCGCCCTCGGGGAGCTCATCGGGGGGCGTGAGGAGGCCACCCGCGTCGAACGAGTGCTGCGTCGCCCGCTTGCGGTCGGCACAGAGTTTCCCATATTCCTCGGCGGTCGCCCCCTTCATCTCGGCGACGCTCTCGAGGAGGAAGCACCGGCTCTGCCGACCCTCGAGCCCCAGGGCGAGGACGGGGTGTTCGAGCCGGTGAGAGATCGCGCGGGCTTCCGCGAGGACCTGGACCTCCTGCGAGTGGGTCCGCACCAGGTAGAGGATCCGGTGGTCCTCGGCCTGGGCGTGCTCGAGGAGGGGGGCCAGCGTCGCGACGGTCTTCCCCGACCCCGTGGCGGCGTCGACGAGGAGCGACCCTCCTCCGCGGGCCACCGCAGCGACCTCCCGCAGGATCGCGTCCTGGCCGGGCCGTACCCGGTAGGGAAACAGCGGTGAAACGTCCGAGACAGCCTCCGCGTTCGGCGTACTCCCCGCTCCGCCGTCGCTTCGGCGGAGGGGGAGATGAAGCTGCTCCCCGAGTGGAATGTGGAAGATGACCGCGGAACTCGGGGAACGCCCGGCGGGTCAGTGGGTGGGGGGGAGTTTCGAGAGGACCGCGAGGTCGGCCCGCACCGCGGCGGCGCTCGCCTCGAAGGCGGCGCGCTCCTCGGCCGTAAGGTGGACCTCGACCACTCGCTCGACCCCCTCCCGCCCCAAGACGACCGGCACGCCGAGGTACAGGTCCTTGAGACCGAACGGGCCGTCGAGCCGGGCAGTCACGCCGAGCAGCCGGTGTTCGTTCCGGGCCACCGCCTTCACGAGCTCGGCCTGGGCGGCGGACGGGGCGTAGTACGCGCTCCCCATCTTGAGGAGCTCCACGATCTCGCCGCCCCCCTTCTTCGTACGCGCCACCAGGGCCTGGAGACGGTCCGGGGCGAGGAGTCCCTGCAGCGGGACCCCCTGGACACTGGTGAGGGACAGGACCGGGACCATCGTATCGCCGTGCGTCCCGAGCACGAAGCCGATCACGTCCCGGGGCGCGACGTGGAGCTCCTGCGCGACGAACCAGCGGAACCGCGCGGTGTCCAGCGTTCCCGATTCCCCGAACACGCGGGCAGCGGGGAGGCCGCTCACCTGCTGGAACCAGTAGGTCATGACATCGACCGGGTTCGTCACGACGATCACGACCGCCCCGGCGGCGTGCGCCTTCACCGCGAGCGCGTGGTCGCGGAGAATGGTCGCGTTCTTCTCCAGGAGGTCCGACCGGCTCATGCCGGGCTTTCGCGCGAGCCCCGCGGTCTCGATGACGATGTCCGCGCCGGCGATGGCCTCGAGAGAGGTCGACCCGGTGACGCGCGTGGAGAACCCGAGTATCGGCGCCGACTCCTGGATGTCGAGCGCCTTCCCCTGGGGGAGACCCTCGACGATGTCGATGAGGACGAGCTCCGCGGCGAGGTCGGCCTCGGCAAGCCGCTGCGCGAGCGACCCGCCGACGTTCCCGGCTCCGAGCACGACGATCTTCCGGACCTGACTCATTTCTCCACCGTCGGCGGCGGAGACCCCCGCGGGTTTTAGGCTCTTGGAGGGCGGGGGCCCATTGGCCGACCCGGACGGGCGGCTCGCGGGTCCCCCGAAACATTCATTCAGGGGCACCGGAGTCCCGCGCCCGGCGATGGACGTCGACGCGGTCCTCCTGAGCGTCCAGGAGCGGGACAAGTGGCGTCACCGTCTCCAGCTCCTGGAACGCTCGCTCACTGACCTCAAGGAGCGACGTCAGCGACTCGCCAAACGGTTGCGTCGGATCAAACAGGACCTCGCGCGGCTCAAGGAGGTCTCCGACGCCGTTCTCGACCCGATGCGCCCCGCGGGGCGTGCGGGAGCGGTCCATGCCTCGAACGACAGCCGGATCATTGCACGATAGGCTCCAGGCGCTGCTCGCGGCTCGGCACGAGACCGAGGCCGAGCTGGCCCGGATCGCCCGCGAGGAGTCCTACGTCTCGCAGCAGGTGCGGGAGGCGGCGGAGCAGGTCCGCTACTACGAGGGTCTGCTTGTCAACCTGCGCCGCGACTGGGGCAAGCCCGCCGCGCTCGCCGACCTGGTTCGCCGTCTGAGCTAGGCCTGGCGACCGTGCGCGTCGTGGTGCTGGGAGCCGGGGCCGTCGGCTCGTTGTTCGGGGCTCGTCTCGCCGGGGCCGGGAATGGCGTCACCTTGGTCGGCCGTCCGGCCCACGTCGCCGCGATCCAGGAGCATGGGCTGGAGGTCGAAGGGATCCGACCCGGCCGATTCCGGGTCGACGCGTCGGACCACTGGCCCGCAGGCACCGACTTCCAAGCGGTGTTCCTCACGGTGAAGACGTTCGACCTCGTGACCGCCTCGGCCGAGCTCGCGTCCGGCCAGCCGACCCCCGTCCCCACGTTGGTGCCCCAAAATGGACTCGGCGTCGAGGACCTCGCTGCGACGGGACTGCGTCGAGGGGGGTGGGAAGACCCCGGCGCGTGGCTCGTCCGGGCCATCCACTCGGTACCCGCCACCCTGTTGGGAGCGGGGCGGGTCCGTCAGGCCGGCGAGGGAGAGATCCTCCTCCCGCGAGATGCCGGGAAGGCCGAACCCGCCCTTCGAGTGATCGCACCTCTCGTCGAGTCGATGGGGTACGTCGTCCGGCGCCTGGACGAATTCCCCCGCGAAGTTTGGCGAAAGGCGGCCATCAACGGGGCGATCAATCCGGTCACGGCCGACCACGGGATCCTCAACGGACGACTTCGGGAGGAGCCGTGGCGGGGGCAGTCGCTCATGCTCCTCGAGGAGGCGCGACGGGTGGCGGAGGCGGAAGGATTCTCGTTTTCAGCCCGGGAGCTGGAGGACGACCTCTGGCGGGTCGTGCGGGCGACGGCGGAGAACCGCTCGAGCATGCTCCAGGACGTAGAACGGGGCCGCCCCACCGAGGTCGACCAGATCTCGGGCGAGATCCTGAGGAGGGGAGAGGCGCACGGCCTCACCCTGCCGGCGACCCGCCGGGCCGTCGACCGCCTGAGCCGACCCCGCCCCTCGTCGCCTACCGGTCCCCCGGCCGAATCGCAATCATCTTAGTGCGTCGGTCCTCGGCGTCCGCATGGTCACGAAGCGCAGCGTCGCCGATGCGCCGGTCCGCGGCCGACGGGTCCTGGTCCGGGTCGATTTCAACGTCCCCCAGACACCGAGCGGCGCCGTCGCCGACGACCGGCGGATCGTGGAAGCGTTGCCGACCCTGCGGCACCTGCAGGCGGCGGGGGCGCGGACGATCCTCCTCTCCCATCTGGGTCGTCCGGGCGGAAAGCGGGACATGCGCTACACGCTGCGTCCCATCGTCCACAAGCTTTCGGCGATCCTGGGGCAATCGGTCCCCCTCGCCGAGGAGGCGGTCGGCATGCACGCGCTCGAGGCGGCCACCCGTCTCAAGAACGGCGAATTCCTGATGCTGGAGAACCTACGGTTCTACCCGGGTGAGGAATCGAACGACCCCGGATTCGCGGCCCAGCTCGCGCAGCTCGGCGAGTTGTTCATCGAGGACGCCTTCGGCACCGTCCACCGCGCCCACGCGTCGACCGTGGGCGTCGCGAAGAGGCTCCCGGCCTTCGCGGGGTTCCTCGTCGAGAAGGAGGTCCGGGAGCTCTCCCGTCTCGTGGAATCCCCGGAGCGACCCTACGTTCCCCTCCTCGGGGGAGCCAAGGTCGCTGACAAGCTGCCGCTGCTCCGCAGCTTCCTCGGCCGGGCCGACGCGATCCTCATCGGCGGAGCGCTCGCCTTTCCCTTCCTGGCCGCCCGGGGAGCCCAGCTCGGCGCGACTACCGTTGAGACCGGCTTGGGTGACGAAGTGCGCCGGTTCACCGAGGAGGCCGCGGCTCGGGGGACCGCGGTCCACCTCCCGACGGACCTCCTGGTGGAGCGGCCCGGCCAGGCCGAGGCCGAGGCCTGCCCCGCGGACGCGGTGCCGTCGGGGTGCATCGCGCGGGACATCGGGCCGCGGACGCGGGACCGTTTCTTCGCGGTGCTGCAGGACTCGAAGACCGTCTTCTGGAACGGGCCACTCGGGATGGCCGAGGACCTCCGGTTCGCGCCGGGTACGCGTGAGGTGCTCGCCGGTCTCGCGACGATCCCCGGATTCCACGTCTGCGCCGGCGGCGACTCCGCGCGCGTCGCCCAGGACCTCGGGGTCGATCACGCGTTCCA
The DNA here is from genome assembly GCA_035632035.1 of Thermoplasmata archaeon. GTDB lineage: Archaea > Thermoplasmatota > Thermoplasmata > Lutacidiplasmatales > UBA184 > Lutacidiplasma. Next base: position 30,635 of record DASQHP010000004.1, on the reverse strand, counting down.
GTACATCTCTACGGGCGGTGGCGCCGCCCTCGAGTTCGTGCAGGGCCTCGAGCTCCCCGGGCTCGCGGTGATCCCGAACGCGTGACCCGGCGGAGCGACCCGCCGCCCAGCGGTAGCGGGGGCGCCCGGGGGTCGATCGCCCCGGCGAGGTACCGGAGGTACGGGGGGTGGACTCGCGGAACGTCGAGCTCGATGATCTCGGGGACGTCGTACGGATGCTCGGACGCGAGATATCGGAAGAGCGCCCCCACCCGCTTCGGGACGGTCTTGAAGAGGAGCAGCACCTCGTCGGCCCGTTCGAGGCCACCTCGCCACCAGTATTCCGACCGAATGGGCACGGCGTTGACGCACGCGGCGAGGCGACGCCGGAGCGCGCCTCGGCTCAGGCGATCGGCCAGCCGGGCGGGCGCGGCCGTCAGGACCACGCGCATCGGCCCGGTCGCGTCAACCGGGTCCATCGGGTAGGGGCTCACGCCCCGACCCTCGCCACCGCCCGGCCACTTGAGAAGTCGAGCGTGGTGACCCCGAGGTCGGAGAGGTCGACCACGGCGCCGTGGGCCGGAACAGGGGAGATGTTCCGCATCCGCTGGTACTCGGTCTCCGCCTGCCAGGTGGATGCGTTGAGCAACAGCACCCCGTGGTACTGGTCGACGCCGTAGGTGTGGGCGTGACCCGTCACCAGGATCTCCGGCGTGGACTCGATGACGAGCCCGTCGTGCGGAAGCGGAGCGAGCGGCGTCCGGCCGCCGTAGATCGGCGCCAGATGGCGCATCGCCAACATCCGCTTCATCACCTCGGTCGGTCGCGCGTACGTCGCCCCGGGGATCGCCGGGATGAGGTCGTCGAAGCTGCGGCCGTGGTACGCCTCGATGACGACGCCGTCCAGCGCGAACGTGGAGGGGTTGCTGATGGAATGCACGTTGGCCGGAAGGCTGGCCCGGATCTCCGGGGGAAGCGAGGGCTGCGGCTCCGCGGGGCAAACGGCGTCGTGATTGCCGGGGACCACCACGACATCCAAGCGTCCGGGGAGTTCCGCGAGGCGACGCCCGAGCTCGGCGTACTGTTCGAAGACATCCCCGATGGCGAGGTCTCGCTCCTGGTTCGGATAGATCCCGATCCCGTCGACCAGGTCTCCGGCGACCACGACGTGCCGGATCTCGGCCGCGAGCTCGGGATGGGGGCCTTTCCCCTGGAGGAACTCGATGAGCCCCGCCCAGGGTTCGGCGAGGAACGATTTGCTACCGATGTGGAGGTCGGAGAGGAAGAGCACTCGGTCCCGGGCCGGCCCCCGACGCACCGGCCGCTGGACGGGTATGTCCGGCCGCAGTGCGGCGAGGACCCGGGGGAGCCGGTCGGTCTCCTTGGGCAGGAGGATCTGGACACCCACCACTTCGTCGACCAAGAACGGGGTCATCGCCGCCTCGGAGTCCCGAGGCACGAGGAGCTCCACCACCCCGGACTCGTCCTCGACGCTGAGAATGAGGTGGCGTTTTTCGCTGGTCGCGTGGACGGCGCGCACCATCCCGACCACGGACACTCGGCCCTCGGACTTCCTCAGTTCCCGGACCGGCCGATACCCTTTGAGCTCCGGTCGAGCTCGGACCATGCGGGCGAGGGATCGGAACCGCGACGCGAACAGTTCGCCATACGCCTGCAGCGGCTCGCGGTCGGGCCCACCCGCTTGGTACCCCTCGGCGACCAGACGGAACGGCGGCTCCGGCTCGGGCAACCCGCCGGCCCGGGCCATCGGGATCGATGCGGCGAGCGAGCGGCCGGCGTGCTTCGCGAGGAGGGTTTCGACCATCTCCAGCGTGACGAAGGGGGAGGCGGCGCTCGCGCCCTCGATCAGCTGACGGGAGAGGTCGAGCGGGGTCGGCGTGGTGAGAATCAGCTGGAGGGCCGAACTCTCCACCAGCATCTGATGCGACTGAAAGTACGCGGCAAGTTGCTCGCGCATCCGAACCTGGTGCCCCTCAACGACGGCCGTGCCGGGACCCCCCGAGAAGCCTTCCCCGGCCCCCGAGATCCCCGGACCGGCTCGTTCTGCCGGGCCCACTCCGCGCGCGCTATTTCAACCGTTCGTCGGAGAGCGTGCGACAGCGGGGAACGGGCTACGACCGGTAGGATTCGACCGCGTAGTTGGCGCCCTTGGGGTACTTCTCGCGAAGATGGGCGACGAACTGGTCGGGCGTTCGGTCGATGTGGGCGGTGTACCACTTGACGACGACGTCCCTTAGCGTCTGGTGGATCTCGCGGAGGTTGACCTCGTGCTCGTTGCCGTCGAAGAGCACCGCCTGGGCCATCATCCGCATCCAGCCGGAGTAGCGGTGGTAGCTCTCGCCCTCGCACCACTCGAAGATCCCGCGCAGGTGCGTCTTCCCCTCGGGGGTCTTGTAGTACCAGAATCGCAGCGTCGACCCGAGCCAGCCGGGCGTCCGGTCCTTGAGCTCGATCGTCTTCACCGCGCCGAAATCGAAGGTGTCCCGGAACGACCACTTCTGGGGGTACTCGACGAACGTGGCGAACAGCGTCTGCGACGGTTCGATGGTGAGGTGCGTCGAGATCTCCTCGAACTGGTTGTGGACCTCCCAGAGGTCCTGGAGGAGGCGTTTGTTGAGCTCGGCCCGATGCGCGAGGTCCTCGCCCGGCTTCTCCCCGGCGACCTTCTGAGCGCGGGAGAGCTCCCCCTTGAGGGATGCCACGAAATCGTCCTCGGGTAGCTGCGGGGCGGGATTCGCTTCGGGGGTAGGGGACGGCACCGGCCGTGCGGTCGCGCGACGAGGCATGTACGATTGACTCCGAGCCGCCCATCTGGAGTCGCGTATAAAGTGCTTCTTGTCGAATCGGCCTCAGGACCGGTCGCCGAGGTCGACGCATCCACTTTCGCGCGGGGAGAGCCCGCGCGGCCGCATCGGCCGAGCGCGCCGGTCGCCGCGGGTCGCCCGCCCCCTTAAATACCTCACCCGGCTCTCCTCTCTCGAAAGGACAGCCGGAGACGACCGGAGGAGCTTCCTCACGGTGTCACGCATCACGGACTCACGACTCATGTTCGACCCGGACTCTCGTCGTAGTATCCGCGACTTCGTGGCCGACGTGGGGATCCACACCTAGGTTCGCTCCGACGGGACCTGAATGTCCCGAGTCCATCGGAGAACACCACCACCATGAGCAACGACCCTAACGCCGCCAAGTACCAGATCCGTGCCCGAATTGCCGCCGAAGGCGTGATCGACAAGCCCGATGTCGTGGGCGCCGTCTTTGGCCAGACCGAGGGACTCCTCGGGGATGAGCTCGACCTTCGCGACCTGCAGAAGTCCGGCCGGATTGGTCGGATCGAGGTCGACATCGATTCCCGCAAGGGAAAGAGCGAGGGCGAGATCCTGATCCCTTCCTCCCTGGACCAGGTCGAGACCGCCATCCTCGCCTCCGGCCTCGAGACCGTCGACCGGATCGGCCCCTGCCGCGCCAAGATCGAGGTCCTCTCCGTCGAGGACATCCGCATCTCGAAGCGGGCGAAGGTCGTCGACCGGGCGAAGCAGATCCTCTCGAAGATGCAGGAGGACTCGAAGGGCGTCGGCATCGATCTCACGGAATCCGTTCGCAAGGCCGTCCAGATCGAGGAGATCACAACCTACGGCCCCGAGCACCTCCCGGCCGGCCCCAACATCGACCAGGCGGACGCGCTCATCGTCGTCGAGGGGCGCTCGGACGTTCTCAACCTGCTACGATGCGGCATCAAGAACGTCATCGCCGTGGAGGGGACGAGCGTTCCCCAGACGGTGAAGGACCTCTCGCGTGGCAAGACCGTCACGGCGTTCACGGACGGGGACCGGGCCGGCGAGCTGATCCTTCGGGAGATGCTTCAGACCATGGACCTTGACTTCGTTGCGCGCGCGCCGCGGGGGAGCGAGGTCGAGGAGCTCACCCAGAAGCAGCTCGTGAAGTGCCTCCGCAACAAGATCCCGATCCAGCAGTACCTGGAGATGACCGGCTTCGAGCAGACCGGCTCCACCCGGGGCCCGATGGACGACCGGGGAGAATCCGGTGGACGCGGCGAGCGGCGCGACGAACGCCGCGAGGACCGTGGCGGCCGCCACGAACCGATGGAGCGAGGGCCGCCCCCCGCGCAGCGGGCGCCGATGCCCCCGCCGCCGCCCCCTCCTCCGGCCCCGGTGGTCGCGATGACCCCCGAACTGCAACGTTACTTCGAGCTCCTGGGACAGCTCGAGAACACCTCCCGTTCGCTGGTCCTCGGGCCGGACGACGCCGTGGTCACGGATGCGCCGGTGAAGGACATCGTGGAGGCGCTCGCCGCGCTGACCTCTCCGGCGAAGACGCTCGTCTTCGACGGCGTGGTGAGCCAGCGGCTCCTGGACGCCGCGCACGAGAAGGGCATCCAGACGGTCGTGGCCAACCGCGTCGGCGCCGTGGGGAAGATCCCGGAGCCGATCCGGATCGTTACGCGCCAGGACGTCGAGGCGCCCAGCGCCCGGTAGCGAGGTTCGACCTCGCCGAGGGCCGGGAAAGGGCCATCGCCGTCTCGATAACGGACGTTATGCCTTCGGGCGACGTGGGAGCACGGCGCGCATGACGACCTCGAACAGCGCGTCGGTCAGCGACGCCGGCCGACGGCGACCGGTCGCCCTGGACGAGATCCAGACGACCGAGGACATCGCCATCCCATCCGACCCGCTCGCCCGGGTGATCGGGCAGGAGAAGGCCGTCGAGATCGCACGGGTCGCCGCCTACCAACGGCGTCACCTGCTTCTGGTCGGCCCTCCCGGTATCGGGAAGTCGATGACCGCCCAGGCCCTCGCGCTCCATCTCGACCGGCCCCGTACCGAGATCCGAGTGGTTCACAACCCGGAGAACCCCGAGCGGCCCACCGTGGAGGTCGTTCCCGCGGACGAGGTCCACAAGGAGGCCGAGACCGCGCGAGCGGTCGAGGGGGAGCTCATCTCGCCGAAGGAAGCCCCCGTCACCGTCGCCGAACGGCTCGGCTACCGGTGTCCCCGCTGCAACTTCTACTCTCTACCCGTCGAACGGTACTGTCCGAGCTGCGGCAACCTGAAGCAGATGGTTCCGGGCGTCGGCGGCAGTGGGAACCCGTTCCGGGACCTCGTGGGCGGGATCCTCGAGCTCACGGTGAGCCCGGGCGGGAATCCCCAGGAGTCCGTGCGGACGACCCGCCTACGGAACGGGGCCGAGGAGGTGGTCGCGTACGAACGGGCCGACGACAAGATCAAGGTCCTCGACCAGCGGGCGCTGGAGCGCCGACGTCACCTTCAGAAGGAGAGCCCGCGCAAGGTCCTCGTCAAGCTCGATCGGAACTCGTTCGTCCTTGCGACGGGAGCGAGCGAGACGGAGCTCCTGGGTGACGTCCGCCACGACCCGTACGGCGGCCACCCCCAGTTGGGGACGCTTCCGTACGAGCGCGTGATCCCCGGGGCCGTTCACGAATCCCACGAGGGGGTCCTCTTCCTGGACGAGCTGCCCCACCTGGGCCATCTTCAGCGGCATATCCTCACCGCGATGCAGGAGAAGCGGTTCCCCATCACCGGGCGCAATCCGCAATCCGGCGGGGCGGCGGTCCGCGTCGACAGCGTCCCCTGCGACTTCATCCTCGTGGCCGCGTCGAACATCCAGGACCTCCCCCAGATCCTCTCTCCCCTCCGCTCGCGGATCGCGGGGAGCGGGTACGAGGTCCTGCTTGAGACGACCATGCCGGATACCGACTCGAACCGGCTCAAGCTGGCACAGTTCTGCGCCCAGGAGATCGCGTCCGACGGGCGCATCCGTCCCGCGACGCGGGCGGCGGTCGAGGAGCTGATCCGGGAAGCGCGCCGCCGGGCCGAGGTCATCGACGGCCGTCGGAACTCCCTCACACTGCGGCTACGGGAGCTGGGTGGCCTCATCCGTACCGCCGGCGATCTTGCCGCGGTGGCGGGAAGTCCCCTCCTCGAAGAGAGCCACGTGAAGGAGGCGCTGCACCGCGCCCGGTCCATCGAAGAGCAGATCCGCGAAGTGTACGGCTCGCTGCAGGGTGGTCTCCGCAAGGATGTCACCGAATCGCAGCGCCAGTCGATGGGGTACTACACGTGGAACGAGCATCCGGACCCCGGGTCGTTCTCCGGCGGGTACGGCTAGGCGCGCACGCATTCCGACAGGCATAAGAACGGGACTTCGGTGAGCCGCGCCGCGGGCGCGTAGTCTAGCGGTTATGATGTCACCCTGACACGGTGAAGATCGCCAGTTCGAATCTGGCCGCGCCCATCCGTCCGCCCGGGTGGTCCCGAACGCCGACGCGACGCGCCACCCGATATCGGAGAATCAGCACAGGGTCGAGGGAACAGGTTGGTTCCGGGACCCCGAGGGTCCCGGAACCCGGGTGCCGACGACTACAGCACCGTGTAGGTACCTCCGATCGTAGGGGTTGGCATTCCGAAGTCCGCCTCATAGTAGAACGGCGTCGTCACACCCCCGATCACGACGTGGTCGAGGGTGGCCGAGGTGACCACAGACGTCGCAGCCACGCCGATCCCGTACTGCCCGCCGATCACCACATCGTGGGAGTACGAGCAGACCTGGTCGAAGCACGCGAGGCCGTAGTTGGCGCTGTTCAGGATGAGGTTCCCGTTGACGGCCACGCCGGGGCTGCCGCCCGCCATCTGGACGCCGTCGTCCACGGCGTAGATCAGATTGTTCGAGATGGTGGTCGCGCCCAGGTCGAGGTAGTCGACGACCCCTCCGCCCTGGAAGTCGTTCAACCAGCTCGTGCCGCACGGCGCATACGCGACGCTCAGGAAGCACGAGAAATCCCCCATCACGTTGTTGGTGACCGTGGCCGTGCTGGCGAACAGGAACACCGCTTCGAACCCGGGCCCGACGATCGTGTTGTACCTGATCGTCGCTTGGCTCAGGTCCAGCACGGCGATCCCGACCTGCCAGCCGACGTAGGGGCTCGAGGTCGCGATGATCAGGTTGCTGGTGATGGTGGCCGAGGAGACGTAGCTCACTTCGATGCCAATGCTGTTGTTGCCCACCGCGCGGATCGTGTTGCCGTAGATGATCCCGTTCGCGCCATCGTGCGTGAAGATCGCATCGGCATACAGCAGGTTCGCGGTCGTCACGGTGAAACCGGAGAATCTCACGGTTGCCCCGTTACCGATGGAGACCACGACATTGGAGCCGAGCGGGCCTTGCAGGAGCGTCTTCGAGGGCCCGGCGCCCAGGATGGTCACCGAGGTGTTGACGACGAGCGACTCCGTGTAGGTTCCGGCTCCGACCAGAATCGTGTCGCCGGCGTGGGCGGCGTCGATCGCGCCCTGGATCGTAGAGTATTGGCTGGGCACTTTCAGGGTGGCGTGTTTCGGAGCGCCGGCCTGCGCGGCCCCCACGGCGAGATAGCCGGTGAGGAGCAGCGCACAGAGCCCGAAAATCGGGGCCCAACGCAGGCCTCGTATGTTCCTTGTCGAAAACAGTCTTTGGGACATCTTCCCTCCGCGCCGCGTGACGGCATGGCAGGCGTTAATCGGTCCGTCAAGTTGGGGTGACCCCCCAACCGTAGCATGCCTCGGCGTGCCGGAAAGTCCCGTACCATCCTGTCATGGGCATCGTCGGCGCCCCAGTACAGATCCCACTCGCGACCCGTTCCCCCAGGGGCCGTACCCCGGGAATGCCTCAAGAGACGAACGGAGTACACCCGACATGCCGGCCAAGAGGAATCCGAAGGGATTCACCGAAGAGGAACGAGCGGCGATGCGGGAGCGGGCCCGGGAGGCGCGGGCCCGGGCGCGTGCGGGACCGGCCGAAAGCGAACTCGAAGTCCGCGAGAAGATCGCGACGATGCCACCGGCGGATCGCGCACTCGCTGAGCGGATTCACACGATCGTGAAAGCGGCCGATCCTTCGCTCACCGCGCGAACCTGGTATGGGATGCCAGCGTACTACAAGGACGGTGAGCTCGTCTGCCACTTTCAGGACGCGAACAAGTTCAAGACGCGATACGCGACCCTCGGATTCAGCGATGAGGCAAAACTCGACGACGGCCACATGTGGCCGGTCGCGTTTGCCCTGACCGAGCTCACCACCGCAGACGAGGCCCGGATCGCCGCCCTCGTGAAGAAGGCCGTTGGCTGACGAGTTCGCTCACATCTTGGGCCGCTGCCGGGCCGATCCAGCACCCACCGGGGACCCGGGGCGCGCCCACCCTATGGGCCGGAATTGTCGAGAGCACTCCCATCGGCGTCAGCCGAAATGGCCCCCTCGGCCTCGGCAGGTTCCATGGATTCACGGGGCGGAGTCCGAGATCGTCTCCGTCGAACTAGCAGAACGGCGCTGACCGCGATGGCGGCGACGGCCAGGGCGCCGCCGATCGCGAGCTCGGTCGGTAAGACCCCGTTGCCCGCGCTGTTCGAGGGGGGAACTGGGCACGTGGCGGGAGTGACAGTCACCTGCGAACTGACTAACGCTCCCGCCGCGTCCTTGACCGTGACCGTCCCGACGAACGGGCCCGGGCCCGAGTAGTCGTGTCGAACCGGGGTGCCGTTTGCTAGGGGAGAGCCATCTCCGAACCCCCACGTGTACGTTGCAGGGCTCGAACCCCCCGATCGATTGGCGACCAGGTCCACGGTGTAGTTACCGAGACAGCCCGAAGCCGAGAGCGCGCCCGCCGTAACGCTCAGAATCGACCCCACCGAGAGAGCCTGGAGGGAGCTGCGTCGGATCCCCAGGGCGTCCGTAACGTAGGCGCTCACCGTCAGGTTGCCCGAATGGACGAACGTGTGGGTCACGATGAAGCCGGTCGCGGTCCCGCCGTCGCCGAACGTCCATGAAACCGTTTCCGGGCCGGTGCCCCCGACCGTGGTGCCGTGGAACTGCACCGGGCGATTCACGTCGACCCCTGGCGTGCTGGTCACGAACGAGACGGACGGCACGGCGGAGACATTGACCGCCACGCTCCCGGTGCGGCTCAGTCCGGCAGCGTCACGGATCGTTACCACCGCCGCGTACGTGCCCGGCTGGGTGAACGCGTGAGCCCCGATGAGGTTCGTCCCCGCGGATGAATCTCCGTACGCCCACTGAACGGCGAAAGGCGCCGTCCCCCCGAAGATCGTACCGGTGAACCTGACCGGCAATCCGACATCCGTGGCCGAGAGATTGGCCGTCGCCTCTACCGTGGGATCCGGGTTCACGAACACATATGCCCGCGCGACCACGTCGACCCCGACGCTGTCGGTGATCGTGGCGGTCGCGGAGAAGTTGCCCGAGGAGTCAAACGCGTGGGTGGTGGAAGCCCCGGTCGAGGACCCGCCGTCGCCGAACTGCCACTGGATGGCGTAGGGGCCGATTCCGCCGCCCAGGGTGGCGTTGAAGGCGACCGGAAGGCGCGCGTCGGTCGATGACACGTTGGCGAACGCCGTCGCCCCGAGGGCGGTCACCACCGTCACCGTGACGCTGGCATTCGCCACCCCGAGACCCGAGTCCCGGACGCTCACGTTCGCCCGATAGGTGCCGGGGACCGAGAAGGCATGGGTGGCGATGAGTCCGCTCCCCGTGGAACCGTCCCCAAAGTCCCACGATTCATGGTAGGGCGAGGTCCCGTTCGCGATGCTGACCGCGAACGACACGGAAACCCCGGGGTCGACCGTGGTTCGGGAGACCGTGGCGCTGGCCGAGAGGGGAAGGTTCACGGTGAGGCTCAGGCTGACCGTGATGTTGACCCCGTCCGATCGCTCGATCGTGGCGGAGATCGGCCAGACCCCGGTCGAGTTGGGTTCGCAGTGGAGGGACGAGACGTTCGACGATGAGCAGCCCGGCGGAAGCGCAGGGTAGTCGTAGGTGTAGTTGAACCGGCCCGTGCCTTCAAGGACCGTCATGTCGATGGGGACGGTCGCGTTCTGGTCAACCGGGTTCGCCGGCAGCTGGAGATGGGCGGCGAACGGAACCGCCGAGAGGAGCCAGGTATCGCCCCAGTAGGTGTAGTTCCCGATCGTATCTCCTCCGAAGAGGACGACCCTCGCGTCGTAGGAGTCGTACGCCAGTCCGCCGTTGCCTCGGGACGGGGGAGAGAGCCCGAGGTCGGACGTCAGGTTGACCCAGACGCCCGCCCGATACGCCCAGGTCGTGTTCTCGTCGACGGTGTTCTGCTCGCTTCCGAACATCAGAACGAAGCCGCCAGAGCCCACCCATACCCCGTTCGCGGTCAGCTCCGCGGGAGTCGGAGTCGTTGAGCTCGTGTGGCTGGTCCAGAGTCCCGCGGAGTACGTCCAGAACTTGCCCGCAGTGTCTCCATACGCGCCCCATCCCACCACGTAGCCGTCGGCCGGGTCGTCGACCACTTGGGGGGCGGACGGAGACGTACCGGCCGTCGACGTGACGTTCTTCCAGACTCCTCCCCGGAACGTCCACGTGTCGTTGAGGAAGAAGGACGCGCCGGTGTTCAGATTCTTGTACCATCCACCGGGAAGCACGACGTAGCCGTCGGTGCTGTCCCAGGCCATGGACGCTTCACGGCGGGGGGAGGGGGCCGTTGTGGTGTTCAGCTGGTGCCAGCCGGTCCGGTTCAGCACCCACGTGTCGTTGAAGTACCCAAAGTCGTCCCGCCCCCCGAACAGGACGAGGTACCTGTCCACTGGGTCATAGACGAATCCCGCGCCCCATCGGGCGGCGGGTTGCGTCGCGAGATTCCATTCGGTCCAGGTCCCGTTGCTGTAGTTCCAGGTATCGCCGTCCGCAAAGACTCCGGGGTCGTAGCCGCCGAAAAGTATCGTCTGGCCAAGGTCCGGGTCGTACGCCAACTGAACCTGATCCCGGTTCGTCGGATGGGTGAAGTTCGTTCCAGAAGTGTTGAGCCCCTGTGACCAGGCATCGAGAGCCGAGACGGCACTTTGACTGAGGCTTGGCCGAGCGGTCGAACGGACCGGCGTCACGGGGAACGGAACCGGGCGGACCGACGTCGTCGCCAGACCGGGATGGGACGGCGGGCCGATGGGCTGGCTGGCGGTATTCGGCCCGACGGGCGGAAGCGGCAGGGCCATGAGGACGGCGACGACGGCAATGCCAGCCCAGGAGGGAATGGACCGGACCATGGGCGAATCGTCGCTCCACAGAGCCGCTGGGTTATCAGTTGAGCGGAATCCAGTATCTGGGCGAAGGCTGGAAAGACGCAGCCCGATCCAGATCATCGTTCGATTCGAGGGCAGCCCGCAGCGCAGTGTAAGCTACTGCGCAGGAAGGATCGAGGTCGAGGAACCCTCTAATCCCCGGAACCCGTCGCCGAGGCGGTGCCCGGTTCCGAACCTCGGCTCAGTTTCGATGATCGTCGGTGGCTCCACGACAAGTTCGAACGGCTGGCTGCGGAGGAGGCCCAACTCGCCTCGACGAGAACTACCTACTACGCGGCCATCGGGACCGTCCTAATCACGGGCCTCGTGGTCACCGCCGCTAGCTTCCTCTCCCAGCCGACGATCTTCGTGGCCCTCCTCACGTTCCTCTCCCTGCTCGGAATCCTCATCTCGTTCGTCTGGGCGGTGCTCCTCCATCGGACGAACGACGCGAAGAATCTCTGGCGGGAGGCCGCGTGTCGGCTGGAGCAGGAGCAGCCCCCCGTCGAGGGAGCCTGGATGGTTTCGATCACGCTGCGGACCAACGCCACGATCCCGGTCAACTTGACCCGGCCTTTTCTGGCTCACGCAGAGCGATTCTCCTCCCGCAATCCCGTCTCGTGGATGGACCGCGCGAACCCCGACTCCCTGACCGAGGTGCTTCCCGTGACGTTCATCACTCTGTGGTCGGTGGTCTTGGTCCTCGGCTGGACATGGTTCCTGTTCTTCCGATGACGCGACGGCATTTTCCTCGTCAGTCGGGCCGCGTTTCCTCGGGCTCGGCTGGAGTCGCGCGATGCCCTGCCGTGGTGGCGTCGGGCCTGATCTTCAGGTCCTCCCGATCCCCGCGACGGAACCCCGACCGGAGGCGGGTCCGAGTTTGACGCCTCGTCGCTCGCCGCGCCGCCCGGGCCCTAGAGTCTCGGCGGCGGACACCGCTGGCGCAGAAGGGTTCCGCTCGCTCTCCGGCCTGGAGGCGGCCGCTAGGTCGCGGCTCCCCCCCGGTTTGTGGGACTATGTCCAAGGGGGATCGGGGGAGGAACGTACGCTCGCCGCGAATCGGGAGGCGTTCCGACGAGACGTGCTGACCCCGAAGATCCTCGCCGGGGTCCACCGCCTGGACCCCTCAACCCGCCTCTTGGACCAGCCCGTGCGCGCGCCGTTCTTCATCTCACCGATGGCCTACCAGGGGCAGGTACATCCAGCCGGAGAACCGGCGATGGCGCGCGCGGCGGCTCGGGCCGGGGTGCTCATGGTGCTGAGCACGCTCTCGACGGCGTCCCTCGAAGATGTGGCCAGTGCCAGCGGCGCCGGGCCCCGCTGGTTCCAGCTGTACCTCCAGCCGGAGTTTGAACGGACCGAAACGCTCGTTCGACGGGCGGAACGGGCGGGCTATTCGGCCATCGTCCTAACCGCGGACGTGCCGCTCCTCGCTGTCCGCGACCGACAATCCCGGGAGGGATTCGCCCTCAACACGCCGGTGGCACTCGGAAACGGTCCTGAGTTCGTCACCCCGGCCCGTGACCCGGCTTCGTCCCCGGAGGGGTACGCGCTTCGCCCGGACGGGGCTGCGGACTGGGGGATCCTCGATCAGCTCCGCGGCGTGACCCGGCTCCCGATCGTCGTGAAGGGCGTGCTCCGACCGGACGACGCGCGAACCGCTGCCGAGCATGGGGCCTCCGGAGTCATCGTCTCGAATCATGGTGGCCGCCAGCTGGACGGCGCCCCGGCTACCCTCGATGCGCTCCCCGCGATCGTGGACGCGGTTGGCTCGAAACTGGCGGTGTACCTGGACGGCGGCGTCCGACGTGCTTCGGATGTCCTCCTCGCAATGGCCCTGGGAGCGCAGGGGGTCGGGATCGGCCGACCCGCGCTATGGGCGCTCGCCGCCGATGGGGAACGGGGCGTCGGCCGCTTCCTCGAGCTCTTGACGACCGAGTTGGTGAATTCCATGGCCCTCCTTGGGATCTCGACGTGGACCGATCTGGACCGGTCGTTCGTTCGGGTTCGGTAGCATCGGCCGATCCCTGCAGGGCCGCGGGATGGCCGCTCGAGCCCCGGTCCGGAAAGCAAGTTAACCCTGTAACATAGGGATTCATGTAGGGGAAACCGCCCGGTCTGGTGGGGTCGAACGATGGACGCGAAGGGATCGGGAACCAAGGAAAAGCCCTGGGAGCTCGAGACGCCGAGCGGTCTCTCCGAGTACCAAGCGTACCGAGACCCGTCTGCGAGCCCGCCGGCCCTCGTGGTCACCGTCGGGTCGACCACGCTCCACTATCAGCTCCGATGCCTCGATGATCTCCAGGCGATGCTGAAGAAGCACGGGGACTGGATGCCCCTCGGCAGCGCGGACGAGCAGAAGCCCGCCGCGCCGGGCACCGTCGAGGAGTGGGCGCGCTCCCCCAAGAACCCCGTCGGGGGTTGGTACGGTCTCAAGAAGGGGCTTCGAGGACGGTTTGGGAACTACGTTCCCCCTGTGATGGAAGTGCTCGGGCTCGCCGAGGTGGAGCACAACCCCAAGAACAACCGGATGCGGGCGCGCTAGGCCCTGCCCCCCCATCGGCCGCTATCGGGTACCGGAATCGACTTGGCCCGGGCGGACTCCTCCCCGCGCGGGTGCCGTCACGACGACCGCTCCGTTCCGTTCGGTTCTGGGTAACCGCCAGTACCGGTACTTCCTCGCGTCGGCGGAGGCGGCCGCGGTCGGATACTCGGTCTACTCCATCACGGTCGTCTGGCTCTCGTACCTGATCTCCGGAAGCTACCTGGTCGTCGGGCTCGTCCTGTTCATCGAGTTCGCGTCGTACACCCTGAGCTTCCTCGTCGGACCCATCGTTGATCGGGCCCGGAACCAGCGGTCGATCTTCCTCGCCTGCTACCCGGTTCAGGGGGTCGCGGTGGCCGCCATCGGTCTCGGGTACCTCGACGGATTCCTCACCGTCCCGCTTCTTCTCGCCCTCGTCGCAGTGATCTCCATCCTCTGGGATTTCGCCTGGGCGTCGTCGAACGCCGCGCCCGGTCTCATCCTGACCCCGGAGGAACAGTTCGCGGCGAGCGGGGTCGCCGGGGCGGTCGGGGGCGCCACGACCCTGATCGGCTACGGGTTCGGCGGATTCCTGCTCATCGACATCGGACCGGCCGCAGGGATGCTCATCTACGCTGTTCTGCTGGGACTCGCGGCCGTCTTCGCCCTGCCGCTACAAGTCTCGGCCTCCACGCCGGCGCCCTCGAACTTTGCCCGCAGCTTCCGGGAAGGATGGAGCCAGGTCGCGGCCGGGCCTGGCGCCCCACTTCTCCAGCTGGCGAGCGTCGACGCGATCCAGGGGCTGTTCGCGAGCCTCCCCGGTCTCCTCGTGACACTGACATCGGTCGCCTACTTTCAGGGGTCGACCCTCGACTACGGCATCTTGTTCACGACATACGTCGGCGGGGGTGTCGCGGCGAGCGTCTCCACGGGGCAGTGGAACCCCCGCAGTCGCGTGGGGTCCGTCCTACTGGGCGGGCTCGGCCTCGCGGCCGCGGGGTTCGGGGCGCTCGCTGTCCTGCCACACAACCTCATCCTGCTTTCCCTCGGCTGGTTCACCGCGGGGTTCGCCACCACCATGTACACGACCGCGCGCTTCGCGTATCTGCGGGGAGCGATCGCTCCCGAGCGGCTGGGTCGGGTCTTCTCGAACCTGTACTTATTCCCGGGGACCGCGGCGTCGTTCGGCGCCGTGGTGTTCGGAGGGCTCGCCGTTCATGGCTCCCCGGGAGGGATCGCCACCCTCGTGGCGGTGGGGTTCGCCCTGGCAGCGGTCTGCGCCGCCTCGCTCCCCGGAGTCCGAGCCCTCCGTTACTGAGCCCGGTCCCTCGGGCCCCGGGGAACGGTGGGTCGTTCCCGGTGGGTCCGTCAGAGCTTCTTGAGCGCCTGGACCAGCTTCGCGACGCTGTCGGCCGCGTCGCCGTAGAGCATGTGGGTGTTATCCTTGTAGAACAACTCGTTCTCGACGCCCGCGAAGCCGCGGCCCTGTCCCCGCTTGAGGACGATGACGTTCTTCGCCTGGTCGACGTCGAGGATGGGCATCCCCTGGAGCGGGCTCCCCGCGCGGCGCGCCGCGGGGTTCACGACGTCGTTCGCGCCGATCACGAGCACGACGTCGGCGCTCGGGAACTCGTTGTTGATCTCGTCCCGGTCGAACAATCGGTCGTAGGGAACGCCCGCCTCCGCGAGCAGGACGTTCATGTGGCCCGGCATCCGGCCCGCGACGGGATGGATGGCGAACTTCACCTGGACGCCCTTCGACTCCAGCACGTCCGCGAGTTCCTTCACCTTCCCCTGCGCCTGCGCCACGGCCATGCCGTAGCCGGGAGCCACGATCACCTTGCTCGCGTAGGCGAGCATCACGGCGACGTCGTCCGCCTCGATCGGCTTCATCGAGCCCGCCACCTCGCCGGCGGCCGTCTCGGTGGCGCCGAACGCGGAGAAGAGGACGTTCGAGATCGACCGGTTCATGGCCCGGGCCATGAGGAGCGTGAGCAGTGAGCCCGCGGCCCCGACGAGCGTGCCCGCGATCACCATCGCGTAGTTCGTGAGGGCGAACCCGTCCATGGCGACCGCGATCCCGGTCAGCGCGTTGTAGAGGCTGATGACGACCGGCATGTCGGCGCCGCCGATCGGGAGGGTCATGAAGAACCCGTAGCCGAGGGCGAGCAGGATGAACGCCGCCAGGACGAAGGGGAACGGATGGACGAGGAGGAGCACCCCCGAGACGACGGCCGCGCCGAGCACGACGAGGTTGAACGGCCGCTGGCCCGGGAAGGTGATCGGGCGCTGCCGCATCCAACCCTGGAGCTTCAGGAACGCGATGAGGGAGCCCGCGAAGGAGACGGCCCCGATCGTGCCGCCGACAACGCTCAGCGTCGCCGTGGTCCCGACGGTCGAGCCCAGTAGCTCGACGATGGCGATGGCCCCCGCCGCCCCGCCACCCATGCCGTTGTAGATGGCGACCATCTGCGGCATGTCGGTCATGGCGACCTTCTTGGCCGCGTACCAGCCGACGAACCCGCCGATCCCCACGCCGGCGACCATGAGCAGGAAGTTCGTGCCCAGCGTGCCGATTCCGACGAACGTGACGATGGTCGCCAGCAGCATGGCCGCGCCGGCCCAGACGATCCCGCTGCGGGCGGTGAGCGGGTGGCTCATCCGGTGGAGGCCGATGACGAAGAAGAAGATCGTCGCGATGTAGACCGCGTCGACCAGGTCGGGGTACAGCATCCGCCTACCCCTCCTTCTTCTTCGAGCGGTCGAACATCTGGAGGATCCGCTCGGTGACGACGTACCCGCCCGTGACGTTCATCGCGCCCATGACGACGGCGATGAACCCTACGACCTGCTCGAGGGGGTTCTGGGCGACCCCGAGCGCGACCAGGGCTCCCACGAGCACGATGCCGTGGATGAAGTTCGACCCCGACATGAGCGGGGTGTGGAGCAGGACCGGGACCCGGGTGATGACCTCGTAGCCCGTGAACGCGGCGAGGAGCGCGATGTAGACCGCCGTCGCGATGTCGCTCGTCATTTCGCGGCTCCGAGGGCGTCCTTCGCGGGGGCGTAGCGGACCTCGCCCTGGTGGACGAGGAGGCTCGCCGCGAGCACCTCATCGTCGAAGGTCGGGACGATGGCGCCGTCCTTCCCGATCAGGAGGCCGAGGAACGCCTGGAGGTTCTTCGAGTACATCTGGCTCGCGTGGAACGGGATCTGGCTCGGGAGATTGAGGGGACCGAAGACCGTCACGCCGCCCTCGACCACCTTCTCGCCGGGACGCGTCAGCTCGCAGTTCCCACCGGATTCGGCGGCCAGGTCGACGATCACCGAGCCCGGCCGCATCCGCGTGACCATCTCGCGCGAGACGAGGCGTGGGGCCTTGCGACCAGGGACGTTGGCGGTGGTGATGACCGCGTCGGCCTGTGCGACCGCCGCGGAGACCATCGCCTGCTCCTGGACCTTCTCCTCCGCGGTGAGCTCGCGGGCGTAGCCGCCCTGACCTTCCGCGTTGATCTGGAGCTCCAGGAACTTCGCGCCCAGGCTTCGAACCTGCTCGCCGGCGGCCCGCCGGACGTCATAGGCCTCGACCACGGCCCCCAAGCGCTTCGCCGTGGCGATCGCCATGAGGCCCGCCACCCCGGCGCCGAGGATGAGGACCTTCGCCGGGCGGATGGTGCCCGCGGCCGTTGTCAGCATCGGGAGGAACTTGGGCGTCAACTCGGCCGCCAGGAGGGCGGCGCGGTAGCCGGCGACCGTCGCCTGCGACGACAGGGCGTCCATGCTCTGGGCGCGGGTGATGCGCGGCAGGAGCTCGAGCGCGAACGCCGATATCTTCCGGTCGCGAAGACGCGCTAGCGAGTCCAAGGCCCGGGTCGGATTCATGAACCCGACCACGACCGTCCCCGCCGCCAGTCGGTCGACCTCCGCGGGGCTGGGGGGCTGGACCTTGAGCACGATGCCGCCCCCGCCCCAGAGCCGGGCCGGGTCGGGTTCGACGGCGGCTCCCACCGAGGTGTACGCAGCGTCCGGGTAGAACGACGCGGCGCCCGCGTCCGGCTGGATGACCACGCTGTGTCCGTCCTTCACGAGCTTGGCGGCGATCTCGGGGACGAGCGCGACCCGCATCTCGCCCGTCGCGGTTTCTCGGGGGACGGCGATGCGAACGCCCATCGGTATATCGTTCGGTCGAATCGGCCGAGATTATACGCTTGACGTGAGCCGGGCCGAACTCGGCGCCCCGTGCGAGGGGCTGGCAGGCCGGAGCCGCTCGCGGCCGGAATCTTCATCCCCGGCCTCCGTGTCGGAGAGGGTGTGCCAGTCCCCCGGGCGGCCGAGGCGCCGGCGGGCCGCCGTCGCGCCCCGCGCCTCCTCGATGTCGTCATTCACGGGGATGCTCGGACGACCCTCGAGCGACTCCCGCCCGATTCCGTCCACCTCGCGGTGACCTCACCGCCGTACAACGTCGGCATCCAATACTCGGGATACGCCGACGCGCTCAGCGGGGACGCCTACCTCGACTGGCTCTCCACCGTCTGGCGCGCACTCCACCGCGTCCTGGTCCCGGGGGGACGGTTCGCGCTCAACGTGGCGCCGACCTCGATCAAGAACTTCCGCCCGATCCACCACGACCTCGCGCAGCGCCTGCGCGGACTCGGGTTCATCATGCGGACCGAGATAATCTGGTACAAGCAGACGATGGGCCGTCGCACGGCGTGGGGAAGCTGGCGGAGTCCGGCCAACCCCCACGTCGTGCCCTCGTGGGAGTACGTGCTGGTCTTTTCGAAGGGGAGCTGGCGGCTCGACGGCGACCGGTCGGCGATCGACATCTCGGCGAAGGAGTTCCAGGAGTTCTCCGACGGATTCTGGGCGATCCCCCCCGAGCGGCGGCGTCACGGTCACCCGGCGCCGTTCCCGGAGGACCTCATCCGGCGGCTGGTGAAGTTCTACACGTACCGGGGCAACACGGTCCTCGACATGTTCGGCGGGACCGGCACGGTGGCGACGGTCGCCCGCTCGACCGGTCGCCACTTCATCCACATCGATTCCTCGCTCGAGTACTGCGAGCTCGCCCTCGCCCGAATCCGCAGTGCGGCGGTCGCGGGCGGCGACCCCTCCATCCCTCCGCCGACCGGCATCACGGAGCTGGAAGTACCGCCACGTCGCCGGTCCACCCGCGGCCCGGCGGACTCGGCCACGGCCAGAGCCGGCGCTTGAGCTCGCGGACCGCGAACTCGAGGAGCGGCTCCAGGTTCACGGTGTCGGCCCGGTTGTACTGGATCAAGCGTTCGAGGGCGGCGGCGTTCCCGCGCCGGTACTGCTCCCAGAGACGCACCGCGTCGATGCCGTAGACCCCTTCGACCCCGGTGCGGTCGCCCAGGGCAAGGACCTGCTCGATCCGCTTGAGGCCACCCGTGAGGCCGAGCCGACGCAGGGTGAACCGAAGGTCGATGTGCGCGGGAGGCACGGCGAGCTGCGGGAACCGGTGCTCGAGGAACGGCACGTCGAACTGGATGCCGTTGAAGGTCACCAGCACCTGGAAACGCCGGAGGTAGGCTGGCAGCTCCTCGAGGTTGTCGTCGGCCACGAAGGAACGGGTCGTACCCGGTGTGTGGACCGCGACCACCGTCACGATCCCTTCGTAGGGAGAGAGCCCGGTCGTCTCGATATCCAGGAACGCGGTCAGGTTCCGGAACTCCGGGTAGAGCCGCCAGTGCTCCGCCACGGGCAGCCGCCGGGCGAACCAGCCGGCGTTGCGCTCGACCATCGCCCGCTCCGCCGCCGCGAGCTCATCCTCCAGACGGCGGCGCCGGTCCTCGCCGATCCCGGGGATCGCCCCGCGTTGGCGGAACTGCTCCCAGCTGAGGACGCCGTGCCGCCAGAGCTCGGCCTCGGTGGCCGGGCCGACGCCGGGAAGGTGGAGGAACGTCGCCCGGAGCACATCGGTGGCGGAATCCGCCATGACGCCCCCCGAACGGGGAGCCGCGCTTGAGGATTTCCGGGAACCCATCACGGGGGGAGGCGCTTGCGCATCAGCAGACTCGTCGACTCGTACCCCAGCTTGCGGTAGAGGTCGATCGCCCCCGAGTTGGTTCCGAAGACATGGAGCGCGATCCGGTCCACACCCTGGGCTCGGGCGAACTCCTCGAGCCGGCGCATCGCGGCCTCGGCGTACCCGTGGCGCCGGTGCGCAGGGTCGATCTCGATGTCATAGATGAACCCCCCCGGCGTCGCCGGTGGACGCCGCACGGCGAACCAGAGCGAGCCCACGACCGCGTTGTCGGGTTCGCGGCGGATCTTGAAGAAGTACTGGTCCGGCGTCTCCCGACCCTTCGGGAGCAGCTGGTTCATCTCGGCGCGCGCCCGCTCCAGGGACGACGCGCTCTCCCAGTACTCCGCGGCCACGTTCTGGCGGGCGTAGTCCGGCACGAGGTCGGACACGAACCGGTCGTACTCGGACGGGGTCATCGGAACCAGACGAACTCGGCCCTCCGACATCGCGCGGCGAACGGGCGCTCGCCTACAAAAGTGCGCGGCGCTATGGGCGGGGGTCCGCCCCCTCCACGGGTAACGGGCCCAACGCGGCCGTCTTCTCTTTGACGGCGGACCAGAACGCAGGCACCTGGGTCCGGGGGAGCCGCCGGTCGTAGATGGGAGCGCGATACTCGGCTTCCAGAACCTCCGGGTCCTCCGAGTCACACACCCGTCGCAGGACCCAGCCTTCTGGCCGCTCCTCCTCGTACGCGAAGATCCGCCGTCGCGGGTCGGTCGGGACAGGGTTCGGTTCGAGCAGGTCCAGCGGGGGGACCGGCGGCGGGGCGGCTCCCATCAGCACGAGAGGTGCCGGTGGTGGCGGGACCCGAAGTCGGATCCACCCGACCACGGGCCAGTGTGTCCGAGCCGCCCCCAGCGACGCCATCTGCTCTCCAGAGGGCGGCGTGACTAATCGTCTTCGTTGGGTCGGGACGGCCCACTTGCCCGGGAAGGGCCGGGGTCGGATGGAACCGTCGGGGCCGAGCCGGGTCCGGGCGGGAGGGAATGCGTCCCGACCGGGGGGATGGGGAGTGCGGAGGCCGGCGGCCGACGCCGTCGCTGGAGGAACACGGCGACGACCGTTCCCACGACCACGACGGCCAGGAGGACCGCCAGGACCCCGAGGGACTCGGCGAGCGACGGGGGCGAGGTCGCTGGATGCGAGGCTGGGCCCGCCAGGGTCGTGGCGTTCACCGCCACGCTCGGGTTCGAGATTCCGGCGAGATTCCACGCGGCGCCCCGAACGTAGTACGTGGTGGACGGCAACAGCCCGTTCACGATCGCGCCCAGTCCCACGCCGGCGCTCGCACCGGTCCAGGGCCCATTGAGGGAGGTGGCGTAGAACATCGTGTAGTTGGAGACCGGCGCCCCCTGCGTGGAAGCCGGGGCGCTCCAGTTCACCACCAGGAGGTCCGCGGTGACGCGTGAGATGACGACGGCGGTCGGCGGGTAGGGCACCCCCAGCGGTGTGGCGTTCGCCACCGGCGACATCGCGCTTGTCCCCGCGGCGCTCTCCGCCTCGACGGCGAAGAAGTAGGTGGCTCCGTCCGCGAGCCCGTTCACGGAGGCGGTCAGGTTCGGCGTGGTGTTGGCGATCGTCCACGGTCCGCTCGGGTTCGCCGCATCCAGGAGGAGATAGTCCATGATCGGGAATCCGGGGGACCCCGAGCTCGCGGTCCAGCTGGCGTCCACGGTCCGGTTGCCCGGAGTCACGCTGAAGCCGGCCGGCGTCGACGGAAGCGGGACGACCGCGATGGAGAGGGTCTGGCCCGTGTGGCCGATGGGCACGAGAAAGGTAGCGTTCGGAAGAACGAAGTCCGGTACGCCGTCCGCCGGCGAGGGAAGTCCGACCTTGTAGCTCACCTGCCCGGTCGTGAGGTTGATGAGCTTCACCTCCGGCAGCGTCCGGCTGGTCGCCAGGCCGAAGCCGTCGACCGTGTCCACGCAGAGGGCCGCCGGCGCCGCGACGGGTCCGAGGGTCCAGTTGGCACCGAACTTTCCCGAGGCGGCGTCGAAGACCGTCACGTTCCCCGTGAGCGAGGAGTCGGCGAAGATCCGGTCCTGCGGGTCCACGTAGAGCGAGCCCGACGCGAACGCGGTCGCGTTGACGGTGCGCGCCCGGGAGCCGTTCAAGCCGTCGAGCAAGCGGATCGTCGTCCGCGCGGAGTCGTTGCAGGCGGCGACGGCCACCTCTTCGAGCGCCGGGACCGCCGCGACCGAGCACGCGGGCTGGGAGGTCGAGTACGAGGCGAGGGATGTCATCGGGGACGCGGCGAGGTTGATCACGGTCACGTTGTCGCCGGCCGAGGGAGCCTCGCCCGCGTAGAGCAGCCGATGCTGAACATCGACGGAGAGGGTCGCGACCGGGGAGGGGAGGAAGAGAGTGGCCTGGTAGAGTCCGGTCGCCGAGGAGTAGGCGTCGATGAACGGGGCTCCGTAGGTCACGAGGAGCCGCTGCTGCGCCGGGTCGGAGACCACCACGGGAGCGGAGTAGGTCGACGCCGCATAGGTGAGGTCGACGTGCCAGAGCCGGGCACCGTTCGCGAGAGCGTAGCCGGTGATGCCGGCGGGCAAGGCATCCACGCCGTAGTACCGCCCGTTCGCGGGGTCGGCCAGGATCCCCAGCCGCTGGTCGGGGAAGCTCGCATAGGACTGAAGCGGACGGACGAGACCGGTGGTGGTGTTGACCGAGAACTGGACCGTGGCGTTCCCGGCGCCGGAGGTCAAGAGGAAGGTTCGGTTCGCGTTGGGGTCCGGGTAGAGGCCGGTGAACGCGTAGCCGCTCTCCCACCGAGGTAAGCCGGGATTGTAGTAGTGCCCGAGCGATGCCCGGGTGGTCGCACGGAAGGTGAAGACCTCCCAGCCGGATCCCGGATAGCTCGCGTTCGAATCGGCCACCGCGACGGCGTCCGCGGACGCGAGGTAGGCGAGCGCCGTCGCCGATGGCGGCCCCGCGACGGTCCCGAGGATCGTGCCCGTAGGTCCGATGAGCTCGATGTCGCCCGTCGCCGACGCGTTCGCCACCCACAGGGTGCCGGTCCGGTTGTCCACCGTGAGGGGACCCGACGCAAACTGGGGGGAAGCCGCGACGAGGGGGGCCGCGGCGACGTCGAGCGACGTGTTGATCGTCGGAAGGCTCGCCGTGCCGCTCGACAGTACGACGGTGTGTCGGCCCGGCTCGGCGACCCAGCCGTGAGGTGCGCATGCGACGCAGGTCGCGAACGTCAGCACCGTCGAGACCGTCCGGGACACGGGGCTCAGGATCGCGGTGTCAAGGGTGGTCAGGTTCTCGACGAACACCTGGCCGGAGTCCCGGTCGTACAGGAGCGCGGCGGGGTCGAACGAGGTCGAGAGCCCGAAGGCGCTCACGTTCGCGATCACGGCGAGGGTGGAGAGGTTCAGGACCAGCACCCACGGCCGGACCGGGCCGCTCGATGGCACGGAGACGAACAGCTCCCGGTCGATCGTGTCCAGCGCCAGGCCGAACGGGGCGTACTTGGCCGGGTTCACGATCTGGGTCGAACCGATCGCGGCGCCGGTTGTCACGTTGAACGCGACCAGGAGACCCGCCGACCGGTCGAGCGAGTACGCGGTCTGGGTCGTCGGGTCCACCGCCAGCACGTTCGACGCGGCCACGCCGGCGAGGGCCGAGAGCGTGCTGTTCAGGAGCCGCCCGTCCACCGGCCCCTGGATCGTCCTCGGGCCCGCGACGTCCCCATGGACTCCGGTGGTCGGGCTCGGGGCTCGGGAGGTCGCCGGTGCTCGTGGCTCGCTGCCTTGCGTCCCGGGAACGACGAGGAGCGCGGTGAGAAGGACCGCGGCTCCGGCGACGAGCAGTCGCCGGTAGTCGGGGTTCCGGTTGGGCAAGTAGCGGCGGCGAGCCATGAGAATCGCGAGGAGAACCGGGGAACCGATATCTCTATCCCCGGGGCGGAGCGGGCCGGCTCGCGGATCCGGCCGCGGATCTGTCTGCGAGCCGGTCGGCCCGGGGACTTCACCTTTGAAAAAAAGGTACCACACGCGTTCTGTTTAACTGCCAAGTGCCGCCAGCTAGCGTAGCTGCGGACGTTAGTGGCCGCGGGCTGAGCGGATCGCCCGAAGGCTTTCCGCGTACACCCCGGCTCTATCGAGCTCGTCTTCTACGAATGTCCTTGAAGGTCTCTCTTTTTCGAGGGGGTTTCGGGCTTAGATGCTTTCAGCCCTTATCCCGTAGCGCGTGGCTGCTCAGCGATGCCCTGCCGGACAACTGATGGACTAGAGGCGCCGATTCCCCGTTCCTCTCGTACTGTGGGAACCTTCTCGTCAGAGACCCTTGCACTTCCGCCAAAAAGCAACACACCTGTCTCGCGACGGTGTAAACCCAGCTCACGATCCCTTTTAATGGGCGAACAACCCCACCCTTGGTAGCTGCTGCACCACCAGGATAGGCAGAACCGACATCGAAGTAGCAAGCCTCCAGGTCGATAGGGACTCTTGCTGGAGACAACTCAGTTATCCCCGGGGTAACTTTTCTCTTATCACTGGCCCCTACAGGGGAGGCACAGTGGTTCGCTAGGCCCTGCTTTCGCATCGGGAATCCTCGTTATGCAGATTCCCGTCAAGCCGGCTTTTGCCCTTGCACTCTACGGTGGATTTCTGACCCACCTGAGCCGACCTTTGGGGGCCCTTGTTACATTTTGGAGGGCGTGGCGCCCCACCCAAACTGCCTACCTACGGGTGTCCCCCTTGCGGGGTGAGCGATACAAACCCGAAAGGGCGGTGTTTCATTGATCTCTCGGAACGGACCTAGCGGCCCGCCCTGGTAACGAGTCCCGCCTACGCTACACATTCGAATTCGTACCACAACCGCAGGCTGCAGTAAAGCTCCACGGGGTCTTCGCTTTCAGACGGAAGACATTGGACTGCTCGCCAATGAGTCAGTTTCGCCGGCTTCCGAGCGGGGACAGTAGAGCTCTCGTTGGTCCTTCATGCAAGTCGCCAATTAAGCGACAAGGTATTACGCTACCTTAAGAGGGTCATAGTTACCCCCGCCGTTTATCGGTCCTTCGTCCCGTTGAACCGGGCTTTCAGATACCGACACTGGGCAGGATTCAGCGGCCATACACAACCTTTCGGTCTCGCGGCCACCTATGTTTTTATTAAACAGTCGGAGCTCCCTGGTCACTGCGACCAGACACCTTCGTGTCTGGCACCCCTTCTCCCGAAGTTACGGGGCTAATTTGCCGAATTCCCTCGCTCGAATTCTCGCCGACACGCCTTGGGCTTTTCACCCAGGGGCACCTGTGTCAGATCTCGGTACGAGCCACAGCTGCCATCCTCGACTTTTCACGGGCCGCCCGCATCGGGAGAAGTCTCCTTGCGGAGACCCAAGCCCTCCTGCCCCCGGTTCTCACCATGACGGTACTTCCCGGGGCGACGGAGGTGGGATGGACTGGCATATGTCCACTCCCCCTAGCGGCCGGCGTCCTCGAGGACGCTTTAACCTGTGGGTCACAGAATATTAACTGTGTTTCCTTTCGCGAGTTCCGACTAAGGACTCGCTTAGGCTCGACTAACCCACGACGGATGATCGTTGTCGTGGAACCCTGGCCCCTACGGCGGACGGGATTCTCACCCGTCTTTGCTGCTACTCCTCCCAGGATTTTCGATGGAACCCGGTCCATAGGAGCTCACGCCCCTACTTCTACCCGAGCACCACGCCTCCTTACACGATTGCCGCTACGGCGGCACGCTCGCATATCGGGGGCCGGCTTAACCCCGTCCATTTTCGGTGCCCATGCCCTTGACTGGTGAGCTGTTACGCACTCTTTGAAGGATGGCTGCTTCTGAGCCCACCTCCCAGTTGTTTTCGAGCACGGACGCCCTTTGCATGATACTGAGCCGGCACTTGGGGCCCTTAATGCGAGGCTGGGTTGCATTCCCTTTCGTACTGCGGGCTTACCCCTGCAGCGCTCACTCCCGGCGTCTTCGCCGCACGGAAATTCGGAGTTCGACAACAGGCCGAGACCTTTCGGTCCCGCTTCCCGTAATCGGTGCTCTACCTTCCGTGCCAGCTCGGCCGAGACCTACCTGCGAGTAGTTTCAGGAGGAACCAGCCATTCCCAGTCTAGATTGGCCTTTCACCCCTAAGCACAGGTCATCCGAGTGATTTGCACGTCAACACCGGTTCGGTCCTCCACCTACCTTTCGGCAGGCTTCAACCTACCCACGCTTAGATCGATTGGCTTCGGGTCTTCCACCTATGACTTCGGGCGAGCGCACCCCGTCCCTCACGCCTTGCGGCGCTGCGGACTGTCGGTTTCCCTGCGGCTTCGGCCGTTGAGGGCCTTGGCCTCGCCATAGATCGAAACTCCCTGGCCCGTTATTCAAAACGGACGCATGGATCCTGTGTCCACGGCCTTGCGGCCGCTTCGTTCCTTGGGGACCACATGCGGCTTATCGTCAGCTGGTTTCAGGCTCTTTTCACCTCCCTTCCGAGGTACTTTTCAGCGTTCGCTCGCGCTACTAATGCGCTATCGGTCTCGGGACGTATTTAGGATCGGAAGTCTGTACCTCCCGGCTTCTCGCGCGATATCCAACGCACGATACTCCGGATACCTCCAATCTCGCCTCTTCCGTTCGCTTACGGGACTTTCACCCTCTTCGGTCCGCCGTTCCAGGCGCGTTCGGCTCCGGAAGCCTGCGAGTACGGAGGTCCACTACTCCACATCTCCCCACCCTCGCCGGGCGGGGATTCGGTTTGTCCTCTGCCGTGTTCGATCGCCTTTACTAGCGGCATCTCATTTGATTTCTTGTCCTCCCCCTACTAGAATGCTTTACTTCGGGGGGTTCCCGTTCCTTGCGGAATGTCCCTTGCGGGACCGGAGATCCGATTCGGTGATCGGTGGATCACAGGTTCCTTGCGCCTACCCACCGCTTATCGCAGCTTGGCACGACCTTCATCGGCGCCCGAGCCCAGCCATTCCCCAGCTGACAGGAGTCAGCTACACTGACGGCACTTGACAAGCGTCCAGAACGCGTGTGATCGGCGTCATCGGTCCCTCCGCCCCAGGGGGGCGGTGACCCTACGCCCTTCCCCGATGAGGCGATGGCCTCAGCGGGTGCATGAGACGCGTCCCGGTTGGGCCGCGACCGCAATGGACGGGCCGTCGATATTTAACGACTCCCTGCGTCAGCGGTTGAGCGGACCGAAGTGGACGCCGGAAGGCCCGGAACCCGACGGCCGGACGGCGGCGAATCGGCAGAGCCCCTCGTGGTTCGGCTCGCACGGGGCGCAGTTCCTCTCGGAGGGGACGGGGGACCGCTCCCGGTCGGCGCGGATCTGGGTCAACGCCGCGCGCAACCAGTGCTCCTCCCGGTCTCCGTACGGGACCTCGACCCACCCCTCGTGCTCGCCGTCCTCGCCCCGGTCCCCGTAGAGGACGATCCCGTAGGGGGGCCGGCTTCCGCTCATGGCATGCACGAGACGGCACTCCGCGATGGCCTGCAGAAGGTCGAAGGCCCGTCCGTGGTTCTCGAGGTGCATGGACTTCCAGCCGAGGAACAGGTGCGTCGCCTTGTACTCCACGGGGACGAAGGCGCCGCCGGAGCGGCTCAGGATGTAGTCGGGCCGCCCGCTCAGACCGAGCTCGTCGTCGAAGAGATTCACGCCGTGACGCCGGAATCGGGGGTCGGGCCGGACCCGCTCGGGCGGGAACAGTACCGGTAGATCGTCCTCTCCCTCGTCCTCGTAGACGAGGTAGTCCGAGTCGAACAGGTCGAGCCGACCATCCAGAACCCGGACGGCGGCCTGCGGCGGGGAGAACAGCGGCGAATGCCGCAGAGGGGCTCCGCCCGCGATGACCGGTTCGGGGGGCGCGGTTCCGTGAAGCCGGGCCGCCCGCGCTCGATGCTGGAGCTCCATCTCGAACGGGCAGCGCGAGTAGGTGACGAGGTCGTGAGGGGTCAGGTGCTCGATGGCGGCGACCGGGAGCACGCTCGGGACGTTCATCGGCGCCGCTTCGCGCCCCCCCGGGCTATGAAGCTGCGCTCGGAGTTGCGGACGGGATATCCCTGCCCCGGCGCTAACGGGGGAACCGACGCTTCCACGCCTCTCGGGTCGCGGGGTCTGTCGTGTAACCGTCGACCAGCTGGTCGAACAGCGCTCGATCGGCACGGCTGGCCCGGAACAACTCGAGTATCGCCGTGGTTCGGCGTTCATCGCCACGATGCAGGCTCTTCACCAGAGCGATCTCAGGAGGGGCCACACGGACCGGCCACTCGTCGACCGTCGACGGGACCGACTGGTCCAGGGACGGGCGGGACCACTCGTACTCAGGGCCGTCCCGAGGACTGCCTCCTGGTCGAGCCTCGGCCCACTCGGCGCGGATCCCGTCCTTGAACGTGCCGACGAACGCCCGGGCGCCCCACCACGCCGAGGCGGACCCCCAGTCGCTCCGGGCGGGAGGTTCGATGAGGTACTCACCCAACGCCTCCGCGATTATCTGGACTCCTCGTCGGGTCGTCCCCAGGTCCAGGTCGCGCGGTTCGACCCGGGCCCCGAGGATGGCGGGAGCGGCTGAGCCGCCGATGAACCACGGTTCTCCAGCGTCGCGCATGGGTCCGACCACCCGCTTCACGACCTCGCGAAGACCGGAATCGAATGGAACGGTCACCGCGGGGTCGCTCTGGCGAAGCATCGACCCCATCACGAAGCGCAACCGGTTGTAGGCGAAGCGGACTCGCAGCGCCTCGGATGAGTTCAGCTCGAATTCTCGGTGCCAGCACTGCCGGCCTCCGACCGGGCACATCCCTTCGTGGATCTCGAACCCGGCATGCTCCGGCGTTCCCGCCGTGGGCTCTCCCCCGTCCAGTCCGCCCTCCTGGGCATGGATCGTGAAGAGCGAGTTCTCGCCCCGCGGGTCGGTCGTCAGCTGGAACAGAAAGCCACCGCCCACATCCGGCCCCGAGACCATCTCCACGGGCTTCGTCCTCCTCGATGCAGTCTATTCCGGGCGCCGGCGCCCCGGGGACCGCTCCTTGATCCGACGCGGGTGAGCCGGGATTCCGGTCCCCCCTATCCGCCCTGGATCGAGTGCAGGATCTCGACCTGGTCGTGTGCGTCCAGCCGGGTCGCAAACCCCTGGAGCTCATCGATCGGCTGGCCGTTCACAAAGACGCGCACGAACCGCCGCAACTGGCCCGCCTCGTCGCGGAGCCGAAGTCGAAGCCGCGGGAACCGGGTCTCCAGGTCGGTGAGGAGGGCGTCCACGTCCCGCGCCGTCGTCTCGGTGCGGGTCGGCGCCGAGAACTCGCGCAGCATCGCGTCGAGCCGGATTTCGGTCATGGGAGGAGGCGCAATGGCCGGATTGCCATATACTCCTCGCTCGCCCAAAGTAGACGCATGTTCGTGGGGGACGGCACCACCCCGGGTCTGCTGAACCCATCGGGTTCGGGACCCGACGGCCGACCGGGCCGACCTAGGTCGCGAGCGGCGCGAGAGCCATCTTCGCGAGCGGGATCGCTCCCACTTCCACCGCGACCAGGCCCTGGACCGAGCGGGCGACCAGGTACTCGCCGTTCTGGAGGCTCTTCCAATCGCGACGGGTGGAGTCGAACGGCTCGCTCCCGACTACGCAGAGCTTCGCGTCGGCCGAATACGCCATCTGGTAGTACGGGCGCCGGTCGTCCAGGAGGCCGCCGCCGTGTTCGCCGCGCCAGTGGCAGAAGGCCCACAGCTCGTTCGGTCCGCGGGTGAACACGACGTTGAGCCCGGAATAGGGCTCTGGCACGGTCCGACCGGTCTCCTCCCAAACCCGCCAGAGATCGCCGACCGTCTGGCTGTACGCCGCGAGGGGATCACCGAGCGCCTCCACGTGCTTCACCAAGAGCCAGAACAACACCTCGCTGTCGTTCACGCCGCGGATCTCGGACTCGAACCGGCCGAGGAGAGGGCGCGTCTCCCGCGGGTGGGGCAGGTGACCATTGTGGGCGAAAAGGTAGCTGTGGTAGGAGAAGGGCTGACTATTCTCCATGCCGATGAGCCGCTCGTGCGGGAGGTTCATCGGATTGCTCGCGTGCCGAAGGTGGCCCACGACGACCGGGCCCTTCGCGGCACGGGCCGACCGGGTGAACCGCTCGGACTCCTCGTACGCTCCGCCGGCTCCCTTGTCCACCTGGGGGGCCCGGGCGTCCGTGTACCAGGCGATCCCCCATCCGTCGGGTTGCCGGGTCTCGGCCGAGGCGTTCGACTGAGCGAGGAGGGAGCGATCGGTCGCGATGAGCCAGGGGTCCGCGGGCGTACTGGGATTCCCCAGCATCCCGAACAATCGGCACATCGTGCGGGCCACCCCGGCCCCGCGTATAAGCCTCCGTCGAGAGCCGGCCCGACTCACCCGGGCGCCAGTCAACCATATACGCCCCGGACCGGCTCTAAGGGTTGAAGTGACCATGCCGCACGTCGAGGTGACACCGACCGCCTTCGAACAGGTCCGCAAGATCATGGCCCGCGAGGGCAAGGCCGACCAGGCCCTGCGGCTCTACGTGCAGGGCGGGGGCTGCTCGGGCCTCACCTACGGGATGACGATCGACCACGCCGAATCCGGCGACGAGGTCGCCTACGAAAAGGAGGGCCTCAAGGTCGTGGTCGACCGGGCGAGCGCTCCCCTCCTCGAGGGTCTCAAGGTCGACTATCTGCTGGGCCTCGAGTCGTCGGGGTTCAAGATCTCCAATCCGAACGCGAAGTCGACGTGCTCCTGCGGAAAGTCGTTCTCCGCGTGACGACCACAGACGCAGCGTTAAATACGGAGCAACCGGTCGAGTTATCGGGGAGTCAGGGAGGGCCCCACACATGAACGTAAAGGTGGAAGTTACCAAAGCTGCTCAAGATCAGGTCCGAACGCTCATCCAGGGCCAGAAGCCGGGCACGGCCGTCCGCGTCTTCGTCCAGGCCGGTGGTGGGGGCGGCGGCGGAGGGTGCTGCGGGGAAGGCGGCGGGG
>DASQHP010000003.1:0-2683 GCA_035632035.1 Thermoplasmata archaeon | reverse complement strand
CGAGAGGAAGAGACGTCGCTCGAGCCTCGTCCTACCCTCGGGACCGTCCAACTGAGCTCAGCTCATTGATCTGCACCGCGGCTACCGTGCGAGCGTCGCCTATCAGGCTGGAAAGTACTCTCCTACCACGGAAGCGCCGCTGAAATCCGAGTATCCCGACGAGGGGTTCTCGGTGTAGCCGTCGACGAAGTACGAGTAGATCCCTGGGCTCGTCACGTTCCAGCTCCGGACGAGGGGGACCGTGGTGTAGAAGTACCCGTTGGGGGTCGATCCGTCGACGTAGACAACTTGCGCCAGTGTGCTACAATCGGACGACGAGTTGGAGAGGTCGACCACGACCCCGGTGTAGTTGTAGGTGCCATTGGCGGTCTTGTACGTATCAATACCAACGATTGCTGTCACGACGATGACTCCCGGACCGGTCACGGTCAGGTTGACCTCCGCGCCGTTGTAGTTGCCGCAAGTGTTCTGGA
The DNA here is from genome assembly GCA_035632035.1 of Thermoplasmata archaeon. Taxonomy (GTDB): domain Archaea; phylum Thermoplasmatota; class Thermoplasmata; order Lutacidiplasmatales; family UBA184; genus Lutacidiplasma. The sequence goes on along the minus strand of DASQHP010000003.1, from coordinate 2,210 downwards.
TCAGGTAGCCATAGACGGGATGGCCCTGTACGATTTCGGCACCGGGGCCAGCGGCACCCGGCAAGCCCTGAGATCCGTTGGGACCCGGAGGTCCCCGACTCCCCGTCTGCCCGGGGGATCCTGCGGGCCCCTGGACTCCAGATGGCCCCTGGATTCCCGCCGGGCCCGCCGCGCCGGCCGGACCCGCGTGTCCGATAAGACCCACCCCCAGAGCACCACCGGCAAGAACCACCGCCAGCACGCTTAGCACGACCGGAATTCGACTTCCCGCTCTTCCCTCTCCCCCGGTGGTGTTCGGGGGTCTCCATGGGGGTTCGGCGCTCGGCTGCGGCGTCGTTCCGGACTCATCGGGCGGCATGGTCCCGGGTATCGCTTCGAATGTAGATGAAGGGCGGTTGTCTGCGAGGGCAGACCGATCCCCCGCCACGAGGCCATATTCGGCCCACACCCCCGGATCGAGCTAGGACCTCACTCATGTCGCAAGTCACCGATCGAGAATCTCTCGGCGAGTCGACGTGTTGGCGTACCTTAGGGCCTGAGCTCACTCCCGCTCGTCGTCCCTCAGAAGGCTCGCGCCAATCACCGAAGTCTCAAGGGCGGAGTTCTCCACGCAGGTCAGCATGTTGCCGAAGTCCAGCGGCCGTCTGATCGGGGACCGGTTCTTGTCGTGTCTCTCTCGGACGATTCGAAGGCGCGCTAGTATCGAGCGTGCGATGGAAGAGGTAGATGGCAGCTTTCTGGGCTGGGGTAAGACTGGCGTGGGGCCTCGCGTCGTACACCGTTTTGAACGCCTGCTCCAGGGGAAGATGGCGCCATGCTAGGTATCCGATGACGACCATCGGAGCGCGGCCCTTCCCCTGCCGGCAGTGGACGTACACCTCACCGGAGGCCGTCGCGGTCTCGATCCGCTGAGCGATCTCCCTGAAGCCGGTCGGATCGATGCCGGCGTCGTCCGTGATGGGGAACCCGGTCCGGGCGAGACCGGTGGGAAGCGTGAGCGGTCGTCGCGCGATCTCGCCCGGCTCGCGGAGGTCCACCACCGTCCGGACTCCAGTTCGTCGCAGCAAGCGATAATCCATGGCGGGACCCAACAGGATCGGTCCAACCTTGGATATGTGACGCTTTGACGCCCGGGCCCGGAGCAGGTGGAAGAATTCTTCGACCTCCGGTCGGGGGTCCGCTCCTTGGAGCTCCTTGATGGAGAGCCTTGGGATCGAGGCTGGCAACTGGACGGCAAGCGGTCTCAGGTCCGGTCGCTTCTCGAGGGGGGAGGTGACGGCCGTGGCAAGGGCGCGAAACGAGAAGTACCGCCGGACCCGGGTCGGACCGATGGGGCGACCCACCCCACGGGCCCCGTAGCTTTCGAGAAGAAGCGATGGAAAATCGACGCCGGAGGCGATTGCCAGCGACAGAGTTCCCCAGAACCTCGGGTTGACTTCCATGAAGACCGCTTCGTCCTTGGTGTTCACCCGGAACTCTACCATGGCGATGCCCTTCCAACTGAGTCCTTCGAGGAGTCGCCGAGCCTGGTCCAGGGCTCCGGGATGCACCATGGTCGTGGCGAGCACGCTCGGACCGCCGTCAGAGAATACCTCAAACAGCCGCCGGTGGCCGGCAAAGGCCACGAGGTCACCGGATCCGGAGTACAGGAGGGCCACCCCGGCGCCCCACCCGCGAACGAACTCCTGGAGGATCACGGGGCCGTAGGCGGACAGTGCGTTGAACTTTTCCTCGAACAGGTCGGTGTCGCCCGCACGCACGAGAAAGTGTCGTTCGATCGGAGGAAGGCCGATTTCCGTCGACGCCTTCATGATGAACGGCGAGCCGACCCGTTGCTCGATCTCGTCGATCGAGGGCTGCTTACTCGTAGTCACTGTCCGGGGGACGTGGAGACCCAAGGTACCCGCCCTCCGGAGGACTTCGACCTTGTTTGTGGCGAGTTGCATTGACTCATAGCCAGCAATGGGTAGGGTCGCGCCCTTCGCCTCGATCTCGGTTTTGATCTGGGCGGTGGTCAGCAACGCCTTCTCTTTTGTCGGAACAATGAAATCGAACTGTGGCGACAGCTCGAGCATGCACCGTTGGAAGTCCTCCGGAGCGAACACCGGGTCCGGATAGACTACCTTGCCCGCGCAGTACCTCGAGAGCGCATCACCCTGGGGCGTTCCTACCGAGAAGCCGAGACAGGTCTCGTATCCCTTGGCGCCCAG
>DASQHP010000002.1:0-5947 GCA_035632035.1 Thermoplasmata archaeon | reverse complement strand
GAAGCGCCGCACCGAACGGCTCCAGCAACTGGAGGTACGCGGAGTAGTGCGGCGCCGCCTCGTTCCACGAGACCCTCGTGTACTCACGATAGTAATCGTCGGTGTACTTCCACGGCATTCGCGGGGCTCACGGCCCTCCGGTCTATCTACGCTCGGGTACCCGGCCGCCCGGGCTCCCCGTTCGCCCGCGGGACTAAATGGGGGAAAGGCGGTCGGCGGCCGTGGCCTCCGCCGAGCCTCCGCCCGTGGTCGCCCTCCACTACGCGGACCCCTGGTGCGTGTGGACCTGGGGGCTCGAGCCGGCGCTGCGTCGGGTCGAGGCGGTGTTCGGCCCCGCCGTGCGGGTCGACTACCGCATCGCGGGGGCCATCGAGCACATCGCCGAGTGGCGGCGCAAGATGGAGCTGGAGGGACCGGCCCTGGTCGAGTGGCTCAAGGAGTCGATGGCGCGAACGGGGAACCCCGGGGACCCCGAGTGTCTCGCGAAGGAAAGCTTCTCCAGCAGTTTCGGGGCTTGCCTCGCGGTCACCGCCGCGCAACGCCTCGACCCGGTGCGGGCTCCCCACTATCTCCGCCGATTGATGGAGTATCTCCAGGTCCGGGGCCTGCCGGCGGATGCCCGGGTCCTGAGCCAGGCGGCCCACGACGTCGGGATCGATGCCGCGCGTCTCAAGAAGAGCTGGGGAGACTCCGCGGTCCGCGCCACGTTCGATGCCACCCGGGCGGAGATGCGAAGCGCCCATCGCACGTTCCTGCAGGTCGAGTACGTGGGCGCGGGTGGCGAGCGCGTCCTCGTCGACGAGGAGTTCCGCTCTGGCCCGCATGAAGCCGCGGTGGAGTCGGTCACCCCCGGTCTTCACCGCGCCGAGCCGGGTCCGCCCGCGGAGTACTTCCGGTCCCGAGGCGATCTCATCTCAATCCGCGAGGTGGCCGAGGTGTTCGGTTGGACCGACGCGGAGGCCGACGAGCAGCTCAGCGCGATGTGGAAGCGTGGCGAGGTCGAGCGCTGGACCTATGGGGGAGCACCCTTCTGGACCGCCGTTCGACGGCCGGCAAAATCAGCACCGCATTAGGAAGCCCGCGGCCGTCCCTTCGGTCGGACCCGGGTCACCCAGATCGTGCGCGGGATCCGGAAAGCCGCGACCCCCAGGTACAGGGTCAGCGCCATGAACGGGGGAACGACCCCGAGGAGGGCGTAGGCGGAGTCGAGCTGGGTCGCCGTTCCGAACTGCGCGCCGACCCCCGCTGCCTGGCCCGCGAGCTCGATCCAGAATACAGAGAACGTCGCGACGAGGCCGAGGACCGCCACGGAGAAGACAATGATGCCCAGAAGGAGATCGGAGACCACCAGCACCGCGGCCCCGTAGCCCAGTCGCCGCAGCGGGGCGAATCGCGGGCGGCGTGAACCGACCGTCGAACGCACGACTACGGAGTATCCCGGTTCTCCGTATTAGTACGTAATCCCCGGAGTCGCGATCCGTCCCACCGGCTCACGCCGTGTCGACGGCCCGGGGGATCCGGCGGGCCACGTCGCGGAACAGGATGACGGAGCCGAGTGCAGGGGCGCAGAGGAGCAGCCAGATGAGGAGGGGGTTCGCAGTGAGCGAGAGGACCCATCCCCCAATGAGGACGGAGGCCAAGAAACCGGCGGAGCCTACGAGCGCGAAGGCGCCGTTGTAGGAACCGACCTCGCCGGCGGGTGCGAGGTTGGAGGGGAAGGTCGACTGCGGGATCGTGATCAAGTTCTCGCCGATGGTCAGCACGACGACCGAGCCGAAGAAGACCGCGAGCGGGAAGAACGCGTAGAGCCCCGCGACGCCGAGCACGAGGAACGCGGCGACGTAGAAGATGACGCCGAGCACCGCGATGGTCGTGTGGCGCATCCCCAGCACCCGCTCCGTGGTCGCGCTCTGCCCGAAGACGACCACGAGCCCGTTCAGGGCGAGCCCGATGCCGAGCAGCGAATAGGAGATTCCGAGAACATTGTGGACGAAGAGCGGGAAGATCACCGACCATTGACCTACGACCAGGGAGGCGAAGGCGATCGCGAGGAGCGCCTCGAGCGCCGGCCAGTCGTTCGCGAGGAGTCGGAGGCTCTCCCGCACCGGTCGCCCCGCGGGCGGGATCGTCGTCGCGTCGGGCAGCCGGGATGTGGAGGATTCGCTACTCGCAGCGGCGAGGCGGCGGTCGAAGGGGGAGGGGTCGAGCGCCAGGAACATGGCGAGGGTGGCGACCGCGATCACGCCAGCGGCGACGCCCACGGATCCGGCGAACCCGATCACCGCCACGAGGATTCCTCCGAGCGTCACGCCCGCCGAGAACCCGACGTTGAAGCCGATCCGGATCCACGTGAACCCCCGGGTCCGCTGGGGGCCGGCCGCGAAGTCCGCGACGTATGCCGACGAGGCCGGTCCGGCGACGGTGGTGATGAGCCCGCCGAGCGTTGCCGCAACGATCGCGCCGGCCAGGGACTCGAGCGAGAACGTGTAGGCGAGGCCGGCCGTCGCGGCCGTTTCTCCCGCGAGTCCCAGCAGGATGAGCCGCCGTCGCCCGACGCGGTCGGTCAGGAGGCCGCCGGCGAAATTGAACGGGAGCTGGACGAGCCCCACGCCGGCGATGATCACCCCGATCTCGAGGTAGCCAACGCCGAGGACGTTCTGGAGGAACAGCGCGAGGAACGGGTTGTAGAGCGCCGCCCCGAAGGTGCGGGTCGCCATCCCCACCCCGAGCAGGCGGAGATTGCGCTCCACGGCGGCGGACGCGCGGTCCGGGTTAAGAAGGGTGACTCACCTTCCGCGACTACCTCCGGTGCGGGGGCCCGGGGAGACGAATCTCCTCGCGCCCCCGCCGAAGGGGAACGACCCCAGGCCGCTCCGCCTCGCGCCGCGGTCCATAGCTATAACCCCTCCCGCCTCCCTGAGAACATCGACCGTGCCCTCGGAGGAAGTGTTCCACCGGATCATCGTCGCGGTCGACGGTTCGTCCGTTTCCCTGCGCGCGGCCGAGCATGCCGTGCGGCTCGCGAAGCAGGATGCGGCCGAGCTCATTGCGCTCCACGTGGTTCCGTCCCCGGTAGCCGAGGTCGCCGGGGAGCTCGCCGACTACTACGACCGGGCCCGTCGGTCCGCGCGGCCCTGGATGAAAACGATCGAGACGATGTCGGCGCAGCGCGGGGTCCGCCTGAAGACGGACGTCGTGGTGGGAGCCTACTCGGTCGTGGACGCCGTGCTCGGCTACGCCGAGACGGTCGGGGCGGACCTCATCGTTACCGGGACCCGAGGGCAGACGCCGTCGCGCCGTATCCTGGTCGGCAGCGTCGCGAGCGCGCTCGTGGAGTACGCCGCATGCGCCGTCCTCGTGGTGCGGTGAGGGCGGTTCGGCGTCCCGATGGCCGTCGCACGACTCACGAAAGTGACCGTCCGGGCTCCCCCGGCCGAGCTGGGCGTCCTGATCGCGCGCCTCATCGAGTTCGAGCGGTTCCACCCCTCCCGACGGGAGGGGCTTCTCCAGGACATCAGCATCGTCCTCCTCAGCTCCCGGGCCCAGTCCACCTACGGCTGGGCGACCGAGCTCCTCGCGTCGCCGGCCTTTGATGGCGTCGACCTGCCGCGCTCCCCGCCGGCCGAGTTCACGGCCCACGACGTGGACGAGCTGCTCCGCGAGTTCGAAGAGGACCTCGAGGTCCTCGACCGCAACATACCTCTCCTGCGGTCGACCGAGGACCGTCGCACGTTCGCGGGCATGCTCCGGCAGATCCAGTCGGCGAGCCTCACCCTGTTCCATGCCATGGAGCGCCTCCTCGTCCTCCCCGCCGATGACCGGGCGGTCTCCATCGAGGGGTACATCCCGACGGACGCACGGGACCGGTTCCGTTCGCTCCTAGGTCCGTTCCTGGTGGCCGAGGTCCCCGTCGTCCGACGCCAGCGGGAGGACCCGTACGTCCCCACGCTGCTCGTCAACCCCCGCGTGATCTCCCTCTTCGAGCGATTCACCCTCCAGCGGGGGATCCCCCGCTACAGCGAGATCGACCCGACCCCGATCATCGCCCTCGTCTTCCCCGTCTTCTTCGCCATCATGTTCGGCGACCTCGGCCACGGGATCACCCTCCTGGCGGTCGGCGCGTACCTGGCCGCACGGACCCGCTACGCCTACTGGGGGCAGCTCCTGATGGTCTTCGGAGTGGTTTGTGCCGCCGTCGGGGTCGCCCGCGGGGTCTTCTTCGGGGTCACCTTTTCCACTCCGCTGAGCGGGTACTTCGCCATCCACCCTGCCTTCAACGCCACGCTGACGCTGAGCTACATTCCCCTCTTGATCGAGTTCGCGATCCTCATCGGCACGTTCCACCTGTCGAGCGCCTACGCCATCGCGATCGTGAACCAGTTGAGGTCGGGCGACTATGCGGAGGCGGCGGTCAAGGGCGCGCCGACACTCGTCCTCTACGCGAGCCTCGTCCCGTTCGGTCTCGCGGTGCTGGGTACGGGGCTCCGGCCCCAGGTCCTCTTCATCTCGGCCGCTCCGACCCCGTTCTTCCGGGAGTTCCTGGGGTTGTCCCTCCCCGTGGGCGACGTGGCCGCGGTCACTCTCCCGTTGATCATCGGCAGCTTCGCGGTCCTCGTCACCGGTCCGGCCATGGTCCGGTACTATCGCAGCGGGAGCGTCCGTCGCGCCCTGCGGCAGCTGCGCGATGGGCTCATGGAGGCCGTGGCGCGCCCCGTCGAGTTCGTGATGAACACCCTGAGCTACATCCGGCTCGCCGCGCTTCTGATCACGAACACATTGCTGGGAGGGCTGGTCGCCGGAGTGCTCGCCTTCGGCTGGGTCGGCGTCGCCCTGGCGGCGTTCCTCAACGTCCTCCTCATGGCCATGGAAGGGTTCATCGTCTACCTGCAGGACATGCGGCTCCACCTCTACGAGTGGTTCTCGAAGTTCTACTCGGGCACCGGAACCGCCTTCTCTCCGATCGTCTCCCGCGAGGGAGCGGTGGCCATCCACTGGGTCTAACCCCAGTACACCCGACGAGAAGCCCTGCCGGAGCCTGCGGCAGGCGGCGCAAGGTCCAAGAACCCCCTCCCACCAGTTCCGAACGATGCCGGTGCTCACCGAAGAGATGCAGCGGGTGGTCCGCGAACAGCGGCTCGGTTACGTCGCCACGATCTCCCCGGAAGGGTTCCCCTACGTCTCCCCCAAGGGATCCCAGACGGTCCTGGATGGCGAGCATCTCGTCTTCGCGGACATCGAGTCGCCGCACACGGTCCAGAACCTCGCCCAGAACCCCCGGACGGAGGTCAACGTGGTCGACCCGTTCGCGCGCAAGGGATTCCGGTTCCGCGGGACCGGGAGCGTCCTGCACGCCGGCGTGACCTACTGGAAGGTCCTCGAGATGTACCGCGACGAGGGCGCCGACGTCCGCCGGATCCGTTCCGTGGTGCTCATCCAGGTCGAGGAGGCGGCTCCGCTCGTGTCCCCCGTCTACACGCAGGGGATCCCCGAGGAGGACGTCCGGGCGCTGTGGGAGGAGTACCACGCGAAATCCCGGAAGCGGACGGTGCTCGACCTCGTCCCGCCGAGAGACTTCTGAAACGGGGACTCGGCCGCCGCGGGCGGCCCTCTACTCTCAGGCGCCGCGACGCGCGCGCATCAGGAGGAGGGAGCCCACGACGACCCCGATCACGACCGCTCCCACACCGCCCCAGAACCAGAGGGGAACCGCGCTCGACCCGGTAACCGACGCCCCGCTCCCGGGCGCGGACGACACCTGGATGGTCGTCATGGCGTGGGAGGAGGCGCCGGCCGAATCGTTCACCCAGAGATTCACCGAGTACGTCCCGGACGCCGCAAAGCGGTGGGCGGGGGCGGGGAACGTGCTCCAGAGCCCGTCGCCGAAGTTCCACGTGTAGGCGCAGGGGCAGGTTCCGCCAGTAAGGTTCCCGAAGAATCCCGTCAGGTT
>DASQHP010000001.1:0-10661 GCA_035632035.1 Thermoplasmata archaeon | reverse complement strand
GCACCAACGCGCGGGGTGTGCAGGAGTTCCTCGAGCGCGGCGTCAGCGTGCCCGAGGTAGGTGTGGTCCACCAGCCCCGGCATCCCCTCCTGGACCGGCCGGACCCGATGGTGAACATGCACCTCGACACGTACCTCAACTTCCCCGGGGACGGGATTGCCGTCGGCTACCGGGAGATGTTGAAGGCCGCGCGGGTCGAGGTCTACCTGCGGGATTCCGGCGTGTACCGGCGGTCCCATGAGACCCGCCTCCTGGACTACCTCGAAAAGGCCCACGGTTTCCGTGTGATCGGGATCTCCACGCTGGAGCAGCTCTGCTACGCCACCAACTTCCTCACCGTGCGCGACCGGACGCTCCTCGTGCCCGACGTGGCGCGGAACGCGGAGCAGGTGCTCGCGAACCTCCGGGGCGCCGCGGAGCGCCAGCCGAGCCGGTACTCCCGGCTCTACCTGAGGGCCGCGCGGGAGTTCGGCCAGTTGCGGGCCGACGGGGGCTTCTTCCCGAACAAGCCGGAGGCGCGCGAGCTGGGGCTCAACACGATCCGGGTCGGTCTCGAGAACCTGACGGGGGCCTTCGGGGGCGCCCACTGCCTGACGGCGACGCTGGAGCGATCCTAGCGCGCGGGCGAGGCGAGCCGGCGCTCCCGACCCCCGTGGGGGGCGGGAAGCTGGGCCACTGTCGACGTGAGCGCGACCAGCGCGCGCGGGTATTGGCGGGCCCTCGGGACTCCGGTCTCCAGGTACTCGAGGAACTCGCGCCGCGTCCGCTCGGGGAGGCGGCCCAATCCCGACACGTGCCCGGTCGCGACCACGCGCTCGACCGGACGCAGCAGCGCGCTCCGGTTCGCTCGTCGCAGGGCGGGGAGAACCTCTCGACGCAGGAACCGGACCGTCTCCCGCTCCTGGGCGTCGGGGACGGATTCCTCCGGCCCGCGGACGGGGTCGGCGACGAACGGTCCCAACGATTCGGGCGGAGTCTCCAAGGTCGGTTCCGAATTGTGGCCGGGAGGGAATCCAGCGCCGGGCTACTTAATTCTCCGCGTGCGAGTCCGTCGGGAGGGACGTGGGCGTGTCGCCCCGGCGACAGCCGGGGCGTCGGGGGGCGTCGAGAGCCGTTGACGAGCGGCCGAGAGGTACACCGGGTCGAGGTCGATCCCGATGAACGGCACACCGAGGCGCGACGCGGCGACCGCGGAGCTGCCGATCCCGACGAACGGGTCGACGGCGAGGCGGATCCGCGGAACGCCGTGGAGCCGGAAGCATCGCTCGGGGAGCTCCGGTGGGAAGCTCGCCGGATGGGGCCGGTCGCGTCGGGACCACTGGATCGTCTGGTACGGTAGGAACCAGGTGTTCCCCCGGCACCGTCGATCCTCGCCGGCCCCCTTCCAGCGCCGGATGTTCGACTTGTCCTGGTACGGGACCCCGGCGGCCCGGCGATCGAGCCGCACCGAGCCGGTCGGCGTGAAGTGGAAGATGTACTCGTGGGCCCCGTGAAGGTACCGCTCGGACTTGAGCGGCTTATAGTGGCCGAGCACGAGCGGTCGTGTGAGGCCGTGCGCGCGGCCCGCCGAGGCCGGGTCGATGGCGATCGACTTCACCCAGTGGATCACATTCTGGAGCTGGAAGACCTCGCCCACGGCCCGCGCCACGTCCCAGGGTAGCCACGGGTCCTTCGGAGAGCCGGCGACGTTGAGGAAGAACGACCCGTCGTCCGCGAGGGCCGACCGGATGACCCGGGCGAAGCGTCCGACCCAGGTGAGGTACTCCTCCCGCGGGCGGCGGTCGTCGTAGGCCCCGTACGCGACCCCCAGGTTGTAGGGCGGAGAGGTCACGACGACGTCGACGGACCCCGGTGACACGAGGCGGGGTAGGAGCTCGACGCAGTCCCCGGCATACAGTCCGACAGGCGACCCACCGGCGCCGGTCCCCTCGAAGAACGGGGCCGGCGTTCCGGACTCGCTCACGCGGCCGGACGGACCGCCTTCGACCGCTCGAGCTCCGTCCGCGCTTCCTTGAGCGCGGCCGCGGGCTCCTTGTAGTAGAACGAGACGAGCCGACCGACGTCCCGGTGCGTGAACGGCTTCTGCCGGGTCGCCTGGGACTCGAGCAGCCGGAGGTACTCCAGCATCTCGACCCGCTGGCGGACCTCGCGCTCCATCTCGCGCATCGTGAGGTTCTTCATGATCGCGACCCGCTCGTAGATGTACGAGTGGCCGCTGAACAGGAAGGTGTCGTCGGACGGGTTCCACGAGTAGACCGAGTTCGTGATGAGCTCGTTCGTCTCGGGGTCGAGCCCCACGATCTCCGTCAGCGACTGGACCCGGCGGGTCATCTTCGACCCCACCTTCACCTGCCGCTGGAGGAGGACCAGGTTGAGCGCGCTCACCAGGGAGCGCGGGAGGGTGATGGGGGGGTTCTCCATCCGGTGGACCATCGCGGAGACGCTCTCCGCGTGGAACGTCGTGTAGCATGTCTTTCCCGTCGCCATCGCCTGGAAGACGATGAACGCCTCGGCGCCTCGCACCTCCCCGACCATCAGGTACTGGGGGCGCTGGCGGAGGGCGGCGGCGAGGAGATCGAACATGTCGATCTCCCCCGGCGCCTTCCCGCTCACGACGTTCTTCGCACCGAACCCGGCACGCGTCAGCGACGGGACCCAGTTCTCGTGGGGGAGGTTGAGCTCGCGCGTGTCCTCGATGCTGACGATCTTCATCTGGGGCGGGATGAACAGGAGGACCGCGTTCAGGGTGGTCGTCTTCCCGGAGGCCGTGCCCCCGCAGACCATCATCGATTGCCCGCTCTCGATGGCGATCCAGAGGTACGCCATCATCTCGGGGCTCATCGTCTTGAACTTGAGGAGGTCGACCGGCGTGAACGGGTTGTCCCGGAACCGCCGGACGGTGAACGAGCTCCCCCGCTTCGTGACGTGCGTTCCCAGGGTCGCCTGGAGACGCGAGCCGTCCGGGATGGTCGCGTCCAGCATGGGGCTCGCGACCGAGATGTGCTTTCCCGAGCGCTGGGCGAGCCAGACGACGTAGTCGTCCAGTTCGGTCGAGTCCGTGAACTTGAGGTTCGAGCGGATCGAGCCGTACTTGCGGTGGTAGATGTAGAGCGGGATGCCGACCCCGTCGCACGAGATGTCCTCCACCTCGCTGTCGGTCATGGGGACGTCCACGATCCCGTAGCCGATGAAATCCCGCTCGAGGTAGTAGACGAGGCGGCCCTTGGTCGTGGGGCTGGGCGAGATCTCCCAGTCCTGGAACAGGTCGTCGACCATCCGGCGCAGCTCGCGCCGGCGGCTCAAGTTGTCGAGCTCGGGAAGGGGCTCGAACATCGCGATCAGCGCGACCCGCAGCCGGTTCAGGATCTCCCGCTCGATCGCGGAGAGGGGCGGCTCGATGACCTCGTAGAGGTACTCGTTGCGGGTGTTGTGGTAGGTGATGCGGACGAACGAGAAGTTCTCCCGGATCGGCGCCAGCTCGAGGACCTGGAGGTTGGGGTCGGTGATCACCGGGACCGGGGTGACCTCGCCCTCCTTCCCTTCGCTCGACACGCCGAGGCGGGCGAGCTTCACGGCCCGGGGCTCGTGGATCCCCTTCCTCAACGCCGCGCCGATGCGCAGCCACGGGGGGAAGAAGACGCGGGAGCGTTCGCGGCGGCTCACGAGAGTGGTGTCACCCGCATCCGTCGGAGATTCCAGTGCTTCGCCTGCCATCGTTCCTCCTACGAGAGCGTGGGGACCACGAACCGCATGATCGCCCAGCCCGCGATGAGCATGATCGTCGCGTGCTGCATCCCCTCGGCGATCCGCCCGTTGAACAGGACGCCGGCCATGATGCCGTCGCCCACCGCGTGGACGATGACCGCGACCAGGAAGGCGACGAAGAGGACCGGCACGTAGCTGAACTGCAAACTGACCGCGCCGCCGGTCGAGAGACCGCTCGAGGCGATCCCCTGGCCGGCCGTCACCATCTGCGGCAGGAACACCGCCGCCATGATGTAGATCGTGACGAGGAAGACGAAGAACGCGATGTAGATGACCGTCACGTAGGTGAGCATCGAGATCTGCCGCGACTTGAGGGAGAGCTGGGCTTCCCGGGTGTCGTGGGCGACCATGCTCAGGACGTCGGCGACGTTCCCGCCCGCCTCATTGGCGCGGGTGATGATGGAGACGACGCGCTTCACGAGCGGCGTGGGGACCCGCTCCTCGAAGAGGCGGAGCGCCGTGGCGACCGGGACGCCCCACTCGAGCTGGCTCGCCATCTTCTTGATCTCCTCGGTGAGGAGACCGTAGCGGCCGCGGCTCGCCACCACGATCGCGTCGGGGAGCGTCATGCCGAACCGGCCCGCCTCCGCGACGTCGCGCAGGAAGTCGGGGAGCCGGTCCTCGATCCGCTCGATGCGCCGCTCCTTCGCGCTCTGGAGGAACCCGTACGGCGCCAGGATGGCGATCATCCCGAGGACCATGAAGTCCAGCATCGGGTTGAGGCCGGTTCCCTCGCCGGGCCGGATCTGGAGGTCGAGGGCGCCCGCAAAGAGGAGTCCCGCGACGATGAACAGGACGACCCCGACCGCGAGCCCCGCGTAGAGCCCGATCATCGGGAGCGGAAGCTCGGCGCGCTGGGGCCCGACGCCGATCTTGGCGCCGACGACCGTGCGCCCGACGTTGGACGAGATGGGGGCGTTCGCCGTCGCCATCTCACATCTCCTGCGCGAGCATGTACATGAAATAGATGAACCCGAACTGGGCGACCGGGATCATCCCCGCGACGATCCCCCACAGCACGGTGATCATCGTCTGGCCACCGCCGCCGATGATGGCGAAGATCGCGATGATGATCACGAGGAAGAGCGGGAACGCGACCACGACGGTGACGAACGTCTCCGCAAGGAGACCCATCGTCTCGACGCGCTGGAGCATCTCGAGCTTGTTCTCGCGCTCGTACTGCTCGGCCTTCGTGAGGAAGTAGGGTTTCAGCTGGCCACCCGAGGTGGCGGTCGTGACGACGCCCTGCAGGAAGTCCTGGAACCGCTTCGACGGGGTGCGGGCCGCCCCGTTCTTGATCGCCGTCAGGATGTCGACCCCGAGGAGCTCGGTGTCGCGGGTGATCCACGCCGCTTCCTCCGCGACCTGGCCGTAGATCTTCTGCCGGGCGAGCTCGTGGAAGATCTGGTCGATGTTGACGTCCGCGCTCGCCATCGCCGAGACGAAGCTCATGGCGGGGCTGATCCGCCGGTCGATGTCCCGGCCCCGGGACTTCGCCGCCGACCCCGGCAGGCTCTTGAAGAGCCCGTAGACCACGAACCAGCCGACGAGGAAGGCCAGGATCGCGAGCGGGATCGCCACGATGAGCCCCGGGAGGATGCTGGAGAGCAGGGTCCCGCCCGGGAAGAGCCCGGCCGGGAACAGCGAGGAGAGGGTCGAGCCGAGGAACGCCACGGAGACCACGATCACGATGATCGGGAGGAGGATGGCCGCGAACAGGCGAACGGCGTACGCCTCCGCGAGATACTCATCAGGACGGATGCGGCGGTGCGCCTTCACGAGGTTCTCGTCGAGGAGGGGGTCGGGCGGGAGCCGCGTCACGCGCTCGCGGAAGGTCCGCCAGGCCCACATCTGGAAGCCGGAGAGCGGCGAGTGGGTTGGCTGCTCGCCGCGCTTCACGCGCACGGGGCGCGCGACCACGGGCGCGCTGACGGAAGCGGCGGGCCGGGCCGCGCGGGTCACGCTCGCCATCTACGGGGCGCCTCCGACCGGCTGCTGGGCCGGAACGCTCGCGGGGGTCGCCGGCGCCGCGGCCTGGATCCGCGCCATGACCTCTTGCGGGTCCTTGTAGTAGGCCGTCACGAGCCGCCAGAGCTGGCGGTGGTCGCTGATCTGGCGGTCGACCAGGTAGCGGATCACCGTCGCGCGACGGTTGAACTCCGCGTCCATCTCCTCGTGGGTGTAGTTCTTGAGTTCCATGATCTTGTCGAACAGGAACGAGTGGCCCTTGAACACGAACTTGTCCGTGGACGGGTCCCACTCGTAGACCGTGTTCGTGATGAGCTCGTTCGTCTCGGGCTCGAACCCCACGATCTCGAGGACCTGCTTCAGCCGTCGGACGACGCCCTTGTCGGTGCGCGCCTGGACCTGGATGATCACGTTGTTGAGCGCGCTCAACAGGATGCGCGGGGTGTTGATGGGCGGGTTCTCGAGCCGGTTCACCATCGACTTCACGCTGTCCGCGTGCATCGTCGAGTAGGTGGTGTGGCCCGTCGCCATCGCCTGGAACATCGTGTACGTCTCCTTGCCGCGGACCTCTCCCACGATGATGTAGTTCGGCCGCTGCCGCAGGGCCGCGCGGACCAGGTCGAACATGTCGACCTCTCCGGCCGCCTTCCCGTCCGGTCCGCGGTCGCCGGTCCCGCTGCGGGTGGCGCCGGGGATCCAGTTCTCGTGGGGGAGGTTCACCTCCCGCGTGTCCTCGATGGAGACGATCTTCGAGGTCGGGGGGATGAACAGCGCGATGGCGTTGAGGGTGCTGGTCTTGCCGGCGGCGGGGCCGCCGCAGATGATGAGGGACTCGCCCTGCTCGGCCGCGAGCCAGAAGTAGGCGATCATCTGCTCGCTCGCGCTGCCCGTCGTCACGAGGTCGACGGGCGTGAACGGCCGCTCCTTGAACCGCCGGATGGTGAAGCTCGCACCGCGGGTCGTGACCTCGCGCGAGTACGTCGCCTGGACCCGGTGCCCCTCGGGCGTGGTGCCGTCCAGGATGGGGTTGGAGACGGAGACCGCCTTTCCGCAGCGCTGGCCAAGGGCGACGATGAACGAGTTCAGCGAATCCTCGTCCTCGAAGGAGATGTTCGTCTTGACCGACTCGAACTTCCCGTGGAAGACGAACAAGGGGACCTCGACGCCGTCGCAGCTCACGTCCTCGACCCGGGGGTCCAGGATGAGGGCGTCCACGGGGCCGTATCCGACGAAGTCGCGGACGATGTAGTAGACGATCCGCTCCGTCGAGAGCGGGGAGAGGGAGATCTGGCGGGTCCTCAGGTACTGCTCGACCTCCCCGCGCAGGTACGTCCGCTTGTCGCTCGCGGAGAGGGTGCCGACCTCGGCACCCATGATCTTCGTGAGGGTTTCCTTGAGGTGGCTCACCAGCTCGCGCTCGTGCCGGGAGAGCTGCGGCTCGATGACCTCGTAGAGGTACTCCTTGCTCCGGTCGTTGTAGCTGATCCGCGCGTAGGAGTACGGCGGGTTGATCGCGGTGACCTCGAGCTCCTTCATCTCCGCCTCCGCGAGCGGCGGCATGGCGGTGATGAACGTCCCGGGGACGTCGGTCGGCTCCTCGCCCGTCTCCGACCCCTGAGCGATGAGCGGGTTCGACCCCGGGCTCGGGTGCTTGGGGATCTTCACGCGGAACGATTCGGTGCTCATGGTCTCGCTACCCCACTCCCACACCCACCACGATGGAGAAGGTGCCGAGGATGAGCGTGAACGACGCGATGTTGACGAACCGGAGGTCCACGATATGGGCCACGCCGTTCGACGCCGTGCACGTGCTGGGCGTCAGGACGTAGTGCGTCGGGGAGACCCCGGAGCGGTTGAGCGTGTTGAACAGGAAGTTCGACCACGCGCAGGGGAAGTGGGTCCCGAGGCGGAAGTCGCCGTTGAAGGTCCCGCCACCGACCGGCCCCGAGCTCGTGAACGCCTGGCTGAACAGGAAGTGGGAGGAGACCTCCTGGGTCCCCGCGCCGATCGCCTGCGTCGCGTTGCCGATGAGCTGGACGAGGGAGAGGCTGACCCCGACCTGGGTGCCCGTGGTGTTCAGCGTGAGGGGCGGCGGGAAGGCGACGATCTGCGACGTGTCCGACTGGCTCTGGATGACGGCGTCGTCCTCGAGCTCGAAGATCTGCGGCGAGAAGTAGCGGTTGGGGAGCGTCATCTGGAGGGCGCCGAGGGAATCGTTGCGGTAGAGCGGCCCGCTCCCGCCGGGGCCGACCGTCATCGAGACGTTGGCGAAGACCCCGGCCTGGTTGGGGATGAAGTTGAGGGTTCCCGACGTCGGCTGGGCGAGGAGCGGGACGCCCGCGGAGGTCAGGGTGAACGGCGTCGAGTACGAGGGGGGGTTGCCGAGCGCAAGCTGGAGATCGACGTTCGATTTCAGGTTCGCCATCGAGGCCTGGGCCTGGGCGGTGAACGCCGACTCGTTGTCGATCATCCAGAGCGGAAGGTACTGGGTGATGAAGATCCCGAAGAGCGCGAAGAAGACGAGCAGCGCGAGCAGCGTCCCCACGACGGAGACGACCGCCCGACGGCTGCGGCGGAAGCGTCGCCGTCGATAGCCACGTCCGCCATTGCGACCGCTCAACCGCTCCATGCCGTGGACGCGCCCCGGACTCGAGGTGGCCCTGGGCAGTGAGATTTAGGCCGGCTCCCGGTATAAATACGTGCGCAGTTATTTCGCGTCTCGTTCGAGTCGGCCGCTAGCCTTTAGGTCCGCCACGTCTCGGAACGGCCGTCGACCTCCATGACCCTCAAGGAACTCTCCCTCCAGCTGCCCAATCGCCCCGGCGCCCTGGTCCGCGTCGCCCGCATCCTGGCCCGCGAGCAGATCAACCTCGCGGCGATCTCGGTCGACTCCACCCGAACCCGGGGCCGGGTCCGGCTCGTGGTGAGCGACCCCACGAAGGCCCGGCGGCTCCTGGAGGAGGCGGGGTATGCGGTGGAGACCCAGGAGCTCATCGCCGTCCGTCTCGAGGACCGGGCGGGAAGCTTCCTCAAGGTGCTGGATGCGCTCGCCTCCGCGAACGTGAACGTCGTGAGCGTGGCGATCCTGGTCGCCAAGGAGGGGGCCCAGAGCCTGGTCGGCCTCTCCACGGACGACATGGCCCGGGCCCGCAAGGTGCTCCGGGAAGGGGGCTTCGTCGCGGAGGCGGTGGAACGGCTCATCAGCAACGCCGACCTCATCGCCGCGGCACCCGCCATTCCCGCCGAATCCGTGGGGCTTCTCCTCTAGAGCGGGACAGATTCGCACAAAGCTGATAGGCCGACCCGACTCCCCCCTCCGCGCGCGGTTGTGGTCTAGTGGTTAGGACGGTAGCTTCCCAAGCTACCTACCCGGGTTCGAATCCCGGCAACCGCATCCCGGACCCGATTCCGCGGGTCGCCCGCGGAATCCGGGCGGACGGGCGCTTCTACCCTCAAGTACCGGAATGGGCTGCTCGGTTTCCCCCATGAGCGATCTTCGAGCCCTTCCGCGGGTCCGCTTCGCGGCCGCCGGCGTGCTGGGAACGGTGCTCACCCTCCTGGTGATGACGGCCGCGGGGGGTGTCGGTGGTCACATGGCGGTGGGCTCTCCCGGCGAGGGCGAATTCGCCCAGCTCGCCCCAGGATCCGGCCCCACGGTGCACTCGGTCAGTGCGACGCCCCCGGCCACGGACGTGAATCATTCGGTCGCCCTCCGGGCGAACGTCTCGGGAACTGGAACCCTCGCCTACAACTGGTCGGGGCTCCCGCCCGGGTGCTCGACGGCCGACACCACCCTCCTCCATTGCACTCCGAACGGGTCCGGTAACTTCGTCATCCTGTTCACGGCCACGAACGTCGGGAGCCGGCTGAACGGGACGGGGGTGGTGAATCTCAGCGTCTCGCCCGGGCCCACCGTCGTTAACTTCTCGGCGAACCCGGCCACCGTTCGAGTGGGCGCCACCACGACCTTCAGCTGGATCTTCGAGGGCGGGACACCGCCGTTCCTGGTCTCCTTCCTCGGTCTTCCGCCCGGGTGTGCCTATGCGAGCCAGACCCCCTTCACGTGCACTCCGACCCGGGCCGGCACCTACACGCCCGTCGTGATCGCCCAGGATGCGGTGGGCGCCTCCACCAATGCCACCACCCCGTTGACCGTATCGAACGCCACAGGCACCGCTCCCCAGATCACCGACTTCTTCGCCTCCCCGAACAACGTGACTCTCGGCAGCCCCACGACCTTCTACGTTCTCACCACCGGGGGCGCTCTCCCGCTCTCGTACAACTATTCCGGCCTGCCGCCCGGTTGCGCGACGGCCAACGCGGCGGTGGTGAACTGCACGCCCGCGGTCGCCGGGGCGTTCACCCCGTCGGGCACGGGCCATGGCGCCGACGGGCTCGCCAGCTCGGCCGCCACGCTGCTGCTGGTCATGGCTCCCCCACCGGCACCCTTGGCTCTCATCGGGTTCGTGGTGTACCCGGCTGTCGTGGGGCCGGGGAACTTCACTCTCTTCGCCGCGCTCACCACGGGCGGTGTGTCCCCGCTCACCTACGTATACACGGGGCTCCCACCCGGGTGTCTTTCCCTTCCCCTCCCCATCCTTCCGTGTCGGACCTCTACGCCGGGAACGTACACCGTCACGCTCCGGGTCACCGATTCGGCGGGCGCAGGGGCCGGCTCGACCGTGACCCTCACCGTGCAGTCACCCCCCGGGACCGAAGCTGCACCATCCGTGTCCTCCGGCCCCACGACGGTGGAGGTCGCGGAGTATGTCGGGGTTGGAATCGTGGCCGGCGTAGCGGCGACCGCAGCGGTCTTCGTTCTCGGGCGACGTCGCCCTTCGCGCTTCCGTCCGTAGGTTGGAAAGGACCCCCCGCTAGCGGGGCACCGCACTCACGAACGATCCGACCCGAACCAAACGAGGACGCCC